>NZ_CP104972.1:330156-660312 GCF_025452195.1 Phyllobacterium zundukense | reverse complement strand
TGGGGCGCGTGCCTTGAAACCGATGTGGCGGCTCCTGATGGTTGCAGGCGTCGTCTGGATGCTCCTCGGTATCCTGATCCTGTTTGATCTGAGCGATGGAGTGCTGTCCGTTGTCCTGGACACGCTCGCCCTCTTCCTCGTGATCGAAGGGATCGTGGAGATCGTAGCGGCTGTCTCGCTCGGACTGCGCCGGCATTGGATCGACGCGCTACGCGGCGCGGCTTTTCTCTTCGCTGCATTTATCGTCGTCAACGTGCCGTGGGACAACAATATCGGCGCTGCGATCGTCTTCGGCGCTGCTTTCCTGATCGACGGATTGCTCCGGATTGGTTCGGCCTATGTAGTGCAAAGCCCGCGGTGGAGGGTCGGGATCGTCGCCGGGCTGATCGAGGTCTGTCTGGCAGCCATGATCCTTTTCGCTTGGCCGGTGCCGCATTTGTTGACGGTCCCCTTCTGCTTCGCGCTGCTTCTTCTGACGTCGGGCTATGCCCTCGTCCGCATGGCCTTACCCTTACGGCAGCTGCCCGACGGCGCCTCCATCACCTCCCTCCCGCTTTACGCGGCGCGCAACTGGCAGGGCGGCAAAGTCCATCCGGTTGTTACAGATGATGCGGCTGTCGGCAAAGGCGACAAGATCCTCAACGTTTATGTCTGGACCGCCATCGGTTCCGTGAAGGACCCGGAGCGACGCTTGCTAGTCGATCGCTATGTGGCTGCCGTCGACAAGAAAGGCGTGGTCTCGACCGGACATAGCGCGCTGGAAATGCCGCCAGACCTTTATGTCAGCCATTACCCGGCCAATGACATCGACCACAGCCCGGACGATTTCCGTGCGCTTCTATCGGCGGGCCATGAGAACGACGTGCCGGGGCGCTTCAATGAATCGCTGGCGATTGAAGCTGCCGCCTGGTGCATGCCGGACCAGAAAATCACCTTCTGCCGCTTCAACCCGCAAGCGCTGAAAAGGTTCTGGCAAGCCTATTCGCAAGACACGACCTACAATCTCACCGCACGCAATTGCTCGACCACAGTCATCCAGGCGCTCGACGCGGCCACTGAGGGCGCAGCCTACACGGGACGGCCCTGGCGCGATCTTTTCCGCATCGTCAGCGATCCGCATTTCTGGTTGATGCGGATCGTGCGTGGTAGAACGGAAGCGATGACCTGGACGCCGGGGCTGGTACTCGACTACACGCGCCTCCTCGAGCAGGTGATCGAGCATAGCGAGCGGCGTTGGAGGACGCGGATCGGCGAAGCTTTCCGTGCGAGACGGGTACTCGTCCACAAGCACGGGCATGCCGAAAGAGATAGGACCGTGTCGTGACCGGTCCGACAAGAACGGCAGGGGTCGTGATCCTGACCGCCGCCACCTTCGGTCTGACCTATGGCCTCAGCGCGCCGCTGATCGCGCTCGAGCTCTCGGACGCCGGCTATTCGGAAACACTCGTCGGCGCCAACAGCGCCATGTATGCGATCGGCGTGCTGCTCGTCGCGCCTGCGCTTCCGCATCTGTCCAGGCACTTGGGTTTTGGCAAGCTCGCCAAGTGTGCGCTGCTCCTCGCCGGCGCGCTCTTCGCGGTTTTTCCGACCGCGCCTTTCCTGTGGTGGTTTCCGCTCCGGGCGGCGTTGGGCGCGGCTGCCGAGGCCCTGTTCGTGGTCTCTGAAACATGGCTCAACCAGATCACCAGCGAGGAAAAACGCGGCAAGACGATCGCAATCTATGTGACTGCTTTATCGGCAGGCACCGCGCTCGGCCCGGGAATCCTTGCGCTCGTCGGGCGCGATGAAGCGCTCGCTTTCGTCATCGGCGCGGTGCTCACCCTTGCCGCCTGCGTGGTGCTACAACTCGGCCGTCCCCGTGAAGCGAAGCCCGAGCGGGCCGTGGATGAAAGTCCGTTTCGCTATCTCAAGCGCGTACCCGTGGCGGTTGCTGCCGCAGCGCTGAATGCGGCTTTGGAATCGGCAGGTCTTAGCTTGCTTCCGTTGTATGCGATCCAGCTTGGCTGGCCGGAACAGTCGGCCACCTTCCTGCTCACGGTCCTGCTGATCGGATCTATCCTGCTCCAGCTCCCCATCGGCTGGCTGGGCGACAGAATGAACCGTCGCATTCTCGTCGTCATTCTCGCCGCAATCTCAGCCGCTGGCGCGCTCGTCTGGCCCGCCGCCCTGGCGCATGCCTGGCTTGCCTATCCACTGCTGTTCGTCTGGGGCGGAGCTTTTGTCGGTATCTATACGATAACTATCGCCATTCTCGGTGATCGTTACGAGGGTGGTGAACTGGTGAGCGTTTATGCCCTGCTGTCGATCGCCTGGGGGCTGGGTGCGCTTGCCGGGCCGCTAATCGGTGGGATGGTGATGGAGGTTTCGTCGCGCGGACTGCCGATCTTCGCGGCTGCCGCCTGCGGCCTCTTTGCTATCTTTGCCGGGTTCAACAATCAGTCGCCGAATTGATTTCAAAGCTCGGGCTTAGCCGAAATCAGCCGATGCCAGACTTTTAACACGCTCTGAGGCCACAAGCAGCGCCAATGTTACGGATGCGCTTCCGCGATCAATCCATTTGCGACTGCTGATTCAGCCGGGTGGTATGTTTGTCATAAGGGTAACTTACCTTGGCGTTAAAAGCCCCTTCCCATGTGGGCTCCGCCTTCCGAAAAGGTCAGCAGCACAGGCGAGTCATGCCAAGAGCGTCGACATAGGCTTCCGCCTTGGCTGGCCGTTTTGACTCGCCTTCATGAAGCCGATAATTTCTGCGGATGCACCGGATTGAAGAGAACGTATGACAAGAGACGATGATGCGAGTAAGGACGCCTATGCTAAGGCCGCCGAAAGGATGCGGAAGTGGCGAGCCGCCAATCCGCTGAGCCCCGAGCAAAAGGCCAAGGCCGCAGCGAGGTCACGGAAGTGGCGGCAATCAAACAAAGAACACAACAGCGCCTATCAGAAAGCTTACCGCGCCGCCAATCGCGAAAAACTCAACGCTCAACAGTTAGTTTACAAGGCGCGCCGAAAAAGAGCCGCGGCCCTGCAGAAACCTGCTGTGATTTGACTGATTGGAAGTCCGCCTATCTACCATCGGAGATTACTGATCCGATAGGCTGCAAAGTGTGTTTGTAGAATTCTAGGCACAAATCGAAATCTACTGAAAATTTCGCTCCTATCGGCATTTTCAAAGGAAAAGGTTTGTCGTGCTTTTGTGTTTGTATACGACGTCAATTCGCCTGCAACGCTGCCTTGCAAAGCTCAAAGCGTTCCAACTGGGTTGCCTAAGTGCAGTTCAGGATCATCGAGGTCAATATGTATTTGTCCTTAACCTTCGGTTTGGCTTCGCTTTCGCGATGAATGATCAGTGGAAAGACCAGCGCCTATCCAGCGGGCCCTCCACCAACGGGTACGTCAAGAGGCATACTTACGGGTGCCGAAGTTGAGGCAGTGATCGAGAAGATGGATCAAGACGTAAATATTGTTAGCGATTTAAGCGCGTATTCGAAACCATGTAATCAATGGAGGATTGACCCCACCCCCTCGTGGAGACTTGGTCACCGCAAAGCATCCATAATATTAAAGAGATTGTTGCGGGAGTTACCAACAGGCCTAACACCGGATACTCAGTTCCAAACTCACTCGTGAATTCATGAAACGCAAAGGCTGGCTGGACAATGACTGATCCCATCAGCGACAGCATACCCATCGCGCCTTTGGCGTCTTTTCGGCGGTTCCTATCGCATCGTCAATCCACTTAGATTACTGCGCGCCGGCGATATTCTCCGGGGGTGACACCAAGACAACGGCGGAACACGGTCGTCAAATGGGACTGGCTGGAAAAACCGCAAGCGAGCGCGACATCGACGAGCGGTGCGCCTTCGCGTTGCAACAAGGCTCGAGCCCGTTCGATCCGCCGTACCAGCACATAAGAATGGGGCGACATGCCAACTGTCTCTTGGAAGCGATGGGCAAAATGATAGGTGCTCATCCCTGCGATCGCAGCGAGCGATGACAGTCGCAGATCGTGGTCGATCCCATCTTCGATGTAATCGACGATACGTGCAACACCCCGGGCCGGAAGCTTGCCGAATGGTCCGTGCCCGTTTCGCTCGCCGTGACTCGATAACCGCAGAAGGAATTTTTCAGCGAGGATCAGTGCCCAACTGTCGAGGAGAAGATTGGTAGGCTCGATCAGGGAGGCCGTATGCCGTATGCGCTCCAGGCTGTGGTGTAGTTGGACATCTAGTACATCGGCCGGCATCCGGATATGATCGTGGGTGAGCTCTATTCCGAACAGCGAAACGCAAACCATGCCCATCAGGTCGAATGGAATGTGGAATTGCATGAAGCTCACCGGCTGCTCGAAGCGCCATTGTGCGCCCTCGAACGGCAACATGGATACCAGGCCCGACGGCGCCGCATCGCGCCAGGCCGTCGCTGCGCTCGTGCGGAGCGAGGCACTGACGAAGTTCGGATCACCCTCTTGCGGGGAATCCTCGATAGTCGAGAACCAATAGCTCAATTTGAGCGACGCCGTTTCGGCGCCGATCATGCGTACCGGTGCGATCAAATGATCTGTCCAGTATCGCGGCACCCCAGAAGTATTAACCGCCCTGCAGGAAGCAAGGCCGGCGCGCTCGCCGTCCCGTTCACTGTAGCCGAACCCCCGCCAGGCCTCGTCGAATTTCAACCGCCCGCCCTCCAGGCCGCCTAAACGCTTTTGGTGGCGCAAATTTATGCGAAGCATCGAAGCGCCTGTCGCAGCAAAATAGCAAGATTTTGAAATACGCGCCAGCCGCGGACCCTTATCTGACATCGGTGTTCGCTTCGTGTGGTGCGGGGGGATAACGAAACCGCGGGGGTGCACGGCAATTAGTTGAATGGCGCAACGTGATGCTGCGTCAGGGAGCAGCAGGTCAGGTCGCCGAGCGCTTGCGCAAGTTCAGGGAGACAAAAGATGGTAGAAAATCATGGGCAGATTTCAGGCGGCCTCAATCGCCGGGACGCGTTGAAAAGCACAGGTGCGGTGCTGGCCGCATCGATGACCGGGATGGCGACGCCAACCGCGGCGCAGGGGCGGCAGACGGCTTCGTCGGCCAACCCAGAGCTGCCGATTGGCCCCCGATTGCAAGGCGTCCAACATTTCGGCCTGACGGTCCAGGACATGGAACGAGCCTTCACCTTCTATACCGAGGTTCTCGGCGGCACCGAGGTAATGAGGGACGGTGATTTTCAAGGTGAGCGTATTCACAATACGCTGCTGACCAGTCAGGAAATCGAAGCGCGCGCACGCGGTGTTAATCCGCGCACCATAGGAATTCCCGACCTTCGCGGTGGCGCCCAGCGGCTCGACGTGCGCTTCATCCAGTTCGACAATGTCGTGATCGAGCTTCTGCAATATCGCGACGCCGACCAGCCAATGGGTGGTCCGCGAGCGTTCGCCGAGCCACTCGATCATATGAGCCCTGCCTTTCCACGGATGATGCACATCTGCTTTCACATCCGCGACGACGTCGATTTCAACCAGTTCATCGCCGACCTCGAAGCGGGCGCGGCGCGGCGCGGCATGACGCATGTCCGCGCGAACCGCGTCGTAAACGTTACGAGCGAGGCGGAACGCAGCGCAGCCCCGCTCGACGCCAATTCCAACCCGATCACGGAGGGCAAGTCGGCTGGGTGGCGGCTGATCTACTGCACCGGCTCGGAAGGCGAGCAGCTCGAGTTCGTGCAGGCACTGGGTCCGGTCAAGCAAACCTTCGACAGTGCGCTGGAAGCGCGGCGTAAAATGGTGGCTGCATCGCGCTGAGCGGAGTGCAGGCAATGAACGACCTTGCCGCCAACCTCTTCCTCATAGGCGTGTATACAACGATGAAGGCCGAACTCACGACCGAGGAAATGGGCCCCAGATTCATTCGGCGGCTCGAGGGCACTGTCTGCGACTCGGTCCCAATCCCACGAAGGAAGGAAATAAAATATGCCACGGACATTCCTGTCGCACATCAGGCCGGCAGCGCTGATTGCGGCCGCTTTTGCAGCGCCCTCGGCGATTGCCCACGACGCCGGCGGCCTACGCTACGCCGATATGCCCGCCGACGCCTATGCCGTCGTCGCGCAGGTTCGCGCCAGGCCTGGCAAGGAGGATGCGCTGCGCGCCATCACGTTATCGCTCGTGCCGCAGGTCCGCGCCGAACCGAATAACCTGCTCTACTTCCTTCAGGAGAACCGCGAGGCGCCCGGGCATTTCATCTTCTATGAGATCTTCGCCAGCCAAGCCGATTTCGAAGCGCATAACCAGACGCCGCATGTGCAGTCTTGGTTCGCGCGCCTGCCCGAGCTAGCCAATGGCGGGGTCACCGTGATCCGTATGAGTATCCTCAACAACGCGGCGACCGACCGCTGATGTGATCATGGAAAGCAGCGGGGGCGCTGCCGCTTCGCCAACGACCAAAGTGATCCGCTATTCATCTTAGAACCGAGCGAGGTCGGGCGGAGGGTGGCGGCGGTGCCAGGGTCCAGGATCGGCCCAAACCGGTCATTGGCCGAACGGCCTCGAGGTGACTGATCACTTCAGAATTCGTGATGGCTTGATTGCGTTCGGTATCCTCTGGTTGCCCTCGTCTCAGGCCTTTGTCTTAATGACCTCTTGCACCAATTTCCGAACCACTGGCAGATAGTTCCCGCAGTCGTCGCATTGGTTCGTCGATCAGACGCTACGACCTGCGCCGTGGCTTGCTGTTGTGCCACTTCGTGAGCTTCCCGTAAGTGGCGGTGGGCGTTCCGGTTCATCCACATAGTTGCCCGCCTCCTTAGCGGCTTGGATCAACGCAAATCGTGCCGATCCCGGTGCAAGTTTGCCTCAAGACAAGACAAGACGAGCGGGCATGTTTGCGGCGGATCGCCTGTAGCTATAAGGCTGTTTCACCGGTGTCCGGCCGGAGGCATCGGAAAGTATCTACATGCGAGCCATGTGATGCAGATGAATGCGATAGTAATTAAAAGGCGTAGATACCGTTTCTTCCCTTCAAGATATAAAACGGTGCCTGCATCAGATTTATTTTTCAACTCACAATAATGCTCAAAACGCATCTTGTGGGTCAGGCGGGTCAGTCTGTCGATGACTACATCAAATATATGATTGCGGTCTAAATCAAGTTATGGAGGGTTTTTCAACTAATGGTTCGGTTATACCTAATGCTTGCCGAGCCTTCGGCGGTTGACCGTTGTCGATGAGGTCGATTGCGCGCCCGACTTACTTCATGACGCTTGTGCTGGAGGTTTAAGTAGCACGTGCGAAGTCAATGCTTGGAACAACCTGTCAGGCGATAGAATCGAGGTAGCTGATGATCCTGTCATTGAAACTGTGGCTCGTACGTCGATGGTTCCCCGATGTTTTTGAACAGGCTCGTGCCTATCAGCTTGCCAGTATGAACATCGGTGATTTGAAGTGGTGGTGCGGAAGGGAATTTCCAATTCTCTACGATGCGTCGCAATGGTTGATGGACTCGCAGGCTGCATATTTCGCAGATCAAGGGACACCTAAACCGGCCATGGCCATGGCTATCTCTGATTTTAGGGAATACCTGCGGCGCAAACACGGGGATCTTGGCTGATGGTGATGTCATGCCTTGCGTATGATTTGACCGTCATGCATTTCAAAGATGCCGTTCTGGCCACCTTGCTGGTTAAAATCGAGTTCGAGCTCATCCCAACGGCCAAGGAGCTCTCCGCATGAGCTGCAGTAAATTGGAGTGTGGCTCTGAACGTTCTCAGGAATTTCCAAATAGATCGTACCGCAAGCCTTGCAGTCCAGCTTGTGATCCAGGCGTTGCGGCACATTGCTACCCATGATGTTTCTCAGATATGGAGCCAGGTGATGCTGAATGCGATAGGTGAGTGCTGTGCCGGCGACGCCCTTGCTCGGTTTCGGACCCGATTGTCTGCTCATTGATGACTGCCAGAGAGGTAATCAACTGGATGTCGCGTTTTCCGTTGTTGAAAAGGCGCATGACCTCCCGCGCCAGGCGTTGCGCGTGCGGATCGGTCCGAGGTGAACGTCCCAGCATTGCTGCTGCCCTGGCGTATGCGTCGGACATCACGCGCCAATCCTCTTGGCTATATACGTTTTCAGCAACGGATGTGAGTGATTGAAAGGTCATGATCGTACCCCATTATAGGCGGGAGCACGTTCCATCTCTCAAACGCCAGCGGCCGTTACATGCCTGGCGACTTTGATAATGTCCGCCAGAAGACGGAGTGAGTCAATGCAAAGCGATTTCATGAACCAATCCCGATGGTTGCAGTTTCGACACGGGAACCAACGCTCCACACAACGGTTGAGAGACCAAGGGACAATGAAATTCAGTGACGAAGAAAAGCCCAAAGGTGCGCGAATTATCGACTGGCAACTAAAGCGGCCGGAGTACGGTGAAGCATTGCGGTCGTATCACAAGCCTCGAGCCGACGATGAGAGATTCAGAGAATTTCTGCGACGCCTTGAAGAAGCTGAGCGCGAGCAAACAAAATGACATCACCGCAAAGCCCGACCCTCCCGAAGGCCTTTTGTGAACAGAAGTGTTCTTCAGGCCAGAACCGGCGCGGGGACTACCGGCGGCCATGATGGCGACCGCTGAAAGTCAGTCACCCGGTTTGTGGAGTTCCACTCGGTTGCGACCGGTCTGTTTGGCACGATAAAGAGCCATGTCTGCCCGGCGCTGAAGCTGTTCCGGCGAGATGCTATCGCCAAGTGCCTGAACCGCAACGCCGATGCTGAGCGTGACGCAATTGGAGACGCTGGTTGAAGGATTTGAAAGGGCGGCAGCCTCAATGCTCTCTCGAATACGTTCAGCCAGCGCGGAGGCTTCGCGTTCTTCCATCTCCGGAAGAACGACAAGAAATTCCTCGCCCCCGTAGCGAGCGACATGATCGCGCTCTCGTCTCATGTGGCTTTGAATAATACCGGCCACCTTGATAAGACAGCGGTCGCCCTCGGCATGACCGAGCCTATCATTAAGGTTCTTGAAGTCATCGATGTCGCACATCAGCATTGCAACCTGCCCACTGTATTTCCTGCTACGGCTCCAGAGTTGATCAAGCGTTTCCATCATCCAGCGTCGGTTAGCAATTCCGGTTAAGGGGTCAGTCCTTGCAAGATGCTCAAGCCGGGCATTGGCCTCTGCGAGTTGGTTGACTCGCCGCCTGTCTCTGAGCTCAAGAAGAAAAGTCTTCTGGGCCAGGATGGTCATTGTCCGTCGTGCGACAATCGTCGCGATGATACCGATTGCAAAAAACAACGTGGCACCCAGACTGCTCGCAATTTCGAGGTTTGGATTCTGCAACTGAAAAACAAGATAAAGGGCAAGCGCAAAACCCGCGATCGTTATCGTAGAAGAAAGCGGAATTGCGAAGATGATGATCGCTGTGATCGCCACGAACAGCATAATATTCAAATGCCGTTCGTAGAATTCTCCTCCCGCGCTCCTGCCCACCAATGCAATGGATAGGAGGATAAGAAATATGCCCACTATCAAAACGGCCGCCTGCAGCCAGTGCGCGCGAGGTTTGCGCCAGACAAAGGCGACGCCCAGTGCGACTGGCGGGAGAAATGAGCCAGGCAAGAGCATGGACAGCGCCACGTCTCGTGGAAGCATGAGCAGGTTGAGCGCCAGCGTCAACACGTCCAGCAGGGCCACCCATATCATCCAGGCGCGGATAATCTTGGCAGTTTGTGACCAGATTCGGTCCCGAAACACGCGACTAATTTTGCCTTTGAGGCGAATGTCGCGGGTACGGCCGCCCAGAAGCCGCTCGACTTCAGCCATAATCAAAGGATCATTTTGCACATCGAATGGCTTAAGCGCAGCTGAAACTGTTTCCTCCCGAATATCCATCCGTGACAGTTATAGGATATTTCGTTGAAGGCAAGGACGGTACAAATCAGAAAGATCAGACTGGCTCGCTCCTGGACCTTAAATTTGTGCGATCATGAAGCTCATCTCTTGAAGGTCAAGTTGGTCGTTCGGTAAGGTACCCGAATTTCAGCGGGGTATCGCCTTCAAGCGGCCGTTCCCATACTGGCAGCCTCGCGAAACGATATGAGCTTCTGGCTGTGTTCATCCCATGGGACCAGCTAGGTTAACGGGACAAATCGGAGCCGCTTTAGCCCTTCAGATATGTGTTTTGCAGACAGAAGGAGTTTGTGGCGGCGATTTATAACGATTTACATCTTAAAACTGGTTTTTTCGCAATTCTGAGCAGAGCATACGCCTATAAAATCTAGGCCCGCCCAATAACCTGTCTTTAGAATCGAGGAGTAGCGGACATGATCACTAACGCAGCATTGCGTACACCAACCGAACTTGGTGAAGACGCTTCGAAGGACATTGCAACAGCGTTGACAAAGCTTCTTGCCGACGCGTTTGCTCTGTACATCAAGACCAAAAATTTCCATTGGCACATGTCAGGTCCTCATTTCCGAGATTATCATGTGTTGCTTGATGAACAGGGCGACCAGATTTTCGCCATGACTGATGCGATTGCCGAGCGAGCCCGCAAGGTGGGCGGAGCGACAATTCGTTCGATAGGACACATCGCACGGTTGCAGCGCATTCTGGACAATGACGCAGATTTTGTAACGCCCGAGGATATGGTTGCAGAGTTGGGCGACGACAATCGCCAGCTTGCCCGCTCCTTACGGGCGACCCACGCGACTGCAGAAGAATATAATGATGTTGCCACAACCAGCCTAATTGAAAACTGGATAGATGCGACGGAACGGCGAGCCTGGTTCCTATTCGAGACTTGCCGGCGATAGGGATGATCGATGGTTCGCCTGGAGCACCAGCGCGTTGTGACGGATGGAAGCCTGCCGTTTGGCATCGTACCGGCCGGGCAGATAGGCCGAACCACCCGTGGTCTCCAAATCCGTTAAGCCCTCCGCACGAGCCGACTTGCGGCAGCGATGGGCGGGTCACAACGTTCATTCTTAGGCGGGGGACGCCAGAGAAGAGCTCTCATTCGAATGCTCGAAGCTTCAATCCCACTGGGGGAGTGTTCGAGGCGCCAGCAGATCATGAACCAGCCAGCCCGGTTCTTTCAGCACAAGACCAATTTGAGTGTACGTTTTAACGTCAGGAGGCCACAGTGACTTCCGGTGAAACATCGACCCAAAATGACGAGCAAGCCGCGGTAGACTTGGCGACAACTCGTTCTGCAGTCGGCTCGAGCAAAAAAGGTCGCCTCATACGCATCGGCCTACTTTGCTTGGTTGTCCCTGTCGTTGCCGCCGCGGGAACCTACTTTGTCATAAACTATGTTTCGGTCGGTCGATTTCTCGTGTCAACAGACGACGCGTACATTCAAGCTGACGTTGTTCCAATTGCACCACAGGTGGAAGGCTACATCAGAGAGGTGTTGGTTACTGATAACCAGGCGGTGAAATCTGGACAATTGCTGGCCAAACTGGACGACCGAACTTATCGCGCGGCCGTCGATCAAGCGATTGCCGCAGTTGCAGAGGCCCAAGCGTCTATTACTGACATAGAAGCTAGGTTGGACCAACAACAATCTGCCATTCAGGAGGCTGGAGCAACCACCAACGTTGATAAGGCAACGGAAACTTTCGACAGCCAAAACGACCAGCGTTATGGTACATTGGCGACCTCCGGATACGGCAATGAGCAAAACGCACAGCAGGCTCACGCGCAGGATCAAGCTGCAAAATCAACAATAATCCGTGACGAGGCTGCACTGCTAGTTGCTCAGAAACAGGTCGCAACTCTCAACGCAGAACTAGGTAAAGCGAATGCTGTCTTGGCGCAAACGAAAGCAGCTCAGGACCAAGCAGAGTTGAACTTAGGCTATACTGTAATAACTTCACCTATCGCCGGTGTTGTAGGAGAGCGGACGCTCCGGCCGGGGGAGTTTGTGCAACCTGGCACGGGGCTTATGGCGATTGTTCCGTTAGAATCTACTTACATTGTTGCGAACTTCGAAGAGACCCAGCTTTCAGACGTACGCGTGGGACAAACGGTTACTGCGCGGATCGACACATTTCCGGACGCTCGCATTGTTGGATATGTTGACAGTATGGCACCTGCCAGCGGCGAGGAATTTGCACTTCTTCCGCCCGATAACGCCACAGGGAATTTCACGAAGATTGTTCAACGAATTCCCGTTCGGATCACTCTCGATCGCAGCAATCCCCTAGCTGGAAGGTTGAAGCCTGGCATGTCCGTGACAGCGACCATAGATACCCGCACGACCCCGACAACAACGGAGTCTGCCGGACAGTCACCAAACCACACCGTACCATGACTGAGGCCGTGGTCATAACGGAATTGAATCAGCGTGCCAGCCTCAGGACCTGGGTCGCCGTTCTCGGCGGCATTATTGGGGCGTTTATGGCGGTTCTAGATATCCAAATTACCAACGCCTCTCTTCCCGATATCGAGGGGGGCATCGGCACTGGGTCCAGCAACGGGACATGGATCTCCACGTCATACCTTATAGGCGAGATCATAATGATACCGCTGACCGATTACCTGAGCCGGGTATTCTCTTTCAGGCGCTTGTTGTTGACAAATGCCTGTCTTTTCTTGGTGTTTTCAGTTGGCTGCGCTTTTGCTGAGAATTTGACCCAGATGATTTTTATGAGGGCATTGCAGGGGTTTACTGGAGGCGTGATGATTCCGATGGCATTTACGCTTGTACTGACACAACTTCCTCGCAGCCAACGTCCGATCGGAATCGCGATTTTCGCAATGACAGCTACTTTTGCACCGGCAGTGGGACCCACCATCGGCGGATACCTGACTGATAATTTTGGGTGGCAGTATGTATTCTTCATAAACGTGATACCAGGTTCCCTGATGATATTGCTACTGTATGGTAGTCTGGATCGGCAACCCTTAAACCTCGGTCTACTCAAGGAGGGAGCTTGGTTAAGTGTCGGTTGCATGGCAGTGGGGCTAGCAGCGTTCCAAACTTTTCTGGATGAGGGAAACCAATATGGCTGGTTCGACTCCGATTACATCATTAAGCTTGCCTGTGTTGCGGCTGTATTTCTGATCCTTTTCATAATCATCGATCTTACTATCGCTAAGCCACTGCTACCGTTAAGACTGCTTGCCCGTCGCAATTTCGGGCTGGGCACGTTGGTAAATGTATTGGTGGGCTTCGCTCTTTATGGGTCAGTATATGTCCTTCCGACATATCTCGGACAAGTTCAAGGTTATGACGCTGAACAAATTGGGTTGACCCTGGCCTGGATCGGTTTCCCTCAACTTCTCCTTATTCCATTCGTACCGATACTTCAGAAATATGTCGACGCTCGACTCATTGTCTTCGTGGGATTGTGCATCTTTGCGACAAGCTGCTTCATGAATATCCATATGAGCGCTAACTTTTCCGGGCCACAGTTTGAAGTCTCAAACCTTGTGCGCGCGATGGGTCAAGCTGTAGTGCTGGCCCCTTTGACCGGTATCGCCATGGTCGGGATAAGCCAATCGGAATCGGCAGGTGCATCAGGAATTTTCAATATGCTTCGCAGTCTCGGCGGTGCAATCGGAACCGCTGCCCTGGCGACCTTTATAACGCAACGCGAAAAATTTCATTCCAATATAATTGGCCAATCGGTCACGGAATACAGCGTCGCCTCACAGGAGCAGCTACGGAGCCTCAAACGCTATTTCAGATCTCGCGGAACCAGTAGTGAGAGCTTATCGGAGGGTCTGGCACTGAAAGCGCTGGCCGACGAGATTTCGCAACAAGCACTAATAATGGCCTTCTCAGATACTTTTCTGGCGCTTGGGGCAATCTTGTTGATCGCGGCGACATCAATCGCATTCACAAAAGGAGATCCTACCGTGCGTCGATTGAGAAGTTAGGCAACAGACGGACCACGCGCGCCAGGGACCTGCTCTTGTCCGTCACAGATCTCTTCAAACTCTGGAAGGACACACTGCCGCGCATCTCCGGCAAGTCAAACTCGCCGATGCCTTCGCGATGCACTTGCGCGGCGGCGCACGGCCTTCGAGCGCTTCCTGGCTGACGGTCACATCGAAATCGATCCCTATATCGTCGAGCGGGCAATCCAGCCCAAGATATCGTCCGAAAAAATGCTCTTTTCGCCGGCAGTGCTGGTGGTGGACGAACTGGTCCACGATTGCGATGCTCGTTCAGACCGCAAAGATTAATCAAGTCCATCCACTGGCGTGGCCTGAGCCAGATTCGAGAGCCTGGATTCATACGTCTCTCCCATCGTCCGCCTTGGAACACTATCATCAAACGTTCAATCCACTCGGCAGCTGCCGATGAGAACACGGATGGCATCGACAGGCGACCAGTACAACTATGGATTCGATCATTCGCTGACGCCAAACCGCGAGGTATATTGTTTCACGATCTGCGCCCAATTCGTTATTGATCAGTGGCGACGCCTGTAGCCTTGATGAAGGATGCCCAAGTGTTAACGCTCTCCTGAAAAATCTTTGAGAACTCCTCGGGCGTTGTGAAAGTTGGTGTGGCCAACATGTCATCTGTGAGCCGCTTGGCGAGCGTCGGATCGGACTGCACCCGGTTGATAGAATCCGAGATCTTCCGGACAATTTCCGGCGGCGTACCTGCCGGGGCGAATAGGCCAAACCAACTGTAGTCTCCAAATCCGTCAACTCCCGCCTCTGCAAGTGTGCCCACTTGCGGTAATGCAATCAAGCGGGATGGGCCGGTTACAGCGATTACTCTTAGACGGGACCGGCTCGCGATACGCAAGTCACCGGCACCCACATCCACCTCATCGGATAGAACCGCTCTGACTATATCCGTGCCGCCCTTGTAGGGGACGTGCGTCATCACTGCGCTCTTGTCGAGGCGGATTTTTTCGATCATCAGGTGTGCAGTCGAGCCAACACCCCAAGTGGCAAATTTAAGTTCGCCAGGATGCGTCCTAGCATGCGAAAGAAGATCTGCGACGCTGTAGAAGGGAGAATCGTCGCGGACATATACGGCCAATTGTTGGCGGTTCAACTCCGTGACGGGCACCAGGTCACGAAGCGCGTCATAGGGTAGATTCCTTATGAGCGTATGATTCTGGGCGAGTAGCGAAATCGTCGCCAGCAGTGTGTAGCCATCCGCGGGCGCCTTCACTACCACAACGGTCCCGATGATTGACGAGGCGCCAGGTCTATTTTCCACGACTACGGGTTGACCCCATTGCTTCGACAGCCTCTCGGCAAGCATTCGTATCGCCAGGTCGTTGGACGTGCCGGGCGGGAACGGCAGAACAATACGCACAAGACGGTTTGGATAGTCCGCACTCTGAGCGATGGCTGGTTGGGTCAACCCACAGGTGCCCAGCAACCCAGCAGAAAGGTGTATGATCAATGCGGCCACCGCGAACCGGCTGGGCCGGAGGCAGTGCCCAAACCAAGCTCGGGGAAACATTAATACCTCCCTGATTCATGTCGCAAGGCAAGAAGGAGTTCCACCCCAAATGCCTCCAGCTCCTATGACCGTGCGATGAGCTGCCGCAAACTGGTGCAATATTGACCGAGTGTCAACTTAGGCTCAACTTTGATTCCTTGGCCCGGCGAAGACGCCAAGTTGATTTGTACAGCTGAGAGAGCATTTATTCGCGCTGTATTGCCCGCTTCTATTACCAATAGTGTTTGGTGGCATAACGGCGGATCGTCAAGCTGGTTGAACTCGGTGGCCCTGCAGTGGGCTGGCCGATTAGGCCGGTACAAGTATGTTATATCCGTTTGTCCGCTAAGCTTACGGCTCGGCGCCTCAAATAAGAACTTGTGGCTCCAAACGAAGAGTCTTAAGTTTACTCACCTTGGAGGCTAGCGTGTCCGGGCGCATCCGAAGGTACATTTGCGACGATTTGATCATCGTATATCGGTGCGCGCGGAGAAGATCATCCGACTTATCGGGTTATGCGCAGAGGAAAAACGGCCGATCATAAATCGACGCTCCTTGTGCTAAAGCGCTGTGCTATTGGTCGGGGGTTTTTGCGGAATTGGAGAAAGGGTTAGTCTTGGTACGTTATAGGTCCTAGGGGATGCCAAATAATCGAGCGTCGCTGCGCCCGAGCACACGGCCGTCCAGCTCGGGGGCTGTTGCGGCCAACGCTGCCCAATCGGGTGGCGATGAAGGAATATATTTTGGCCCTTTCCGCTTAAACGCCAGCGAGCGATTGCTGGTCAAGGACAACGTTCCTGTAGCTATAGGCGGCCGAGCTCTTGATCTCCTAATTGTCTTGACGAGTCGCCCAGGACAGGTCGTCAGTGTGACCGAGCTTCTCAAACTTGTCTGGCCGGATGTGTTTGTTGTAGAAGCCAATGTTCGCGTGTGCGTCACCACGCTTCGTAAGGCGCTGGGAGAAGGAAGAGACGGCGTCCGGTACGTGGTGAACGTTGCTGGCCGTGGCTACAGTTTTGTCGCACCGATCCGGCATGTTTCAACGAATAGCACTCCCGGAGCTTTGAACCTCCCAGCGGTGTCGCGAAATATGGTCGGCCGGAATGAAACTGTTGATGTTCTATCGTTGCTCTTATTGACGCGGCGCTTTGTCAGCGTTGTGGGGCCGGGTGGAATGGGAAAGACCACCGTTGCCGTGGCAGTCGCCAATACGCTGTGCAAAGATTTCGGCGAAGATGCGATTTGTTTTTTCGACGTCGGTTTGCTTACCGATCCAGCAGTCATTCCCGCGGCCCTCGCATCGGCGCTTGGCTGCGTAGTCCAAGGGCCTGATCCTGAACCATACATACGCGCATTTGTGGCCCAGAAGCGGATGCTGATCGTCCTCGACAACTGCGAACATGTAATAGAGGCCGTCGCATCTCTCGCTGAACGCCTCTTTCACGCTGCGCCGTCGGTACATTTGTTGGCGACCAGCCGCGAGGCGTTGCGCGTCGCCGGCGAAAATGTGCATCTGCTCCTGCCTCTCGACAGTCCCGACGTTGAAACACCATCTTCTGCTCGGGCCCTCGCGTCGTCGGCCGTACAGCTTTTTGTGGAGCGCGCGAGTTCTAGCGGATATCTGGCCGAACTCAGCGATAGAGATGCGCCGATCGTAGCGAACATCTGTCGCCGGCTCGATGGGGTACCGTTGGCCATCGAACTTGTAGCTAGCCGTGTAGGCACCTACGGTATTCGAGGGACAGCAGAGCTCCTTGATATAGGGGCTGAGTTAACAATGCAGGGCAGGCGGGACGCCTTGTCTCGGCATCAAACGCTGCGGGCCATGGTTGACTGGAGCTTCAGGCTTCTACTGCCAGATGAACAGCAAGTTCTATTGAGGTTGTCAGTATTCGTCGGCCAGTTCGATCTATCAGCTGCTCATTCAGTCGCAGCGTTCGCCAGTGGAGAGACACAAACGGTCAGTAACACGATTGCCAGCTTGGTGGATAAGTCTCTCATCTGGATCTCATCGACAATCAGCCCCGCCAGTTATCGCCTATCGGATACAACGCGCGCATATGCTGTGGTTAAGCTTATGGAAGGTGGGGAAGCAGAAGTGGTAGCAAAACGCCATGCCCGCCATTATGCCAATGTTCTCGAGGTGGCCGCGGCTAAAAGCTGGGCATTGTCCGACACCGAAATCAGCACGTATGCTGTCCAACTAAGCAACATCCGCAAGGCGCTCGCGTGGAGTTTTTCAGATTCGGGCGATCTATCCATCGGCGTGGAGCTTGTCGCCCATGCAGCAGGTCTGCTCTTACGTATTTCACTGCTCGAGGAGTGCCAGCAATGGTGCAGGAAGGCATTGGGTGCGTTGCCCGACGGGGATCGCGGTTCGTTACTCGAGCTCGCGTTGCAGGAAGCTCTAGCGATGTCAATCATGTACACACTCGGCAACACAGAGGAGGTTAGGGCGGCCATTGAGCGAGGCCTGGAGCTCGCAGAGAGCCTGGGCGCCAGAGAGCATCAAGCCGACCTGTTTTGTGGGCTGAACCTTTTTCTGACGCGTCGCGGTGACTTTAACGGGGCCTTGACCGCCGCCGAGCAAGGGGCCGAGATTGTCAAAGCAATCGGACGGACGGACCAAAGCGCCATGATCGCATGGATGTTAAGCACCGCGCATCACTGGGCGGGCGATCAGGCGACCGCGTTGCAGCATTGCAAGCGTGGAATGGAGCTGATGTCTTTTTTGCCGGGTCGTCGGAGCTTTTTTCGCTACCGACCGGCGGAACGGGTGAGCTTTTTTCGCTACCACCACTACGTACGTCGCCTGGGAACCCTAGCACGGACCCTATGGCTTTGTGGTTTTGCCGATCAGGGCTGCCAGATTGCATTTCAAGGGATCAAGGAGTTACAGGATCAGAGACTTAAGGAGTCACCGGATTTCAATGATCCCATCTTGGACAGCATTACCGTTCTCTACTCCATCCCCGTTTTGCATTGGAGCGGCAATATCAAAGATGCAGTAGCACACACGGAAAACGCAATTGCGCACGCGCAAAAATACTCGCTCGCTCCCTACTACGCGGCCGGCCTTGCGTTAAGGGGCGAACTCATGATCGTCAGCGGCGATGCCTCGTCGGGAGTAGAAATTCTTCGGCACGCCCTGAAAGCGTTGGCAGCCAATCAGTCCAATACAGTGACTTTGGCGACGTTGCGAGCACTTGCTGAAGGGCTAGCTCTATTGGGCCGGCACGACGAGGCGCTCAAGACAATTAACGAAGCGCTGACGCAGGCGCAGCGGTCCAGCGGGACATTGTGGTACCCTGACCTGCTGCGGGCCCGCGGCCAGATTCTGCTGGGACAACATCGTCCAGACTATCTGGCAGCTCAAAAGTCTCTGCTAGAAGCGATGGATGCGGCGCGGAAGAAATCTGCGCTGAGCTGGGAATTGAAAGCCGCTATCCCTCTGGCTCGTATGTGGAGGGACCAAGGGAAAAGTGACGTCGCCCGTTCGATGCTCGAAGGTATTTATTGGCGATTTACAGAGGGATTTAAAACACAAGATCTTGTTGCTGCGCGTAAGCTTCTGGACCAACTGGGCTCGGCCAACTGAGACGGACCTTTGATCGCGCGACCGGGACCGGCTCGAACTACTATTGCGCCCTACGCTCAAAGGCCTCTGATGTACACGATCAAGTGCCGTCGCTCATGGCAAATAAGTCGACTTGGGCGGCGTCGATAAACCATCAGCGCCAATTGTTTCGGATTCAGTTCCTGCAACAAGGTGGCCAATTTGTATTATGCGGACCGTCGCTAATTGGCAGGGTGAAGCAACACGCGGCTGACCTATCTGCGGGAATTGCCCATCCGCTGTAGCCGGTGAACCCAGGCCATCACTTTTCAAAATTCCATGGCATAGGCGCCTCGATACGGGAGTGATCAACCCGCAGGAGACGGCACGAGGAATCCGGATTGGCCTTCGAGGGATAGGGCGTTGAACTTGAGGATCAATGCCCGATTTACAAAAATTTACATCGCATAACTGGCTTTAGCATAATTCTGAGCAGACCTTCAGGCTCAGCAATCCCGTGCAATTAAAAGGAGAATGAACATGCGAAACCTTAAAGCCTCGTTCGCCACTGCGGTAGCTCTTTATCTAGTCTCCACACTGGTCCCGGCGAGCGCCGAGCCTCTAAAGAACATCGTGTTGGTTCACGGTGCCTGGGTAGACGCGTCGGGCTGGAAGCCCGTCTATGAAATCCTCACCAAGGACGGCTTTAACGTCACAATGGTCCAGGAACCTGAAACGTCATTCCCGGAAGACGTTGTTGCGGCGAAGCGAGTACTGGACCTTCAGGATGGGCCCACACTTCTCGTCGGCCACAGCTATGGTGGCTCGATTATCACCGAAGCGGGAGTCCATCCAAAGGTTGCTGGTCTGGTTTATGTCGCAGCGCACGCCCCGGACGTCGGTGAAGACGAGGGAACTCTCGGTAAAAAAACGCCCAGCATTCTTGCCAAGACAAACGGCGCGATCCTCAAAACGCCTGATGCTTACACCTACCTTAAACTGTCAGACTTTCTCAAACTGTTCGCACCTGATTTGCCTCGTGAGCAGGCGGAATTCGCTGCCAAGTCACAGGTCATGGCCGCGGCCAGTGTTTTCACCACCCCCTTGACGGCGGCCGCTTGGAAGACGAAGCCAAGCTGGGGGATCGTTGCTGGTAGCGACCAGATCATCAATCCCGATCTGGAACGTTGGTACTATGCTCGGGCCAAGAGCCATACGATTGAAATCAAAGGCGCCAGTCACTCCGTTTATGCATCCCATCCGAGAGAGGTCGCGGCGGTTATAAAGGACGCTGCTGAAAAAGCTCGCGAATAGCGAGTGCACCGATGCATCTGAGCTGACATGTTTTGACGGAGTGCAGATCATGGCGAATTGGCAGCATGGTCGGGAATCGCGCAATGCCCGGATAGAGGCCGGCGC
Organism: Phyllobacterium zundukense; assembly: GCF_025452195.1. Classification (NCBI taxonomy): domain Bacteria; kingdom Pseudomonadati; phylum Pseudomonadota; class Alphaproteobacteria; order Hyphomicrobiales; family Phyllobacteriaceae; genus Phyllobacterium; species Phyllobacterium zundukense. The sequence continues at coordinate 639,938 of NZ_CP104972.1, read as the reverse complement.
GAAACTGGCTCAAGGCAAATTTGTAGCGGAGGCTGACGTCACCCGGCTGATGGAAGCTATCATAAGGCCGGGCGATCGCGTCTGTCTGGAAGGTGACAATCAGAAGCAGGCGGATTTGCTGAGCGCTGCACTTCTCGCCGTCGATGTTGCCAAAGTGAACAATTTGCACATGGTTCAATCCGGAATCGTGTTGTCGGAACACCTCGACATCTTTGAACGAGGCGTGGCCAAGAAACTTGATTACGCATATTCCGGGCCTCAGTCAGCGCGTATCGCAACGATGCTATTTGGCGGGAAGATAGAGTTAGGTGCGGTCCATACCTATCTAGAGTTGTTCGCACGCTATTTCATAGATTTGACGCCGAATGTTGCGTTGATCGCAGCCGTTAGCGCCGATCATGATGGCAATCTCTATACGGGGCCAAATACGGAGGATACACCGACTGTAGTGGAAGCTACGACTTTCAAAGACGGTATAGTCTTTGCTCAGGTCAACGAGATTGTTGATCATGTGCCACGTGTCGACATCCCTTCAGACCGGGTGCACTTCATCGTTAAAGCAGGCAAGCCATTTTTCGTAGAACCTCTTTTTACGCGCGATCCCGCCGCTATTACCGAGACGCAAATTCTGACGGCCATGCTCGCAATAAAAGGGGTCTATGCGCCATATGGCGTCCGCAGACTTAACCATGGAATCGGCTTTAGCACTGCGGCCATTGAGCTTTTATTGCCGACATATGGTGAAAAACTAGGATTGAGGGGTAAGGTTGCCAGCCAATTTGCATTGAATCCTCATCCAGCGCTTATTCCTGCTATTGAGTCTGGCTGGGTAAAGCAAATTCACTCCTTCGGTTCCGAAGTTGGCATGGATAGCTATATCCGTGCTCGACCCGACGTCTATTTTACCGGGCCGGATGGTTCACTGCGATCTAACCGTGCATTTTGCCAAGTTGCTGGTCTCTACGCATGCGATATGTTCATAGGTTCCACCTTACAGATCGATCTCCAAGGGAACTCTTCCACCGTCACGACGTCGCGCATTGCAGGATTTGGAGGCGCGCCGAACATGGGATCCGATGCTCGTGGTAGGCGCCATCCAAGCCAACCTTGGCTGCAGGCTGGTCTTGAAGCAGATCCCGGCGGGGTGGCCCCACTGCGTCGCGGGCGCAAGCTCGTCGTACAGATCGGCGAAACCTTCGGCGACAAAAACATACCTCTATTTGTCGAGAAGCTTGATGCACTGGCTCTTGCCGAAAAGCTGAAACTCGAACTAGCGCCGGTGATGATTTACGGCGACGACGTCACCCATATAATCACAGAAGAGGGTATTGCAAATCTGCTGTTATGCCGAGATGCGAACGAACGCGAACAGGCTATTCGAGGCGTGGCAGGATACACAGACGTCGGGCGAGCGCGGGATTTGAATCTGGTCAAACAATTGCGTGAGCGGCGTGTAATATGCCGACCCGAAGATTTGGACATCGACCCCCTAGACGCAGATAGAAATATGCTGGCAGCGCGGTCGATGAAGGACCTTGTCCACTGGTCCGGCGGGCTTTATGCGCCGCCCACGCAGTTCCGGAACTGGTAGAAGGAACAGGGATGGAAAACTTCCAATTACGCCATATTGTCCGCCAAGGTGCCCGCGGTGACAACAAGATCGCCATCATCGGAGTAGTGGCTTCGGGCAATCTCGAAGTACTGGTTGAGCGGGTTATGCCTGATGCCGAATGTCTGGTGGAAATCAAAACAGCAGTCGACGGCTTTGGAGAAGTGTGGGCCGCCGTCGTCGCCGACTTTGTAGACCGCTATTCCCCCGGCGGGCTAAGATTCTCCATTAATGACGGCGGCGCTCGCCCGGACACAGTTTCGCTGCGTCTGGCTCAGGCTGTACGATTGATAGAGGGGAAAGACCAATGAACAGTGGTTCAAAAATGCAGGCATCGATGCTGCAGCATCGCGACCAGATGACGAGCTGGTACGAGGCGTCGGCCAGAACACGGGTCCGGCTGCTGCTCGATCCAGAAACATTACATGAATTTGTCGGACCGCAAATGCGCGAAATTAGCCCGCATCTGCGAGTGTTTGATCTCCCCGAGCAGTTCGATGATGGAATTATTGTTGGGCGCGGCGAACTTGGCGGATCACCTGTATTTGTTGCCGCACAGGAGGGCCGTTTCATGGGTGGTGCCATCGGCGAAGTTCATGGGGCAAAGCTGACGGGTCTGCTTCGCGCGGCGCGGGACATAAAATCAGTACCAGTGTTGATTTTGTTTGATACGGGCGGCGTACGCTTGCAGGAGGCCAATGCAGGAGAAGTCGCTGTTGCCGAGATAATGCGTGCCATTATTGAGGCGCGAACGGCGGGGACCAAGATTATTGGACTGATCGGCGGACGTGCCGGCTGCTATGGAGGCGGCGGATTGATAGCTGGTTGCTGTTCAGCACTAGCGGTATCAGAACAAGGCCGTATTGCGGTTTCGGGTCCTGAGGTCATCGAAACCAATCGCGGCGTCGAGGAGTTCGATTCGCGAGATCGGGCGCTGGTCTGGCGTACCATGGGTGGCAAGCACAGGCGCTTATTGGGCGGCGCCGACGTCTTCACCGAAGATACAGTGGAAGATTTTCGAAATACCGCCATGCAGTTACTTAGATCAGTCGCAGATTTCAGCCTCGCCACCTTGATCAATGAGCAAGCGCGCCTTGAACAACGTTTGGAACGTTTTGGATCCTGCTTGGACGCTGTTGATGTCTGGTCAGCAGAAGCTGTGCCCCAACCAGACACTGTTCCGGGTTTGGCACCCGATGAATTCAAGAAGCTCGTCGATAAGGCCGGGAGGATCAATCATGATGCTCGATGACATCCTTGCCTCACTGTTTCCGCAGGGGCATTCAGTGAAAAAAGAAGAAGGCGTGATAACTGGGTCGGCCAAGTTGCGATCTGGCGGGCAGGCGCTCGTCATTGGTATTTGCGATCGAACTGCCGTCGGGATTGATGAGGCGATTTGGCTGTCCGGATACGTTCTTGATTCTCTCGAAAAAGACAGTGGACCGATACTTGTCATGGTGGACAGTGACAGCCAACGAATGAGCAAGCGCGACGAGCTCCTAGGGCTGAACGAATTTCTCGCCCACCTGGCCAAGTGTCTAATTTATGCCAACCTGCACGGCCGCCCGACCATTGGACTTTTATATGGTCATACGGCGGCCGGCGCTTTTCTTGCAACGGCGCTTGCAACGCGTGTTCTGGTGGCACTACCAGGTGCCGAACCTGTGGTAATGGATCTGCCGTCCATGGCCAAAGTGACAAAATTGTCGATAGAAATGTTGAAAGAACGGGCCAAGTCCACACCGGTATTTGCCCCCGGGCTGCAAAATCTTTTCCAACTCGGAGCAGTTCAACTTACTTGGGACGAACGCACTTCACTCGCGGATCGACTGGAAAAACTGTTGAGTGACACGCCAGACGCGGGCGACCGACGTGACACGCTTGGCAAGGAGCGCCACGGACGGCTAAAGGCGGCCGATATTGCGGAGCGCGTCTATGACCTCGCACTCCAGCGCTGATAGTTGTTCGCTGAGACGCCACAACCTGGCTTTCGTGGATCGTCGCGCGTGGGCATGTATGCTGGAGACACGGCGCGAGTTAGCAGCTGACCCACTCGTTGCCCATTGGGTCGAGAAGGGATGGCCATTGATAGGTCGGCGCGCCGTCCCGGGGGAGGCGCGTGGGATACCGTTGGGTCTTCCATTGCCGCCGTCAGCCGGCAAGCGAAGGCTCTCCTTCGTGCTGCAGCCCGAAGAAATCGTATCTACCGCGCCGCCCCCGGCGCTTGGGTTGGTCGTTAGCGCTGCACCGCGTGCATGGCGATGCATCCTGGAACGTGTCGTTGCAGTCGCTTCGCAACATTCGCTGGAGCCAAGAGTTTTTGGCAGTCTGGCATGGCGCGCGCTAACGGGTTTGCCCTATGTCACGGACACCTCTGATCTCGACCTGCTACTACATATCCATCGCAGTACGGATATTCTTCGGCTTGTGGCCGACCTCGCGGCGATCCAGGCTGCTGCCCCAATGCGACTCGATGGAGAACTGGTCCGTGAGGATGGAGCCGCTGTGAACTGGCGCGAGCTCAGTGGAGGAGCGCGCGCGGTGCTGGTCAAGACGCATGATGAGATAGCCTTGCGAGACGCAGGCTCCTTTCTTTGCGGCGAGATTTTTCGATGACAACCGCCCAGAAGCGAATCGTAGAGCAAACACATGCCGCAGTTCGGGAAGCGTCCTATCTCCCTGCGATTGAAGCAATAGCGGCGCTGGCGATAAGCTGCCTGCTTCTGGAATTGGAGACGTGGCCAAAGCCCGGCCTGGTAAGCCATATTGACGCGGGTAGCCACAACGACATGACAGCCGAGACGTTCCGGGCGAGCGCGAGGGCTATTGCGCCCTATTTTTACGCTTTAGCTAACGCTGGCGCCTTGGGTAGCAGCATGGGAAATCTAAGGGTGATTGGCCTCGAAGCTGAAGCGGCTATGTTCGCAGCGACCGCCGGGATCAACACCCATCGTGGAGCCATATTCGGGTTGGGACTACTTTGTGCGGCAGCAGGCGCCAGAACTGGTGGACGAATCGATGCTGAAACAAGCTTGGGAGCAGTTGTGTCCAACCTCTGGGGCAAGGACATAATAAATGGCCCCATCCTTCTGCACAGCCACGGGACCGGGGCCTCACGTCGTTATGGAGCCGGCGGCGCGCGGATGGAAGCAGCCTTAGGATTTCCCAGCATCTACAGCGTGGGATTAAACGCCTTGCGCAGAGGTGCTCGCCGTGCACCGGATGATGCAGAAGCAGCACGGATCGAGACCTGTTTCGCCCTCATAGCGTCCATAAAAGATACTAACCTCCTGCATCGGGGAGGTTTGGAAGGTCTTCGATTTGCACGCAGCTCAGCCCGCAGGTTCCTCCAAGCCGGAGGTGTCAGTAGGCCGGGTTGGCGCCGTTCCGCTCAAGCAGTTCACGAGAAGTTTATTGCCCGCTCGCTTAGTCCAGGCGGGGCAGCAGACCTACTCGCCATGACCCTCTTTGTCGATGCTTACGAGAGGTCAGTTTGCACATGACCTATGCAATTTTCCTGGCGTTGGCGCCTGTCTTTTTTGTGATGTTTTTAGGCTATGGCGCCGGGCGGTTGCATATCGTCGATAATTACCATGTCGATGGATTTAACGCACTTGTGATGAATTTCGCGCTCCCTGCGTCACTCTTTGTAGCAACTGCATCCGCGTCCCGCGTTGAGATGTTCGCTCAGGCCTCCCTCTTCGCGACCTTCGGTCTGGTCATGCTAGCAATGTTCCTGGCTTGGTATTCATTTGCTCATCTCGTATCCAAAGCAAGCAAGGCGGACGCCTCACTTCAGGCCCTGACAATAGCTTTTCCAAACCTAGCCGGCGTTGGTCTTCCCATGATATCCGCCGTGCTCGGACCCACGGGAACGGTTCCGATCGCCACCGCACTGGCAGCTGGTTCGATCATCGTCAGTCCACTCTCACTTATTATCGTCGAACTGAATGTTCAAAAGGGCGCGGTAGCTGAGTCGAGGAGCAAACGTATCGCCAAGGCGCTGTGGCATGCGCTGACCAAACCGGTCGTGCTAGCACCTGCTCTTGGCATTCTCTTTTCTTTATCCGGGTTGGCAACCGGCCGGGTCATCGATTCCTGCCTCATATTGATCGGACAATCGGCCCCCGGTGTGGCGTTATTTCTGACTGGCCTGGTTCTGTCATCTCAGGCATTTCGAATGAACTGGATCGTCGTCTGCGCCGCATGGATGGCTGATATCGTTCGACCGTTGTTGATGGCAGCCATTGCATTCGGCTTACCTCTTTCCGCGGAAACCGCTAAAATTGCAATCTTACTTGCGGCCGTTCCATCCGGATTTTTCGGTATCTTGTTTGCTGTAAACTATCGCCTGGACTCTGCTGCCACAGGTTCCATGGTTATCGCCAGCACCGCTATGAGCGTCGTTACGATGGCGATAGCCATCGTTGTCCTCTTCCCTCAATGAGCGCCTGATATGACCCTTGCGATCTTGTGTTCAGGACAAGGCCTGCAACATCCCGACATGTTCGCCCTGACGGCCAATGTGCCTGAGGCCGACAGCCTTTTCAAACATGCATCCAAATTGCTGGGGGGCCGTGATCCTCGTGACATCGTGAAGACGGAAACGTACGAATGTTTGCATCAAAATCGAATTAGTCAGATCCTTTGCGTACTTCAAGCTCTCGCAGCCGCGACGGCGCTGGGCAACAAGGTGGCGGGCAGGGTGGTCATTGCCGGCTACAGCGTTGGCGAACTGGCGGCGTGGGGTGTCGCAGATATCATGAGCATGGCAGACACGCTGGACCTTGTTGCGCGCCGGGCCGAAGTCATGGACCAGTCTACGAATCCAGGAGATGGATTGCTCTTCGTTCGCGGATTGTCGCGAGAAACAATGGACAACCTTTGCGCGGATCACCATGTTGATATCGCTATTGTCAACCCGGGCGACGCGTTTGTCCTTGGCGGGAGCCGTGCAGCACTTGAGTCACTGGGTTTGGCGGCGAAATCGTTGAGAGCCAAGAATGTGGTGGAGGTTCCTGTTGAGGTCGCTTCGCACACTGTCCGACTTACGAGAGCCTCAGAGAAATTCCGCAGGAGCCTGAGCCATATTCGCTTGCATTTTCCTCCCAATGCAGACCTGCGTATTCTGAGCGGAATTGACGGCTCGCCAGTGATCCAGGCCGAGGCTGGTCTCGATAAACTAGCGGCCCAGTTATCTCAAACGGTACTGTGGACTGATTGCCTGCAAGGCTGCATTGAGGCGGGTGCGAATGCCTTTCTAGAGCTCGGTCCGGGTGCGGCTCTCAGCGATATGGTAGCTGGCGCCTATCAAGGAGTTTCGACAAGAGGTCTGGAAGACTTCAAAACCCTGGAGGGCGCCGGCGCGTGGTTGGCAATTCACGCATCCGCCTGATCCTCGCTGCGCATCGAAACGTGAAGGGTCGTTTGCGGCTCGTAGGGGTGCAAGCATGGTTTCGGCTGGACCAGAAATGCACCGGGGATCGGGGAAAAGATCCACGTACAATTTCATGCTGCAAGCCTATTTGACAGTGGAACCACATCAGTCCGGGATCTCATCCGTGGCGCGGTGTCCCGAACGGCCAAACATGCGGATTGGCGGCAACTGATCCGCCAACGGCGATCGTGCTGGGTCAGCTATCGGACTTGTGTAACTTGAGGATTCAACCCAGTAATCGGCGTCGAGATTGCACGCAGATAAGCCAGCGCGACCTCTACGGCCGGCACGGGAGTGAAGCCTGTGAAGAAGGCATGATAGGCGGTTGCTTCCTCTAGAACGGTGGGGCTGACGCAGTTGATGCGAATGCCAGAGGCAGTTCCACTGCCGCCGCCTTCACGAAACCTTCCACCAGATGATTTGCGGTTGTCTTATAGTGCCGCCGTGAATGTATTCATCGGTTAACACCCCCGAAACCAGGGTGAACGAGGTAGAAAGCGCTGCAGGTAGCCGCATCCTATCCCGCCCAGATCGCCATACCGCCCGAGACCTCAATGCGAGGCGCATGATCCAGCGTTTGTCTTCCGAGAGCAGCGAAGCGATCATGGGCCCCGATATCGCGGGGACCGATTGGCTTCCTGTCCAAAGCCTTGGTGAACTCCCACATTGTGATCACGCTTGGCCGCCGCCACTAAGCAGCAGATGCTGACCGCTAACGAAACTCGCGAGATTACTTGCAAGGTAAATGGCGGTATTAGCCACGTCCTCAGGCGTACCTGCGCGCTTCATCGGGTTGTTTTGCTCGATGAAATGGCGAACTGCGGGCCGGAGCCCCCCGGCGGACAAGCCCGCGCCCTCGGTCACGGTCGGCAGGATTGAGTTGACCGTCACCCCGCGGGCGCCCAACTCCTTTGCCAGGACCTCGACAAAAAAGGCGGAGGCCCGTTTGCTTCCACTGTAGAGAGCATAGCCTGCTGTTGGGATCAACGTGGAGCTGGATCCAATGAAAATGATGCGGCCATTGTCCGAAACGTCCTGCGCCGCACGTCGCATAGTGAAGAAGGCGCCCTTGGTGTTGATGGCGAACACGCGATCAAAGTCAGCTTCTTCCACCTCGATCATGGTTTTGCCGACAACTTCGATTCCCGCATTGACGATGACGATGTCTGGTTTGCCGAAAAGGGCCGATGTCTTGTCGAACAACTGATCGATTTCTGTGACGTTTGATACGTCAGCGCCGATGGCGACTGCCTTTCCACCAGCGGATTCAATCTCGCGGACGGTATCGCGGGCCACGTCAGCGCTGTGACCATAGTTGACGACGACAGATGCACCAAGAGCCCCGAAACGTAATGCAAGGGCGCGTCCTATGCCGCGTGCCCCGCCGGTGATCAAGACCACCTTGCCTTGAAAATTGATGTCCATAGGTACCTCCTCTTCATATCTGGACGGCGCCGAAGTGAGTAGCGTTGCGCCTTGGCTGCCACTCCGTCAGATCGCCATGCCGCCGGAGACCTCTATGCGCTGAGCATTCACCCAGCGATTATCGTCGGACAGCAGAGATGCGATCATAGGCCCGATGTCGTCGGGAACTCCCGCCCGGCCGAACGCGGTCATTGCCGCGACCTGCTTGTTGAGTTCCGGATTGTCCCGGACCATGCCTCCGCTGAAATCCGTTTGGATCGACCCGGGGGCCACTGTGTTCACGGCGATACGTCGCGAACCGAATTCTTTGGCCTGGTAGCGGGTTAGGACCTCGATCGCCCCCTTGAGCGCACCATATGGGGCGCTGCCCGGAACTATGATGCGAGCGAGACCGCTCGAAAGGTTCACGATGCGCCCGCCATCGTTGATAAGCGGCAACAGCTTTTGCGTCAGGAAAAACACGCCTTTAAAGTTGACCCGATAGAGCGTGTCGAGTTCGTCTTCCGTCGTTTTTTCGAGTGAATTGTGATGCGAGATGCCTGCATTGTTGACGAGATAGTCGAAGCGTTCGGCGCCAAGTCCGGCGAGCGCATTGCTTACTTGTTCGACGAACGCCTTGAAGGTCGAGGCCTGTCCCACATCGAGTTGCAGTGGGATTGCCTTGTGTCCGGACGCGGCCACCTCCGCCGCTACGCTCTCCGCTTCGGCGCGGGCCGCGTTGTAGGTGAAGATACTGTCGACCCCGCGGCGCGCGAGGCTGACCACGGTATTGCGGCCGAGACCGCGGCTTCCTCCTGTCACTATCGCAATTTTGTTTCGGGCTTGCATCATATGCTCCACGATTCGAAAGCCGGTTTATTCCGGCTCTTTACTCCGCGAACATACTTAGATGCTCACAATCTATCGAGTAAAGAGTTGAAAAATCTGGAAAACTGCGTGTATCAGAGCAATTGCTTGCAACGCTGCATAGAGGGGTGTGAACACCTTTATTAGTCCGCAGCAATGTCCTCGCAATCTCTCGCTCGTGTCCCAGCAACATCGATGTCAGCTCTGGCTTAGGCTGGGGTCTTCAGCTGATTGTCGCGCCACCTTGACCTCGAGACCGCGTTGCAAGGCGCCGTCGAGCTGGGGTTTGGATAATTTTCAACTATTTCAGAGATGCCAGAATGCGTTCGGCATTCATGAGATCCCTTGTGCCGGTTCTCTCCGAAAATTCCTCGAAGATCGGTCGCAGAATGCCGAACGCCTCCACGCTGCGTCCGCTGTCTATCAACAGCCGGGCCAATGAAACGGCGGCTTTCAATTGCCAACCGATGGCAGCCTGCGCTGTTGCAAGCTTGATGGATTTTCGCAAGGCCGTCTCCGCCGCATCGATATCCGGGCAAGGCGCTTTGAGGGCAATCTCGGCTTGCGTCCGGTAAAGAGAAGGTACCCACAGCCTTTGGCCCATTTTCTCGGCCGAAGAAATCGCCTCGGCGATGGATGCACGAGCTTCGTCATATTCGCCACAATGGACGAGTGCCGCCGCCAAGGCGCGGGACGCTGGGGGAATGACCAGGCGAAATGGGTCTAGGTGAAGTATGTGGAGGGCTTGTCGCAGGACGTCTACGGCAGCCGCAGCCTCTCCCGTCATCAGGAGCCATTCTCCTTTCAGCGCCCATGCCGCAGCCGCGGTGCTTCTCAACGAATGTTTCTCAGTATGAGCAATCACCCGCTCGATGTGCTCTCGTGAGTTCTGCGTATCGCCACCCCAAAGCAGGATAGGAATAGAGGCAACGGCGGCAATGGAGTAATTACCCGGGAGACTAGACCGCTCTGCTTCGTTCATGAGCCTGAGCGCCATCCCGTTGGCGGTCTTGGGGAAGCCCCGGAGCCATAGGCAGCGCGCCAGGGCGATTTCGGCGCGCAGATGATGATCATATCCGAAGATATTGACGTCGACACGCCCAACAGTGGCTTCGAGCTTGAAACCGCGTCGACAGTGCTCAACGGCCGCGGCCTGGTCACCGGCGAGATGGCAGGCGGCGCCGACCATCCATTCAGAAATTACTTTTTCGGCAAGCGATCCATTGCGCTTTGCAAGAACCATGCATCGTCTGGCTGCGTCCAAACCACCGTCGAAGTCACCGAGCCTGCTCAAGAAGACGCTGAGACCGGCTAGTAGACGAATCTGCGGCACCCAACTTTCATCCGCTTGGGAAAGATCCAGTCCGCGTTCGATGGCGTCACGAACTTCTTGCGGATTGCCTTGTGTATGCATTGATGAGATCGCCAGGGCTTCTTGCAGGCGCACCTCCTGCTGGGATCCGCGGCTGTGACCTTGAACTATGCCCAGCGCCAGATGGGACCAATGGCGGCATTCGGCGAGCAGCCAGAGGCCAATAAACAACGGAGATGAATCGGCGGCAAGTTCGATGCCGATCGCATAAGATGCCTTGTCGGAAAAACTCCACTCCAGCGCCTTGCGCACATTGCCAATATGCAGCGCATGACGCTCTATGTTGGCGTACAAGCCTGGCTTGAGCGCAACCGCCTTGAACAGATCCGCGAAATAGCGGGCGTGGCGCCGGGAAATCTGCTCAGCGTTTCCGATTTCCCTGAGCTTGGTCGCCGCATAGGCACGGGTCGTGTGGGGAAGGCGGTAAAAGACAGCATTGTCTACCGGATGCACCCAAACCAGGCTTTTATCAACCAGGCTGCCCAGCGCCGCCCTGGCGTGGTCACCCGAAATGGAACGCGCGGCGTCCATCGTAAAAAACCCTACAAAAGCGGAAAGGTGGGCCAGGACGATCTGCTCTTTCTCGGTGAGCAGATTGAAGCTCCAGTCGAGCATCGTTTCGAGCGTTTGATGTCGCGGAGCGACGTTTCGCCGTCCAGGCAAATGCAGTTCCACATTACTCGCAAGCAAGTCTGCCACGCCACGGATGCCATAGGCGCCGGCGCGGCTGCCAGCCATCTCAATCGCCAGCGCAATGCCATCGGTCCGCCGACATATCTCGGCCACCATCGGCGCGTCGATGTCGGTCAGTCCGCCTTCAAATCCACTCGCGACCGCCCGATCCATGAAGAGTTGCACCGCTGCCGTAGACAACGCCTCCGCTGCGGTCGGAAGCTCGTTGTCGGGAACCAGAAGTGGGCTCAGCAGGTGAACGGTCTCTCCCTCGACACGCAAGGATTCCCGAGAGGTCGCCAGCAGATGCAGACCTGGGGCACCACGAACGAGTTCCCCCGCCAGGAAGGCCGTCGCATCGATCAAATGCTCGCAGTTGTCGAAGACTACCAGCATGCGCTTGTCGCGGACGTAGGATAGAAGCTCTTCGACAAGGTCGGTGCCTTCGAGTTTACACCCCAACGCCGAGATGACGGCTCCTGGCACCACGCCGGTTTCCGAGACCGCTCCAAGGTCGACAAAGGCAATGTTGTCATCTGCGAATTCTGATTGCATGCGCAACGCGATCGCAGCCGCTACCGTCGTTTTGCCAATGCCTGCCGATCCGACAATGCTGACAAAACGACGCTCCAGAAGGAGTCCGCTCAAGCTGTCGATAACGGTCTCGCGGCCAATGAGCGAACGGGGCGGCGGCGGCGCATGGCTAAGCGACCTGGACGCTTGAGGCAGTACCGTCGGGGGCACCGAATCGATGTCTTCTCGCACAATCGGGGCGACAAAGCTGTAGCCGCGGCCCGCGACATTGACGATATACCGCGCTCCGTCCTGGCCGTCCTCAAGGGCCCGGCGCAGCGCGGCCATCTGGACCCTGACGCCCGCTTCATCGACGACTACGCCTTGCCACACGAGATCAAGCAACTCGTGCCGGCTGACGATGTCGCCGGCGCGCTCAACCAGGGCGATCAAGAGATCCAGCGCACGGGATCCGATCCGCACAAGCTCGCCATTCCGCAACAGCAGCCGGCGGGCACCGTCCAGGCGGAAGCTGCCGAACGACACAATGGCGCCCGATGAACGCGAACCAGACGCGCGGTTGAAGTTTGGTAAGATGGGCGCCACATCGTTTAGCATAGGTCGCTCGGAAGCGTCCCTCCCTGGCTATGTTGAATAAACGTATTAGCCGAAATCTCATAGACGATGCCATGGAAAGCAGCCAGATTCAATGAGGCTCCGAAAGAGCTGAACACCGCCGCAAGCTGCTGGAGGGGTTCTGGACCGGCAACCTCCTGCGGGCCTGCGCCCTCATGAAATCGAGGCGGCAGAATGATCTGCAGTTCCAGAAACCGGCGCTGGCCTACCCATCCATCGCTCTCAACCCTTTGCGTACCGAAGGCCAGATCACGACAAAGGAAAGCAGCGCCGCGCCCAGGCTCACCGTCGCCATGGCCGGTTGCATTCTCGCCTCGCCGCCGAAGACATGTTCGGCCACCAATGGCACGAGCGTCGGCCCGAGCCCGATGCCGAGCAGCGCCGTGATGGTGAGAGAAAGCGCAATCGTTGTGGCGCGCATCTCGTTCGGCACTTTTTCCTGCATGACGACGTGCCCAATCACGTAGCTGCTTATCGAACCAAAGGCCCAGATGGCGAAGGAGAGCGTCATCTGCTGCCCAGTAGCGGCGAAAAACGTCGTTGAGGCTCCTGCGATCGCCAACGTGCAGCATCCAAGAAGCGGGACGATGCGGGCAGCCACGCCCCAGCGCCGCACGATCCAGTCCGAGAGCGCGCCGCCGGCAAGCGATGCAACGACCCCGCTGGTCGTGATCGACAACGCGATAAGGCCGCCCGCCTCAAGTGGGGTCATACCATGCGTGCGCTGCAGGAGTGTCGGCAACCAGGAGAGGAAAGCGTAGTTGCCAATCCCGAGCGCCCCTTTGCTCAGGCACAACCTGAGCACTGCGCCGTTGTCGGCACCCAGTTGGCGGAGTACCCCCGCGAGTGGCAGCAGACCCGAGATGTGCCGCCGCTGCGGCTCGCGAATGAGCAGAAGCAGCGGCAGCAGCAACAGACCCGGCATCCCCACCAGCACGAACATCTGCCGCCACGGCGCCAGCGGCCCGATCAACGCAATCGGCTCCAGCGAGGCGAAAGCCAGCACTACACCCCCAACGAACATCGCGACGCCTGTGCCGAACGTCGCGCCGAGCGAAAATATGCCGAGCGCAATGCCGCGCCGTCTTGAAGAAAAGCTGTCGAAGATCAGCGCCGAAGCTGCCGGGACCAGCGCCGCCTCGCCGAGGCCCACCGCGACCCTCGCGGCAAAAAAGCTCCAGAAGTCGCCAGACACTCCGCAGGCGATCGTCGCTACAGACCAGAGCGCGATGCCGGTCATGATTACATTGCGGCGGTTAGCCCAATCGGCGAGCCGGCCGCACGGTAAACCTGCTAGGGCGAAGATCACGGCAAATCCGGCGCCTTGCAGCAGGCTGACCTCAAAGTCCGTCAGAATCAGATCTGCGCGGATAGGATCGACCACGAGATTGATGACGAGTCGGTCGGTGAAGGAAATTAGCAAGGCAAGGCACAGAACGATGACCGTGTACCAACTGGCAGCCGTAGAAATATTCTGTTCCGTATTAGGCCTGTCATCGTCCAATAGAGTGTTCCCCTAGGCACCCTCGGCCATCCTTAAATCCTCGCGCAAAAAACAACCTGTGGCAAATGGATCGCGAGCCGCGAACGAATCGGCACAAATCAGTTCGGCGACTTTAACGCCTTCAACACCCGATATGGGCGGCAGCCTTTGTACATGGATGCTGGTGCGATTTCGAGCAGCCGCGCCGCTTCTCCACGTTCAGCACGTCGGCTTGTGCTGATAATTCATGATCACCACAGCGCACGCACGAGATCCCGCCGCTTTGGCGCGCGAGCAGCCAAGGAACACAGCGAAGCGCCGGACGTGACGAACGTAGTCCTGCTGGGTATGGGAGCCCAGGCCGCGCATGAGCATGTCGTGATGCCTGCGCCAGGGAAGCGGAGAGATTGGTGCATCGGTCGACAGGGTAGCCATGGCGAGTTCCTCTCGTGGAAAGGAACTCCATGGTCAGATCGACGCCTCTACCCGGTCAAGTCAAATGCCTGTAGCGCCATCTCCGGCCGAGACGCCCCTCCCGCGAATCGGGTTCGTGCATGAGAGACGCAAAGCAGCCATTCGGGCATGGGGACAACAAAGGTCGCGTTCGGGTCAACAACTTGAATAGGAATGACCTCCGACGATCCGGTCCACGTAGCCAGGAATGTCGCGGTTGAGCCACCAATGATCGAGGTGCTAGTCTCGGCTTTTCCCCAGCGACGATCATGGCACAGAGGCGCAGCTGGACGCTTAATACCTCGTCGTGCAGCAGCTTCGTCGACGAATGCTTTCGTGCGCCATCGGCGCCGCGAGCAGTTGTGGACGTGGCTCCTATTCTGCACCTAGACAATACCGCGCCATTGACGGCAACGGGAATACAGTCGAGTTCACCTTCAGCAAAGATCGTGATCTGAAGGCGGCGAAACGCTTTATTTGCAAGGCTTTGGCGCGTCATGGACGACTGGATTGTATCACGATTGATGGCAGCCAGACCAATCGGATGGCGATCGTTCAATGTGATACTGAGAGCCAATTAAAGGGCCAGGGAATAGATTTCTAGGTTGTCAGCACTTCCTTGGTGACAACTTCGAAGCGCGCCAGCACCGACGGACCGAAGCTGGTCGAAAGCGCCACGTCAGTGGCATCGCGACCGGCGGCCATAAGAATCCGCCCGATTCTCGGCGCGTTGTGGCGGGGATCAAAGGTCATCCAGCGGCCGCTGAGATAGACCTCGAACCAGGCGCTGAAATCCATCGGAACAGGGTCGGGCGGAACTCCAATGTCGCCGAGATACCCGGTGCAGTAACGGGCGGGAATGTTCATGCAGCGGCAAAGCGTGATGGCGAGATGAGCGAAATCACGGCAGACGCCGGTCTTGTCAACGTATCCGCCATGCGCAGTCCTCTGCGCATCGGCGTTTTGATAGTCAAAGGTAATATGGTTGTGCACGAAGTCACAAATTGCCTGAACTCGGCGCCATCCGGGCGGCGTCGAGGCAAACTGGGACCAGGCAACATCACCGAGGCGATCGGTCTCGCAATAACGGCTGCCGAGCAGAAACACCAGCGCGTCGTCCGGCAAATCATTGATACCATGCTGAATGGCATCTTCGGCGACAATATCGGGCTGACCGCTGTCGTAGATCTCGAAGTCGGTCGATATCGTGCTCAGGCCGGCGGGAGCCACGATCCGGGTGCATGCGTTGCCGAAGCCGTCGGTGTAGTCCCGTGCGTCAATCGGACGATCGAAGGTCAGGATCTGATCGGTCAAGAGATCGCCGCGGCGCGACGGATGAATGCTGAGGATGAGCAGCATAGGGGTTGGTTGCGGGCATTCGTAGCCCAATGTGAAACCGGCACGGATTTTCATTGTAGCCCTTGTCTCAGCGGTCTTTGACGATTTGGCAAAAGCTAAGGGAGGAACGCTGACCGCCTCGGACGGTTCCGTTGGCACGCCGAGCTGCTCATCGAAAACTTGATTGGTGCCGTCCGTCGTCACGTTTACTTGCACGGACATTCCCGCATAATCCGCCGCAACGCCGGCGTAGCTTCCCGTTAGCGGGATGGCCTGTCGCGGCTCGCGAGCCACTGCGACCCGGATCAGATCCCGATTGCCGACGATGCCGTTGGTCGGATCGAACTCCACCCATCCGGCACCGGGGAGGTAGACCTGACACCAGGCATGGGTGGCTCCGCCGCCGCGCGTGTCCGACCCGTCGCGTTCGGCGACATAGACGTATCCGGTGACAAAGCGCGCCGCCAGGCCGAGCGATCGCACCGCCTCCATCATCAACAGCGCAAAATCGCGACAAGTACCGCGCCGCAGCCGCAAGGTGATCAGCGGCGGCTGGGTTCCGGTCTCCAGACGACGCGCATAGGCAAAGCTCTCGTGGATGGCATAGCACAACGTCATCAACAGGGCGCCGGTGTTGGTCGGACGGCCAACATGGACAAATTGCCGGGCCCACTGCCCGACTTCGTCATCGTCGTCGAGGTACTGACGCTCGATGGTGCACGCAAGATCCGAGATTTCGTCCGAACTATAGGTGAAAGGATAGGTTAGAGCTTCGGCGTCTATCTGAAGATCCGGGGCCGCCTGGGGTGTATGGTCAAGGCGGATGCGGGTTTCGAAGCGTAATTCAAAGGCCGGGACAGGAATTTCAACGAGCGTGACACAATTGCCGAAGACGTCGTGGATCCAGCGAACATCACCGGGTTGCGGATCCACCATCAGGCTTGCGGCGAGGAGCCTCTGGTCGTAGCTGTCCCGAGGCCGGAACATCAGCCGATGTTCGCCGAAGTTCACCGGTCGCTGGTAGCGATATACTGTAATGTGCCGCACGGAGAAAATTGCCATAGTTGAATGTCACTGTGCACAGCCGACCAATTTCTGAGACACGGTAGTGGTACACGAAAGAGGCACTGATGCACGTCACATTACGCTCGTCAATCGTACGCGCAATTAAATGTTCTCCCGGACAAAACGCCAAATCCGATTCTTGATTTGGAACCACAATTCATCCTGCGGCGTTGCTCGCTCATGGAAAACATATATTTCAAATCGGTGACCGTTGAATCGGCACAACCCGGCAAACTCCGGAACATCAGTTCGGTGACTAAGGCGGCCGACTTTCTCGCAAATGAATGGCCGGGAAAACGCGGAAGGCTTCATGGTTTGGCGCAACAGGCTTGCCTGGAAGCGGAGGATGGCGACGCAACCGGCGAGATGGCACGGTCGGTCTTCGTCGAAGCTGCCAAGGAAGCAGAGATATATGTCGAGAACACCAGTTGGGTGCATTATTAGCAAAACGATAACGAGGTAATGCGTGTTGGCGTGCCAATAGTATCCGTTGTGAGGCATCCGAATGGTTTCGGCTTTTCAACCTGTTAAATCAAAACACCCTTGGTTCGACTAATTCCAGCAACATGGCGGCCATGGACGGCTGCCTTACGTGGACGTGGGATTGATTGCGGACACCATATGGCGGAGGAAGCTCCAGAAGAACTCGCGCGTGAACTCCTGCGGTTTCTGGCGGAGACGTCGATTCGCTTCTCAATTTTCCGCGACGTAGATAGTTTCGAGATACTGCTCACTTCTCGCTCCGTCTGGCAAATACGCAGCAGGCACGGATTTGGATGATTCTGCGTCGCTCCGTCGCAATCACACGCAGGACTGACCAACCTTGTACGTCCGGGAGTCGTCAGGAAATACCCGGAATGGCAACGCCATTCGGAGAGAGAAGACGTGTAAGCATAGCGACGAGGTCGTCATTGCTGAACGGTTTTCTAAGAACAGCATGGCCGTTGTAGCCGTCCCAAACATCGTGAATGCTGTTGCCGGTGGAAAAGACAAACGGAACGTCACGCGCGGCGAGCGCGTCGGCGACAGCGCGGCTGTTCTTGCCATTGAGGTTCATATCCAGCATGGCGGCGTCGAATACCTGCCCATTAATCAGGGCAATGGCCTGATTAATGGTGGCGGCCGAGGTCACGGACTCGCATCCGAGGTCGGCCAGCATGTCTTCAATCATCATAAGGATCAGCATCTCATCCTCGATCACGAGGACGCGGCGGCCAGAAAGCAATTTATCCTCCACGAGTAACCTGGGGCGCGGGAATGTTGATCGTGCAGACCACGCCGTCTGGCCGATAGTCGAGGTGAACCGTGCCTTCCAGCTCCTGGGCTAGGCCGTTCTTGATCATGCGCGAGCCGAAGCCTTTATGTGACGGTGTTACGACAGGCGGACCGTCCTTCTCCTGCCAGATCAGGATCAGCCGGCCGCCCTGCGGAGCCGGCTCGATCTTCCAATCGATCAGCACTGAACCAGTGCTATTTGAAAACGCACCATACTTCACCGCATTAGTCGCAAGCTCGTTGAACGCAATACCAAGGGCCAAGGCTGCTTTTGGCGGGAAAAGGATGTTCTCGCCGCTAATGACGATGCGCTGTGCCCGACCGCCCGTGACCGCGAATGGTTCCAAGGCATCGTTGACCACATCGAGCAAGCCCGCATTTTCCCAATTCTTGCGAGTCAACAAGTCATGCGACCGGGATAGCGCCGATAGACGCGACTCGATAGCGTCTCTAATTGCCTTGGGATCAGACGTTGCCCGCAATACCTGCCAGACAATCGATTGCACCGTCGACAGGGTGTTCTTGACGCGATGGTTGAGTTCATCGATGAGCCTCCTGGAGTGAGCTTCCTCCTTCCTGTGTTTGGTGAGATCAGCGAAGGAGGCAAAATGCTGAACAATGTCCCCGCGTTCATCCCTAACCGGGCTAATGAAAATTGCTGCCCAGAACTCGCTGCCGTCCTTGCGGCGGTAGCGAATTTCCGATCCGCCTGCCGAATTGCCCTCAAATTCGGATGCAATCGTTGCCAGCGATCTCGCATCGGAGGCGTGTGCCGTCAGAAAGTTGAAACTTTGACCGAGCACTTCCTCCCGATCGTACCCGGTCAGAGAAAGAAAGCTGTCATTGGCAAAAATTATCGGATTGCCGGGTTCCTTCGCGTTCGTAAACACCATCGCCATGCGCGTCGTCTCGGCGGCAACGACGAAGGGACCGAGGTCGTCATGAACACGCTCAACATCGGCTTCAGCGTCCTTCTGTTCTTCGGACTTGATTGTTATTGACGGCATGTCAAAGCTCGATCTTGTTGGGCAATCAACGCCAGGATGTGATGTATAACGAGAGAGACATTCTTCGCAGAGGAACCAAACACGTTTGTGTGGGCCAGATCTCTCGTCCAATGCTAGCATAAAACACGAATATCGTTGCTCATCTTAGCATTAAATTGGTTTGCCTTGCATGCGCTCGTTCAAACGATCTCAGGTTCGTTCCATTGGAACAATAAGCGGTGCGGAACGTTGATTGAGGTCGGAGTGCTGTCGCGGCCATGCCCTGCTCGGGGCAAGTGCGGCGAAGATGGCCGAAAGCACTCATAGGAGACGCACATGGATCTCACCACACTTCTCATTATAGTTCTTATCATTTTTCTGCTTGGCGGAGGCGGCTGGTATGGCCGCGGACGCTGGTACTGAAGCAACGCCCTCCCTGCGTGATTCGAGTGGAATGTCGGATATGATTTTATCCGAAATTGCCGTCACGAAGCCACACAGTTAATGACAAGGAGCACGGCATGAACAACTTGATCTGGCTGGTCGGAGCAGTCGTTATCGTTCTCTTCGTACTCGGATACTTTGGGTTCAGATAGCATTAGCGGATTTCAAGTAAAGTACGTTTTCAGTTTCGTTTCATCCCCAGTGATTTGTCAGGCTTGTCTGCGAGACAGAACCAGCTCTCTCAGTGCATCGTCAATTTCCGTGGCATGTTGAACGGACCATTGTCTTCCCTTCGATTGAGTTCGACGTGACGCTTGCACGGCGGTAGGGCGAAGACACGACGAAACAGGAATTGGCAAGGGCGATCACATATGAGCAAATTCATGGTCATACCCATCAAAGATGTCGGAGGCGGTTTTCCTAGATATTGAGCTGGGGTGCCGATTTCCACAACGCGGCCCATGGAATCTCAATGCATTCCGTGGCATCGCTTGCAGTGCTGCAAGTAGGGGGCGATCAACTCACCGTAAAGTTTCTACGGCCTCAAACAATAACCGCCAATCCTAATGAGACTGCGAGAACGCAAGCACCGGAAGGCCTTGCTTCCCTGCTTGGCGTCTTGCTCACTGATTTTCTTCGTCACGACAAATCCTGTTAATATTGAAGCAATGTCAGCCGGATGGGATAGACGCTCGCCTGCCATTTCGTTGGCCAAGATCGGAAACCGGAAAAACTCCCTTGTCCGTGCTGCCATCATGTCCGGTTGACACAGCTGACATTACCTTAATCAGCAACGCATCTTATCAGAACTTAGTTCCGATGATCACGCGTGAAGCTCGACAGGACCACGAACTGTCGAAACTCTAGCCGTGCATTTGCCCTCCGAATTAATATTTTGGCTCCTTGCCGGAACCATCACTGAAGCCGTTTGTTGATCAGACGGCCTCGTGAGTGATGACCTAAGAATACACCGCAGAATTGTGCGGTTTCTACGAGTCTCGAGGAGCAGCTCGCAATAACCGGAGTTTCAAAACCCAACAATGAGGAGACGCCAAAATGAGTGACTACAACTCAACCCCTTCGAACACATTGACTGCTTTTTATGAAGATCGCGAAATGGCGGAAAGGGCTGTGCAGCGTCTAGTTGATGCGGGAATTGGTCGAGATAGCGTTCGCCTGGTGGAGGGTAACGACACTGTCAGCCCGGAAGCAAGATCGAGCGATGACAACAAGGGCTTTTGGGAATCGCTGGGTGACTTCTTCCTGCCGAGTGCTGAGCGGGAGGTCTATTCCGAGGGGCTTCGGCGTGGCGGCTACCTGGTCACGGTGACTGGTGTGGCTGCCGAACTGGCGGATACGGCGCTCGATATTCTGGACGATGAAGGCAGCGTAGACATCGATGAACGTGCTGCGTCCTGGCGCTCCGAAGGTTGGTCGCCACCGGCAATCGAGGACCTGGCACCGGCTGAGTATGATCGCACCGGGGATCCAAAGATTTCGGGAATGGCAGGCGTCGCCAGTGCTTCGGGGAACGAAACTCCGGACGACGTCGGCGAGACAATACCGGACCTCAAAGAAGATAAGGATCTTCGGGTTGGCAAGCGCGATATGACCAGCGGGCGTGCCCGTGCTCGATCTTACAGCGTCGACAAATCCCGTGAATGACCCGACCTCTGTTTAAAGCATAGCAGCATAGCGCCGTATTATATTCGCCTTGCAACGAACGGACTTCGGGCGTGCACAGGCGAACATGCGGTTGAGAACGGCGCAACCGATGGCGGCCGGGAAGGAGCGAGCTCTCAAGCGCCATGCGATCCCTTGTATCGCCCGATGGCGGTCTCGATCAGAGCCCTTTTGGTGGACGCCTACCACTTCATGCGGCGATTTTTATTGATCCACGCTATGTGATCGTCTCTTTGGCTGTATGTAGGGTCGCCATCATAGGCGCCGTCTGATGGCGGTAGTGCACCCGGACAAAACAACCGGTGCAGACCGGTCGGCAGATCTCGTCGAAGGCGATCACGCCTTATCAACGAACTTTTTCACAGTATCCTTGGCTTTGCCTTTGGCCACTTGGGCGTCGCCCTTGATCTCCTGCATCTTGCCTTTGGCCTGCATTTCTCTGGAACCGGTTGCCTTGCCGGCAGCCTGCTTGATATTGCCAGCTGCCTTATTGGCCATTCCGGAAACTTTGTCGCTTGTGCTACCCATGGTAAACTCCTTGAAGGCTTTCATTCACCAAAGCTAAACGGTCAACGCTGCCCTTGGTTCCACTTGGAAGTATGTCCATCCTATTGAAATAGTGTGACAATAGCGTCCCGGTGTCCGGCGAACTGGGTCAGGGACATTGTCGATAGCCAACAGGGACCCCGAACATCGTTTCCGGCCGTAGGTCTACATGCCAGATTTACGGTTGCCCCAAAAAAGCCCGCGTCGAAGATAGGAGAAAACCTCCCCACGACATCAGGAAAAACCTCATATGATTTGTTTTCTAACTTTAGGGGCAACAGCGTGTAGGCTGGCACCAGCCGTGTCGTCCGTAACAAATGGCTATTCGCCCAGTAATGGCGTCGCTTTAGTCGGGCTGCAAGCGGGGTCGCCCACACTCGTCCCAAACTTTGAGGCACTCGACCGACGATGGTCATGCGGACTCGAAAAGGACACGACCCCGGCGACGGTCGAATAGCTCGGGACTTGGCGTTGCAGCGACGTGTCCACATCAATTTCTCCGAATGCGTGTCGATCGTCAACCCAATGTTTCGTCGCGCTTTAGCGCCCGGGGCGACGTCACTTTTCCGTAGATGGAACCGCTCTCACAACAGCGCGTTTTAGCAACATCCATCGGGACATTTCGCTGGCTCTTCCCGAGACAATATTAGGGTCTTCCTCAATTTGTGTGGTTAACAGACCGTTAGCAGGGACGCAGCTATGAGCGGGCATGCGAACGAAAACGACATGGTCACCCGGTTCAGAGATAAAAGTGCTTGGCGTGGCGCTCACAGATGACGACAGTTGGGTTGTTTCTGCTGTTGGCCCTGCGTATGGCATTTGTCCCGAGTGCGGGCAGAGGACACGCAACCGGCATGGCTGGTCTGATCGCTGTCTTCAAGATTTGCCGGTTCAGGGGAGAGCCGTAACGGTGAAGCTTCGATCGAGCCGCTGGCTATGCGCGGAGCGGAATGCACACGTCAAACATTCACAGACCGGCTTCCGACAATCGCTACTCCCTATGCGCGCCGCACAAGACGAGTTGCCGAGATTGTCGGTCTGCTCGGCCATAGCGCAGGTGGCCGCCCCGGCGAACGCTTGATGCAGCGGCTGGGAATGCCGGTCAGCGATGACACGATCCTGCGACAGCTGAAGCGGGACGCAGCCGCCGCTTGCCGTACTCCTCCTATTCGGGTCGTCGGCATAGATGACTGGAGCTGGAGACGGTCATGGCGGTACGGCACGATCGTCGTCGACCTAGAGCGTCGCTCGGTCGTAGACATCCTGGAAGACCGAAGTGCGTCGAGTACTGCGGAATGGCTCCAGCAGCACCCTTCTGTCGAGATCGTCAGCCGCGACCGGTGCGGGCTCTATGCACAAGCCGCTCGCGAAGGCGCACCCCAAGCACATCAGGTGGCGGACAGATTTCATCTTATGCAAAATCTGCGGGTCGCAATCGAGGAGCAGATGAGCCTCTCGGGCCGCGCCACGGGTAGAGCATTGCTGACTGATGACGCGATTAGGATTCCGCAGGTCGATCAAATTCCGGATGATTTGCAGTGTGATGCAAAGCATCGGCGCAACGTGCGCCGCGCTCACCGGCAGTCACGGCAGATGGTATTCGAAACTGTTCATGCATTGAGTAAGGAAGGTCTGACCTACTCGGAGATTGCGCGTCGCACCGGCTACGGCAGGCGCAGCATTGCAAAATGGCTGACTGCTCAGAGCCCTCCCGACAGACGTAGGGCAGCATTAAAACCGACGTCACCATTGTATTTCGAGACGTTTCTAGCCCAGTGCTGGAAAGACGGTAATCGCTGCGGGCGGCATCTCTTCCACGATATCCGACAGCGCGGCTACACGGGTAGTTTCTCGAATCTTGAACGACTTCTCGCAAGCTGGCGCCGCGCCGTCAGGTTGGACGAAGGTGATGCATTGCCGGTTCCGGACATTTCCCGGCAACACGTGTGTGAGCCCGAACCAATACGGGATCCAGAGACTGGACATGCAATCTCCCCGGTAATTGCGGCGGCCCTCTGCTTAAAGCCGCGGGGCCTGCTGACAATCGATCAGGAGAAAAAGGTGATTGCACTGAAATGAATTTGCCCAGATGCGAACCCTTGCCATGCGATTACGCGGCATCTTTCGGAGCCGCGAATCTCGTAAGCTCGACGCCTGGATCGATGACGCCATCGGCTCGGGACTCGTACCTATCGCCCGCTTCGCCCGGGTCTTACTCCGTGACATCGATGCTGTTCACAACGCCGTTGAACTTCCGTGGAGCAACGGCCAGGCTGAGGGCCAAATCAACCGCCTGAAGACGATCAAGCGCGCGATGTATGGCAGAGCAGGCGCTGAACTACTCAGGGCACGCATGCTGCCGTGCAAACATACCGAACACCACAGAAATTGAGGAAGACCCTGGTTAACTGCAGCGTGACAGCCGCTCAAACGACCTGTAAAATTGTGGCCCTGCGTCCAATCCTATTTCGCCTACGGTCCGTGTTTTAGCAGAATAACCTATAGCGACGTTACAATACCTTTTTCTGGGTGATCACTTCAGTAGTGGCCAAGCCAATTCCAAGGCAAACGGCGGCAAGACCAATGATGAAATTAAATGTAAACGGCTCGTCGAGCATTAGCATTCCGACAAGCGATGCCGCGATGGGATTGACTGAAATAGATATTGCAACGCGCGTAGGAGTTGTATGCGCCAGGGCGAAGGTCCAAAGGAAAAAGGTAATCGCGGCTCCGAACAGGCCGAGAAAGATGATCGCCGACCAGTGGGGCCAGCTCAATAGCGGGACCGGTTCAAAACTATCCCTCCACAGTGATATTGTGATCAGAATCACCGCGCCCACCCCCATTCCCATGGAGACGAACGTGAAAGGGCTAGCGCGAGCGATGAACGGGCGCGACCACACATTGTAGAACGCCATGCACATGGCGGCAGCAACCATCAGTAGATCGCCGCGCCAAGCATTGGCCGGTGCACTGGAGAAATCCGTCAGCAGCGCCGCCGCCACTCCGAGCGTTGCCACGAGCACGCCAGTAAACTTGCGCGTTGTGAGTCTTTCAATACCCAGTAGTGCGGCAGTGAGCATGGTTAGTAACGGCAATGTGGATAGGGCCAAGGCACCGCGAGCGGACGTAGTATAGCTAAGCGATGCATTGAACAGGACCGGAAACAGCCCGAAGAACAGAGCGCCCAGCGCCGCGACGCCAGCCCAGTCAGTACGGCGCGGCCATCGCCCACCACTCAACAAGGATACAGGCAGGAGAAAAATGAAGCCGATACCGAAGCGGAAGGCGCCCAGTGCGAGCGGATCGATGGCATCGACGACGTATCGAGTTACGGCCACCGATGTTCCCCCGAGCAGGCTTGATAGCAACGCCGCTGCAATACCCAATATCTCGCCCATGACACCTCCGTTGAACAGCTTGCGACCATGCTATCGCTAAGCTATTAATCAAGAAATGGAATTAATGTTATGAAGTTGATTGTGATTTGTGATGAGCTTCCCGGTCCTCAATCTTGATTTGCTACAAGCTTTTGTGGCTGTAGCCGATTGCCGTTCCTTCACACGAGCGGCTTCGACGCTTAACCGCACTCAATCGGCGATTAGTATGCAAGTGAAACGGCTGGAGAGGCAGGCAGGCGCCGAGCTCCTTTTCCGGAGCACCGCTCAGGTCGGTCTGACGCCCGCAGGTGAGAGACTTTTGCACTACGCGCGCCGCATGCTCGTTCTCAATCAAGAGGCTTTGGGTAGTCTGCGTGAGCACAAACTTGAAGGACGCGTGCGGCTAGGCATCATGGATGATTACGGCATGACTGTCATGCCACCTTTGATTGCCGCCTTCGCCAAGATTTATCCGAATATTCATATTGAGATGGAGACCGGTTTGACCGCTCATATGCTGACTCGGCTCGGGCGATCGTTCGATCTCGTCATCGCAATGCATCCGGCCGGGAAAGGGGAAGGGGAGTTTCTTCGTCGCGAACAGGCGATCTGGGTTAGCGGTGAAACGGATCGCGCCGAGCACATGAATCCCCTGCCCATCGCGCTTTCTCCAGAAGGTTGCCTTTTCCGCAAATGGGCAATGGATGCGCTCGACGCGGCCAACCGACCGTGGCGCATCGCGTTTGTCAGCCACAGCCTAGCCGCAGTCGAGGCAATTGTGCTGCAAGGTCTGGCGGTGACGGTCGTAAAGTCCAGCACCTGTCCACAGCGCCTGCGTATCCTCTCAGAAGCTGATGGCATGCCTGCATTGCCGCCAGCTGACGTCAAACTACATCGGGCTCCGGTCCTGCCGCGGCCGGCAATACTACTGGCCGAGCATCTGACAGCTGCTTTGAAGATAGAACTCATGGCATAGCCCGGTCTTCCATTTTTTCGTGCCAGAGACACAAGGGCTGATAGTCCGATTCGTTGCGAACGTCAGAGGCGCTGACATTGTCTATCAAAAAGCAAGCCTCCTCCCGGAACGCGGGCCTACTTGTAGGTTGTCCCGAGCACTGGCAAATCTGCCCATTGTCTGTTTGGCTACGCGCCAATCTCCGTATGCTCTCCGCTTAGACCGTTCACGCAATGTTTCGGATTTGTGCCGAAAAGGTCGCATAATGTCTCATCCGGAACAAGACCCTCAGGATGCCGCTTTCAACTAGACTGCGGTGCGATTCCGCCCAAAGCGGTCATGATGGCTGCTTCTGACAGGCCGCTTAGTGAAAGTGCTGTACGCTCCTTTCGCAGTTTCGGATTGCTGCTCGTGCGGGCACGTACTCAACAAAACGGCGGATCGTACAAGCGCGTTTCTTGAGCTGCTGCCGCGCTGTCATCTTCAAGTGCCTCCGCTCGCGATCAGCGCATCCCGTGCGGCACGAAAGGCATCCTGCAGCGTCTTGTGACCTTCGAGCCCGTCAAGGGCATAGCTATTGAGAAACTGACGTCCGGCGAACAGTTTGCGCTCGACGGGGCTCAGTTCAGCTTCCGCGCAGATCGCTGGCCAGTGTGCGGCAATCATCGCGACCTGGTTTTCAATCAGCGCTGCGGCCTCCGCCTCTTTCAGGTGATAATCTGGCGCGGCTGCGAGCAAGGTGGCGAGCGTGCTGGCGCGGCCATCGCCCTTAATCAGCATGGCCTGCGTGGCTACGTTGCCCGTGCGTCCTTGCGGGCAAATATCATAGACCGGCGTCAGAGTGAGCACCCGTCCGTCCCAGAAGGCGGCATGGTTGCGGGCATGGTCGTCGGTGTTGCCGCACAGCACGTTGAAGCAAATCCGCCCGTAGAGCTCATTGAGTGTATCCTTAGGGGCAGTGAAACGGCGGCGGATCAGCTCGGCCAGGTCTTCGTAAGAGGCATAGCGAGCCATCATCTCATCAAGGCCCAGCATAGTCAGGGCCGAGACCATGGCATGTCTGGACCAGCCATCCTTTGTGTGCGTGCGGTCAAAGCGCTCAATAAGCAGCACGTCCTTTTGCGCGGCGCGGGTCATCGCCACGGACGCCGCGTTAAGACCGCAGGCGGCTGCCAGCTTCATCGCGATGAATTCGGCCTTCACGACGCTGTAGGTGTCGTTGGTTGCTGAGAATTTGGCGATGAATTTCTTCGTCCCGTCCTCAATGAGCGCTTTGGGGCGCGCACCGCCGATCGAGGTGCCGTGGTTGAGGGCCAGTTCGAGCGCCGGTGTCAGGGGAACGCCTTTTTCGATGAGGGCGGCCGCTTCCATGAGTTCGTCGAGCGATGCTTGCGCGGCAAGGCGGGGGACATACTCTGTTGCCGAGGCCTGAAAATCGAGAGCGCCAATCCGGTCGGAGCCGGACTGGAGCAGATAGGTGAGCTCGCTGATCTCCGGCACGCCGGCAGCATCGGGCTTCCTGCCCGTCAGCCTGTTGATGATGACGCGGCGGCCCCAGGCGTCGGGTGAGCCGTCGCGAATGCAGCTCGCCATCGACAGGCCGTTGATCGGCGCGATGACGCCTTCCTGGAGCGGCAGTTCCGGCTCGTAGAGGGAAATGGCGTTCCTGCGGCGGCGGTAGCTGGCGCCATAGGTAAAGAGCAGGCGCGCACCATCCTGGTCGAGGCGGCCGGCCACCACCGGTTCCGTCGCCCCCGGCAGCCACGTCCAGACAAAAGCTTCAGTGGCATCCGCCTTAGAAGTCATCATCGACCTTCTTCACACTGTGGCGGACACTCTTGGGCAGCAAGGTCAGGTTCTCATCGAGGCGGGCGTTGTGCATCTGGAGAGTGCGCTCGTCATAGTCGAACAGGCGTACGCCAACGAGCGAGGCAACCTCAAAAACGGTACCGATTTCAGGACCTGGCGCACCCTTCTCGATGCTGGACAATGTCGTCCGGCTGATACCAGCGCGCTCGGCCAGTTCCTGCGCGGTCAGGCCGCGCTCGGCGCGCCCGACGCGGATCAGTTTGCCGAGCATGGCGAGCGCCTGGTGCGTGACTCTGGAGTAGCTTCTCTGACGGGGCACTGATATTACCTGTTTGTTCATTTGAATGCGAGGCTTTCTCACGTCCAGAATGTTGTACATCATGTCATAGCGCTGGGATGAAGTCAAGTTTTGTTCATTTGATTGGTCGTGAGGGTAGTTTATGGCCAGAATTTTGTACATAGTTACGATATGCGCGTGTCGGGCGTGGTTGACGCGTCAAAATGAAAGGGCGGTTTGGGCTGTTATGAAGGTCGGATATACGGAATTTTCTTTTGGCTACGCCTTCACGGAAAACCTGGTCCGCGGATCGGCCACGGCCCCTGCCGGCGCGCCTTTCTTTCCCAACCTCGAGCAGGAGGGGACGCTGGGCTATGACGTGCGGATCGACTTCCCGGCGGTGCCGCTTTTCCTTCAGCACAAGCTCCCGGAGCTGATGCCCCGGGCTAGCGCCTTTGAGATCGCCAACAGCCTGTGTCCTGGTCTGACGCTTGAATTCTTCCGGATTGCGCTCATGCGCCGGGATGTGTCGGATCAGCATCGGCTTCTGATTGACTGGGGAAGGGCGCTATCCGGGCCAGGTTTTCTATGTCGCGCCATGCCTGCGCGATTGTCCGGCATTCAATAGCGCCTACAATACGGCGAGCGTAGCGAGCAGCCCTATCCTGTTCTCTCCAGCGCAGATTGGTTCGTTGCCGGACGACAAGGTCCATACGATCGCGTACAAACCCGACCTGTCCTACGGGTATTTCTGCTCAGAGCCCCGGCAGATCGAAGCCGAGACCTTTGAGAGCCTGACCGGACGCCCTCTCCCACAAGTTCAAGGACAAGCGCGTCCGGGACTTCAGGGCCATGGCGCAGGAGGTTCGTCAGGCCGTGCTCGAAGCCGCGTCGCCGGTCTGGCGACAGACGGAGGATCCCGTTGCCGGTAGGGTGCGGCTGGCGCTGCCGCCCGTCGCTGCGGATGGATCGGCTTCGCAGCCTGATCGCGAGCAGGCGATTCTCGACGTTCTGGTTGCCCGGGAGATCGCGCGCATCGATATGGGGATCGACCTCGTGATCGCGCAGCCGCGTTAAGGGATTTTCAGCGTTCAGGCGCGTCCGGCCGGACCGGGTTCTAACCGCAGATATACATCAAGCGCGCCTGCACAGCTCACACAACTGCGTTTTGACACAGTCTGTCTAACTTTTGCGAGACACGGCTACTTGTTTGTAAAAGCTCATCTTGTAGATGTCAGAGATAATTGGCGCGAATTCAGCGCTATGTGGCAGATGTGCCAAAAATTCTAACGTTCAATGACGGCCCCTGTGTGATTGTTCCAACTTTTAGAATGGCAAGTGCCTCTCAGGTGCGAACTGAACCTTTGTCAGGCCCAGCCGGATCCGGTAGCCACTGGCAACATGGCGGCGTGCTGCCGCTTCTGCTGCATCCCCTTCACCTGCAGCAATCGCGGCCACGATTTCTTCATGTTCCTGCTGAGCGCTTTTGACCCGCTCCGGCAGAGCGTAGGTGGATGCGGGCAATAAGCCTGGATGCGGCGGCCCTATGAATGGGCACCGCTCCCATTCGCGGAGATAGCAGTAATTATCCTTGTGATTGGGCGCAGTAACTACAGGGAAGTCGTACCCTTCCCAGTTTGCGCGAGGACTGCGGGCTTTACCATCCATTATGACAACCCCACCGCGCGTTTTAGCCTTCAACACTGCTTGTCTGTGCAATTGCGGATCGACTTGTCACGAGGTTAATCCGCGCCTAGCGCTTCCAGAAATAAAGCGCACTCGAACACCAAGAGGATGGGGCTTCGGTGACAATGGATGCGGCATCAAGCACAGCACATCGCGTGACCTAAACCGCCAACGGCGTCAATGGGCCCCGGCTTGGGCTCCTCGTCCGGAACCCGGGCTTCACGCCGAAATCGGTTTCTCCCGACAGGAGACGAGTGTGGTTATTTTGTCAACCAGCTTAACTGCGAACGAAGCGCACCTTGTCGTTCCCATGTACGAGATATGTCTTATAACCAGCTCTTTGTGATGCTTTGTGGCCCGCGCACATCTTCGCCGCGTCTTCCCAATATTGGGACTGCTCTGCCGACTTCGGAAGATAGCCGTTGATGATGGCGGCAATCTCGTCGAATGTCAGAGTAAGTTCACCTTCCGTCCTACGTTTAGGATAGTCGGTGAGGCCCGCGTATTTGGTCATATTCGGCATCCCCTCAAAACCTGTGGATATGAGACACAATCCGGCAGGAGGCAACTACCCAATTGAGATGCAGACGTGGATTAACTCGGGTACCTTGAACCAGAGGGGCTCCCTGGATTATTTCGCGACTGATGCGCAGTTTGAACGATAGTATGAATGTCGATGGACGGCCCGAGCTTGCTATACGCAAAACAATCGTCGTGGTCCGGCCCGTAACACCAGCTTGCACAACCATTTGGCCAAATCCAACCCAACGGCAAGGTTTGCTATGTTGTGGCCTCCAGACGCCGCATTTACAGACCTCGGACAAACGCGCCAAATTCGAGACTGTGTGATCGTGCGGCTGATGATTGGAAAAAGTTGGAAGATGGGTCGCCTAATTCCATTCATTCCCTGTTTTTGCGCCGGGGCATGGAACTTGTGCCACGCGGTCTGACTTGATTGGCGCTGTTATCGCAGTTTTCGTTGTGCAGCTTTCGCCAGCGGGTCAAACGCTCGGGATCAATCTTGCCTGCAGCCATTGCTGCTTGCACCGCGCAGCCGGGTTCATGAACGTGACTACAGTCACGAAACCGGCAATGCGGGCCAAGTTCTGTGATTTCCGCGAACACGGTATCAATGCCATAACCCACGTGGCTGACATCCAGCGTTCGTATTCCCGGCGTATCGATCACCCAACCGCCGGCGGCAATCGCGTGCAGAGACCGGGATGTGGTGGTGTGACGACCCTTGGCATCATGCTCGCGGATACCGCCCGTCTGCTGGGGCAGTTCTAGGACCGGGCCCGCCAGCGTGTTCACCAGAGTCGATTTGCCTGCACCGGAGGACCCTACCAAGGTCACTGTCTGCCCGACTCCGCACCAGGGAAAGAGCGCAGTCTTGGCATCAGGAGAGCGCGCATTCAGGGTCACGACAGTCGAACCGCGTTGCAGTGCAGCCGCCTGCTGTTCGAATTCCCAAGCGTTTGACACCGTATCAGCCTTGGTCAAGACGATGACCGGATTTGTTCCGGCTTGGTTGGCCAACGCAAGGTAACGTTCCAGCCGGGCGGCATTGAAATCGGAATTGCACGAGGTAACGATGAACAGTGTATCGATGTTCGCGGCAACCAGCTGTGGGGGTCGATTGCCCGCTTTGCGACGTTCCAGAAGTGTTTTTCGTTTCAAAAGGCGTTGCACCAGGTGCGTGCTCGGATCAACGAGAACCCAGTCACCGACGGCAAAATCTGCAGTCGTCACGTCGGCAGGATAGGTTAGTTTGACTGTTCCGGATTGAAAAATCGCAGTGAGACGCGCGCGGTGAACCGTATCAATGCGCATTGGGAGGAGGTTTGTCTCGTTTGACACAAGCTGATCGCTAAAAAATTCCGACCATCCTAAACTCGAGAGCGAAGCGCAAGAATCAGTCATGGTTTCGCTCATTGGTAGGGGCATCGCAACATAGGCCTTTTTGAACTGTTACTTATTTTGCACCTCGGAACTAAAAATATGAACAAGGTATGGCGCCGATTCTGTAGTCGTAGAATCAGCGCCAGACCTCTGCTGGCACCGGGGAAGGCCAGCAAAACTTTAGGCGTGTGAGCTCGCTCAATTATTCTTTCGCCATTTCGTCCAACGCGCGCTCCTCAATCGGATCGATTCTATATCTGTTTTCATGGCGAAGTCGTGGACGTCACGCGCAATTAATGGCTGCGACGCGGAAGGAACGGGAATCTGTTGAACCAACTCAGTCTGTACCGATGGTACACGAGGTCCGGTTCTCATTTCTCTTCTGCATTGGCAGCCTTGGCAGCTATCAAATCGAAATCGCGCAAACCACGGTCAAAGAGGGTCATAATGCGCCGGGCCAGCCGGTCCGCTTGCCCAAGAGAAGGGATGCGCGGTCGAGCGCCATTTTTGGCTGGGGTCATGACAGCAACTCGGGCGCAAATGAAGCCTCGACTGATGAAATAAACTTTTGACAAATTGATTTGCGATGCTGCTGATTGGACAAGACGTGCCTTCTTGTCACGATCGGCGCCAAACTTGTGCTCCGGCAAACGCTTGGCTACGATGAAACAGCCAAAAAGCAGGTTTGGAATGACCGAGATCGCATTCGACCATAGTTATAGCCGGCTCCCGGACAAATTCTTCATCCGCACGATGCCTACCCCTGTTGCGTCTCCGAGATTGATCAAGCTGAACTTGGACCTCGTCTCCCAGCTGGGGCTAGATGATCGGTGGTTGAGCAGCGCCGAGGGTATCGACATGCTCGCGGGAAACAACGTCCCGAGGGGCGCTTACCCTATTGCCACCGCATATGCGGGGCATCAGTTTGGTTATTTCGTCCCGCGACTGGGCGATGGCAGGGCGATCTTGCTCGGTGAAGTCATTGATCGAGACGGTGTCCGACGGGATATACAGTTAAAGGGGGCGGGGCGGACGCCTTTTTCTCGTGGTGGAGATGGACGTGCGGCGCTGGGTCCCGTGCTGCGCGAATATATCCTAAGTGAGGCAATGAATAGCCTGCGGATTCCAACGACCCGCGCGCTCGCTGCCGTATTGACCGGAGATAGTGTTGCGCGTGAGATGTCTCTCCCCGGTGCCGTTATCACCCGCGTTGCCTCCAGTCACATAAGAATAGGGACGTTTCAATTTTTTGCCGCACGGGGTGACACTGAGGGCGTTCGTGCTCTGGCAGACCATGTCATTGCCCGGCATTATCCCGACGCGGCGGCAGGCGACATGCCCTACCTGTCGCTCCTGACAGCAGTAATCGGGGCCCAGGCCTCGCTGGTTGCGCAGTGGATGTTGGCCGGATTTATCCACGGTGTGATGAATACAGACAACATGTCCATCGCCGGCGAGACTATCGACTATGGTCCATGTGCATTCCTGGACAATTACGATCCGGCGACGGTTTTCAGTTCCATCGATCACGCGGGCCGCTATGCGTATGGCAACCAGGGACCGGTCGCTCTGTGGAACCTGGTGCGTTTGGCAGAGACACTGCTCCCGTTGCTTGCGGACGATCAGGACACGGCGGTGTCCTTGGCTCAAAACGCGCTGGCCGCTTTCGACGCCCAATTCGAGACGGTGTTTATCACCGGGATGAGGAGGAAGCTTGGTCTGTTCACCGAGGAAGAAAACGACCGGACACTTATCAAAGAACTGCTCGACACAATGACGAAGGGCCAGGCGGACTTTACTCTGACGTTTCGATATCTGAGCCACTCTGCCGCGACCATCAACGACGATGAGAAAGTGCTCAACCTGTTTACAGAACCTGGCGCATTCAAAGAATGGCTGGCACGCTGGCGGTCGCGGATCTCTCGTGAACCGCAAACAGGTTTTGAGCGCCGGAGTGCCATGCTCCACGTCAATCCGCTTTTTATCCCGCGGAATCACCGCGTCGAAGCGGTGATAGCGGCAGCGGTCCAGAATAATAATTTCCGCCCGTTTGAAGAATTGCTGGCGGTTCTTGGCAAACCTTTCGAGGACCAGGCGAAATTCGCGCATTATGCAAAGCCACCGGAAATCAACGAGCGCGTGCTCGAAACGTTTTGTGGCACGTGACGTCTCATATTCAAGAGAAATCGAGGCTAGGTGCGGCCGGAAACTTATGTTGGCCGAAAGCCAAAACGCACTGTTGAAGATTTCTTACTGTTCAAACAGTAGTGAAAAAAGCGCAAAACCCATCGATGCACGGTCGAATGATCGACATGGATATTGCGCTCTTGCATCATTTCCTCGAGATCACGCAAACTCAAGCCGGAGGCGAGGTACCATCGCAAGCACCGATGCGATCTCAGTAATCCTGCACAAGCTCAGGGCAGCTATTACGGACCCGATTGCTCTCGACGGTCACGAATTCCACATCACTTGCAGCATGGGTCTTGCTACGTTTCCACATGATGGCAACGATGCAGAGACGTTGCTGATGAACGCCGATGCGGCAATGTACCAGGCCAAGAATAGTGGGCGGGACAGCTTCCAGTTTTTTACCGCGGAGATGAATACCAAAGCGCACGAACGCTTTGCAATGCAGGATGCAATACGCTCGGGCATCGCGCGGTCGGAATTCTACCTGGATTATCAACCTCAAGTCGATCTGCGCTCGGGGCGCATCTTCGCGGCAGAAGCGTTGGTCCGCTGGAGACATCCCGTTCTCGGTGTATTGTCCCCCGTTCAATTTATATCACTCGCTGAGGAAACGGGTCTTATTGTTCCGCTTGGGGACTGGGTCCTCAGCGAGGCCTGCCGGCAAAACAAAGCCTGGCAGGATGCAGGGCTTCCGCACCTCAGCGTCAGTGTCAATGTTTCGGCACTGCAATTTCAGGAAAAGGACTGGCCGCAGCGGGTGAGGCGAATATTGAAAGAAAGCGGCCTTGAAGCCGAGTATCTGGAACTGGAAGTGACCGAAAGCTTGTTGATGCGCAATGTTGATCAGGCAATCGCAACCATGAAAGAATTGCAAGAGCTGGGCGTTCATTTCGCCATTGATGATTTTGGCACGGGCTATTCCAGCCTGAGCACTCTGAAATGCCTGCCCGTAACGCGTCTCAAGATCGATCAATCGTTCGTGCGCAACCTTGCACATGACGAGGATGATCGAAGCATCATATCTGCGGTGATATCTCTCGGACAGCGCTTGAACATGATGGTAATTGCAGAGGGTGTCGAGACGGAAGGTCAACTGGCGTTCCTGCGTGCCAACGGGTGCGACGAGGCCCAGGGGTACCATTTCAGCAAACCCGTCGACTCGGGCGCGATGGCTGCTTTACTTAATGCTCCAGAGCTGATCCTCGAACACATGTAGTGCCTTTGGCTGCCGACCGATCACGGTGCTCGCTGAACCAGAAATCGACCGTATCACCCGTGCTGTCGATCGCCCGGTAGAGATACATCCAATGGCCTTTGAGCTTGATGTAGGTCTCGTCCATATGCCACATGCTGCCAACAGCGCCTGCGCCGATTAAAGCGCTTGAGCAGTATTGGCGAGAAACGACCCAGCGATGAACAGTTGAATGATCAACGCTCGGCCATCATTTCCTTCAGGTCGCGCAGCCTCAACCCATAGGCCAGATACCAGCGTATGCACAGAAGCATCACCGAATCGAAATGACGGCCTTGAACATCATGCAAACTCCAGGAAAAAAACGGTCACACTCTCATGCCTCATTCCGGGCACCGAAAAATTGCAAATACAACCCATTTGTATGATCCTCAAACGCTTCTTTTCTTTCCGAAGTGATGCATTTACAGATCATTCCCCTTGACAGGTCGGGAAAAAAGATATCTATGCGTATCATTTCACTGTGGAATGAAACGCATAGGTATCATCGTGCCGTCCGAGTCGGAGGCCCTGCTTGAAATAGGTCGGCTGCTAAAGCGGGCGCGGCTTGCATCGGCGATGACGCAGGAACAGGTCGCCGACCTGGCCGGCATATCGCGCCCCCGCTACCGCGACATCGAAACGGGCGTGGCGGCGGCGCGTGCGACCACCCTGAAGAACATCGCTCGTGCGCTGGGGCTGGAAATGATGCTGATTCCGCAGACCATGGTTCCTGCGGTCGAGGCATTGTTGCGCCCGCATGACGACGACGATCTGCCCGCTTTTGTCTCCCAGCCCGACGATGTCGATCATGGCTAAGTTGTTTCAAGCGCCAAAAGCCATCCCCTCGCTCGACGTCCTGTTGAACGATCTGAAGGTCGGCACGATCGTCCGGACGCCGGGCGATTTCAATGCGTTCAGTTTCGACGACGCCTATCGCGCGACGGGCGGGTTTCCCGTCCTCAGCCTGTCGTTCAGGGCGGCGCCGGGAGGATTGCGCAAGGACCCCAAGCCTGTCGCGGCCGCCTTGCCGGCATTCTTCGCCAACCTGCTTCCGGAAGACAAACTGCGCGAGGCGATGGAGAAGCACCACGCAGGCCATGTGCGCCCGGGAAACGATTTCGATCTGCTGGCGGCGCTCGGCGCGGACCTTCCGGGCGCCGTCCGTGTCTTGCCCAGCGATGGCACGACCGCGGTTGTCGAGGATGCCTCGAAGGACAAGCCGAAAGCCCGGTTTTCGCTCGCCGGCGTGCAGATGAAGCTGTCGGTCATGAAGAACACCGGCAAGGGCGGTGGCCTGACCCTGCCAATGGGCGACGAGCAGGGCCCGTATATCGCCAAGTTTCCTTCGACGGCGTTCCCCGGCGTTTCCGAAAACGAGTTCGCCAACCTGGCGCTTGCGGCCGCGATCGGCATGGATGTGCCCGAGCGCGAGCTGGTCGAGAAGTCCGATTTCGAGAGGATCCCTGCAGAGTTCGATACGCTCTCGGACGGCAAGGTTCTCCTGGTCAAACGTTTCGATCGCGCCGGCGGCGAGCGGATCCATATCGAGGATTTCGCCCAGGTCTTCGGCGTCTATCCCTCGCGCAAATACGAAGGCGCTGCATATCACGACATTGCCTCGGCGCTCAGCGTCGCCGTCGCGCCGATGGCCGCCCTCGAATTCGTGCGCCGGCTGGCTCTGACGGTGATCACCGGCAACGGCGACATGCACCTGAAAAACTGGTCGGTGATCTACCGTGGCGACGGCGGCAAGCCGGAGCTCGCGCCGATCTACGACGTGCTGTCGACCGTGCCCTATCTCCCCGCCGACGCCATGGCGCTCCCGCTCGGCGGCGAGCGCTCCTTCAAGGCTCTCGCCGCGCCGCGATGGAAGGCTTTCGCCAACCGCGCAAAACTACCGGAGCCGGCCGTGCTCAAGGCGGTGGTCGGCGTTGTCGAAAGAGTCAACGAACATTGGTGGGATCTGCCGGAACGGGCCGTCATCCCGGAAAAAGTGCTCGAACGGATCGACGAGCATGTCAGGGTGATGACGCCGATCCTCGGCACCTGCGGCGAATAGACCGCCGCCGGGCGGGAGATTGCAGGAGCAATCCCGCCCCTCGGCCGGACATACTGTGGCGCGATCAGTTTCACCGCATGGCCGAACTCCGCGACGTGTCGAGCCCAGTAGTGCGCGCTGCCGCAGGCTTCCATCACCACGACCGCAGGTGCTTGATCCGCGATGAACTTCAGAAACTGGGACCGTGAGAGCTTTTTGCGAAACTTCACCTGACCCGTCATCGACGCTCCGTGGAGCTGGAAAACACTCTTTGCCAGACCCACACCAATAATCGGATCCTTCATTTTGCCGCCTTCTCCGCTTTGTGGGTTAACGCACCACAGCATTGGCACATTGCGATGCCGTCAGGGGAGGGCGGCAAACATCCCATCTCAATGGGAACTGCACCTTCAGAATGCCGCATTGAGTGGGTCTGCGCTTCGGCTCCGCTCAAGGCGAGGGATCAAAAAGGTCCTAGAGCAATCACGCGCCAGAGAATGGCTAAAGCGGCCGTCCTTGTACTGGCCCCTTTGTAGATCTTCAGGTCCGCTTGTCATATGTGCCGACTCGTTCCGGGTCGATCCGGAGTATCAATAGCGCCAGGCGTGAAAGGCAATCGAGCTGCATTCGACACCTCTTGTCGCCGACCTTATTCACCATATATATAAATAAAATCACGAGCCGCAGGTGGGTAATGAAGCCACAGATTGGTATCGTCACGCTTGGGGTCGACGACCTGGATCGGTCGCTTGCGTTTTATCGCGACGGCCTTGGTTTGCCTACAAAGGGTATTACCGCCGACGACTTCAAAGGCGACGACACGCATGCCGCCGGGGCCGTAGTGATGTTTCACCTGGAAGGCGGCCTTACCCTTGCCCTTTATCCTCGAAGTGAGCTTGCCAAAGATGCACACCACACCATTGGGGTACCAAGCTCCACAGAGTTCAGCCTTGGGTACCTTGCCGGCAGCAAAGGCGAGGTCGATCAAATACTGAACCAGGCCAAAGCAGCTGGCGCCACGCTCACTGACGCAGCTCATGACCGACCGTGGGGTATTTATTCGGGTTTACTTCAAAGACCCGGATGGCCATCTCTGGGAGGTCATATGGCAACCGTCCACACAGTAATAGGGAGCCAAGGCAACCGTCCGCGCGGGAGAGCGTGCGCTTCCCCAACGCAATTTGCGCGGCAAACGCGACTATGACGATAAGAACTTGCATGACCAATCCTCGGTAAATCTTTGTCGGGCCAACGTGGGGAGCATGCATTGCGCCAGCATTACGTGCCTCAAGCCTCTTTGAGGTTCATGCTAGATGCCCGAGGAGCGTCTGTTTCACATCGCCAAACGCCCTGCAACGAAGACCAAGAGAACGATTGGCCCTCCGAAGATCGTGACCACCCAGAAGAGAGATACAAGCAGCCGGACAAAAAGGCGGTAAATCCTATTGCGCGTCATAATCACGACTGGACATCTTCCTGGTTGACTCGATCCTGCCGCGGCCGGGAAAACCACCTCGCCAGACTGTCGATACAGGACACGACGACTGGCACCACGACCAGCGTGAGGATCGTCGAGCTTATGAGTCCGCCGATGACGGCGTGCGCCATAGGTGCTCGTTGCGCGCCCCCGCCAGCTGTGGCCAATGCTAGCGGGATCATGCCGAAGATCATCGCGAGCGTGGTCATGATGATTGGACGAAAACGCACCGCGCCCGCGTTGACCAGCGCCTCGGCAAGCGAAAGCCCCCGCTGGCGCTCCCGGTTTGCGAAATCAACCAGAAGGATGCCGTTCTTGGTGACGAGGCCCATAAGCATGATGAAGCCGATCATAGAGAACATGTTGATGGTGCTCCCTGCGACCATGAGGCCGAGCAGCACACCCACCAGCGACAGGGGAAGCGCCGCCATGATAGCGAGCGGCTGCGTGAAGCTCCCGAACTGCGAGGCCAGCACGATATAAATGAAGATGGTCGCCATGATCAGCGCCTTGAGCATGTTGGAGGCGGCCTTCCCGATGTCCTCGGCGTCTCCCCCGAACTTGATCCGGTAGCCCACCGGCAGGTTTTGCCCGGCAATGAGAGCTTCCAGGTCGGCCGTGACATCCCCCACGGCGCGACCGGAGACATCGGCCGTGATCAGAACTTCCCGCGACAGGTCCAGACGCCGGATTTCGGACGCTCTGGGAACCAGATCGATGTCCGCGACCTGATCCAGACGTGCCATGCGCGGGTTGCCGGCCGCGTCGGTGCCCGGCGTCGTCATCATCAACTCTTTGATGGCGGCGGCGCTGGCGCGTTGATCACGGGGAAGCCGAAGGACGATGTCGTAGGTCTCGCCGAGCCCGTCCGTCCATGTCGAGACCATATCTCCCCCGACCAACGGCCAGAGCATTCCCGCCAGTTCGGGGATGCCAATGCCAAGATCGCTTGCCCGCTCCCGCTTGAGCTGGACGGAGAAGATGGATTTCGCGTCGCTGGCGCTTGAGTTGACGTCGACGACTCCCGGGATCCGGCGCATGCCGGCGGTCAGGGCGGCGGCGGTCTTCTTCAGCACGGTTTGATCGTCACCCAGGACGCTGAGCTGTATCGGACTTGCCCCGCCGCCAAGGGCTTCCTGAATGATACCGATCGCGATGCCCGGAATGACCGCAAGGCGCTGACGGATCGGATCCGCCAGCATGACGGGCGTGCGCTTACGTTCCTCTTGGGGCACGAGGCTGACGATGACGGCAGCCTTGTGCTTGCCCATATTGCTGCCGGTGTTGATGGTCGAATAGGTCGAGGCCACCTCGGGAAACTTGCGCAAGGCGCTCTCCACCTGCCCAACCTTGGCCCTCGTGTAGTCCAGCGAGGAGCTGGCGGGTGTTGTCACATTGATCTGAAACCGCCCTTCATCCGCAGTGGAGAAGAATTCGGTGCCGACCAGCGGAACCATGCAGACGCTGCCAAGGAAGACACCCGCCATCAGCAACAGCGTGATCAGGCGATAGCGCAACGTCCACGTTATGATCTGCCGATAGTTTCCGGCAAGCCTTTCGAAGCTGTGATCGAAACGCGCGACAAGGCGTCCGATCGGTCCGCGCTTGGCGTTAGGCTCGGCGTCGGGATCATGCCAGACGCTGGAGAGCATGGGATCGAGGGTGAAGGCCACGAAGAGCGAGATCAGCACGGCGGCGGAAACGGTGACGCCGAACTCGTAGAAGAAACGGCCGACCATGCCCTCCATGAACGCAACCGGCAGGAAAACCGCCACGATGGTGGCGGTGGTCGCCATCACCGCAAGCCCGATCTCATTGGTGCCGTCGAGAGCCGCCTGCCGATGCGATTTGCCCATGTGCAGGTGGCGCGTGATGTTCTCGCGCACCACGATCGCATCATCTACGAGGATTCCGATGGAAAGTGTCAGGCCCAGCAGGCTAAGCGTGTTGAGGGTGAAGCCGAGGAAGTCGATGACGGCGAGCGTTCCGATCATCGCGACCGGAAGCGTCAATCCGGTGATCACCGTGCTTCGCCAGGAGTTCAGGAACAGAAAGACGATGGCGACGGCGAGCGCCGCCCCTTCGATCAGTGTCCACTGAACCTCTTGCAACGACTCCTTGATGGGTGTCGAGGCATCCCTGATGATTTGGAGCTGCACGTCTTGGCCAGTCAATTCGGCGTTCAGCCGATCAAGCTGCGCGCGCACGTCTGCCACCACCTGCACGGTGTTGGCATCCTGGATCTTGGCGATATCGATCGCTAGCGCAGCTTTACCATCGTAGATCGCCCGGCTGTCGGGATCGGCAGGGCCGATCTTCACCGTGGCGACGTCGCGGAGATAGACGGGTCCGCCGCCGCGACGCGCGACGATCATGTCCAGAAACTCTTCCGGCATGGCGGCGCGGCCCTGCACCTGAATGGTCCGCTCGACAAAATCACCGATCACGCTTCCGGCGGGCTTGTTCCGGTTGCTGGCTTTCACGACATTGATGACCTCATTGATCCCGATGCCGAACGCACGTAACCGTGTTTCGTCGATGCCGATATCGATCTGACGCTTCTGGCCGCCGACAAGCGTCGCCTGTCCAACCCCTGACACCGTCGTCAGTCTGCGCACAACGCGCTGCTCGGCCAGCGTTGTGAGTTCGGGTACTCCCAACGATGTCGAGTTGATCGCGACCGATAGAACCGGCTCGTCTGACGGATTGTACCGGGATACGACCGGCTTGTCGGCCTCTTCGGGAAGATCGGCTTCGAGCGCGGCGATCTTGTCCCTGACGTCCTGAGCCGCCGTCGCGCTCTCGACCTCAAGCTTGAAGCTCGCGGTGACAACGGATCTCCCCTCGTAGGAGGTGGACGCGATCTCATCGAGCCCGCTGATCGTCTTCAGCGCCTCCTCGACTGGTCTGGTCACTTCGCTCTCGACCGTCTCGGGCGTCGCGCCGGGATAGCCCGTCGTCACCAGCACGACCGGGACATCGACATTCGGAAACTGGTCAACGCCAAGGCGATCGTAGGAGAAAGCACCGAATACCACCAGAACCACCATCATCATAGTAGCGAAGACGGGGTGATTGACGGAAATGCGCGTGAGAAACATGGTCAGCCCGCCGCAGAAATCGTGACGGCCATATTCGGCCAGAGCTCGGGCAACGGTGCGGTCACGATGGTGTCGCCCCGTGCAAGGCCCTCGGAGACTTCGACGGTATCGTCCCCGTTCCACCTTGGTCGAACGGTGACATGCTGGCGAACGAGAAGACCGTCCACCAGTTTAAGCAGATAGTTTCCCGACGCATCTTCGCGCAGCGCGGTCGCCGGCACGACAAATATCTCTTCATGCTGACGCACCACAATTACGCCGGTGGCAAACATCCCTCCCTTCAGGCGTTCCCCGCCGTTGGCAAGCTTCACGTAGACTGGGACAAAGCGACTGCCGTCGTCGGCGACCGGACCGATCCGTGCTATCTTCCCCTGGACGGCCTGTTCTTCCAGCCCATCGACCTGCAGTGCGACAGGTTGGTCGAGAGCAACCCGAGACACGTCCCGTGTCGAAACGAGCATCCTGGCCTCCAAAACGGCTGTGTCTACGACGCTGACAAGCTCGGCGTCCGCGGCCATGTACGAGCCTTCGTTGATAGCAAGCCTTGCGATGACACCATCAAAAGGAGCGCGGACCTCAGCGTCACGCAAAGCCGAGTGCGCAATCTCGACTTGAGCTGACAAACTGTCCAGCCGGGCTGTTGAGGCTGCAAACTCGGCTTGCGCCTTATCGAGCTGCTCCGTGGGCGCGATGTTTTTCCGCGTAAGCTGTTCGATCCTGTCGAGAGATTGAACAGCGAGCAGTCTCTCGGCTTCGGCCGCGTCGCGATCCGCTTCGCGCTGCTTGAGCACGGATTGGAGATCTTCGGTTTCAAAGTGAACCAGGACATCGCCAGCTTTTACGGCCTGCCCTTCTCGCGCGCTGATTTGAATAATCCTGCCACCACGCTTTGCACGCAGGGTTGCGTGGTTGATTGGCCGAAGCTCGCCGCTCACCCGGAGTCGTTCGACCAGGGTTGTCGGCTGTATCCTTACGATTTCCATAGGCGAGAGCTCGAACGGCGTATCGGCTTGGCTTGCCGTAACCGCCTCCCGTTCGCTCGCATCGACCGTCGCACGTGCGGGATCAAGAAACACGACGATGGTATAAATGCCTCCGAGAAGTATCCCTGCCGCAGCTGCTCTTTGCGTCCATTTTGAAGCCATGGCACTCGTCCTCATGATCGCCAGCGGCCCCGCCGGATTGCTGGTTGCCGCGCATTTTGCGTTTCCATGGCTTGATTACTGCAGTTCGACGATTGCAGCAGCATTACCGGATGGCCGTTCTTTTCCCGTAATGCTGCTGCAATCTTCGTGGCGGAGAACGCCGGGACGGAAGGGTGACGGAAAGATGAGACTTCTACTGATAGAGGACGAGAAGGAACTGGCGGCGGCACTGGCGGCTGCCCTTGGCAAGCATGGTATCGTCATCGACCACACAACGCATCTCGCCGACGCGTTCGAATTGACGCTTCAAAATGATTACGACGCCATCCTCCTGGACCGACGCCTTCCTGATGGTGAAGGGCTGACGTTCGTACCGAAGCTGAGACAGTCAGGGCGGGACACCCCAATCATCGTCATGACGGCACGAAACGAGCCGCTGGAGCGTGTCAGGGGACTGGACATTGGTGCCGATGACTATCTCGGCAAGCCGTTCCTGGTCGAGGAACTGATGGCGCGTGTGCGCGCAGTGCTTCGAAGGCCAACAAATCTCATAGAGTTGAAGATTGTTGCTGGACGCATGGTGATGGATCCGCTGCATTTGAACGTTACCATCAACTCGACGCAATTCGATCTACCCAGGCGCGAGCTTCTTGTCCTCGTCGCGCTCGCCAAGCGAAAGAACAGGACCGTTCTCCGGTCGACGCTGGAAGAGGCTGTCTATAATTACGAGGAAGAAATCCAGTCCAATGCTCTCGATGCGCACATCTCACGACTGCGCAAACGATTGGCGGATGCCGGCTCCGGAGTTGCAATCCACAACATCCGGGGCGTTGGATATCTCCTGAAGGAAGAATGATGCGCATGACAGGGAAATCGAACCCTTCGCTGTGGTGGAGGCTGAGCTGGCAGCTAAGTCTGGTCATCGTCGCCGTTGTTGCTGCGGTGATTCTCGGACTTTGCATCTGGGCCACTACAATCATGTCGCCGAATATTGCCATGGAGGAGGAGATTGGCTCAGCGATAGCCGGGGCGGCGGCACGCGACAGCCGAGGACGCTTGGAGTTAAAGGAAACTCCGCAGCTGAGAGCGCTCAAGGAGCAGATCAGCTCACTGTGGTATGTGGCGGCCACCGTGGATGGCGTGTCGGTGTCTTACGGCGCCATTCCCCCAGCCTATGCCGAGCTCGCGC
The DNA here is from genome assembly GCF_025452195.1 of Phyllobacterium zundukense. NCBI lineage: Bacteria > Pseudomonadati > Pseudomonadota > Alphaproteobacteria > Hyphomicrobiales > Phyllobacteriaceae > Phyllobacterium > Phyllobacterium zundukense. The sequence goes on along the minus strand of NZ_CP104972.1, from coordinate 595,769 downwards.
ATCTGGTTCATCTATTCGACGACGCAGATATCCGGGGATCCGCTGCGACAAATGAGGTCGCCACGGTTGACAGTGCCGAAACAGCCGTGGGTGAGGTTCGAATTCTGTTTGGTGGCGTGGCTGACAAAGGCTCACCGGTTTTTGCCCTGTTGGCCAAGGCCTATCCGATCTATATCTCTTTGCTCGCTGTCGCTCTGCCTGCGATTTTTCTTGCCATTCCGCGAATTGTCGGCCGCGCGCTGACGCGGGTGAGCGACGTCGCTGAAAAGGCATCACAAATCGAACCGCGCCGGCATGGAACACGCCTTCCGGTAGACGGCATCCCCAAGGAAGTCGCTCCTCTGGTCATGGCTTTTAACGGAACACTCGGTCGCCTTGAGAACGAGGCAAGGAAGCGCCAGCGATTCTTGATCGATGCGGCGCACGAACTTAGAACACCAATTGCGATCATGCAGCTACGGATCGACGGAATGACCGAGGGGCAGGAGCGCAGTCGTATATTGGACGATGTCGCACGCTTGGCCGATACAGCCGAGCAACTCCTCGATTTTGAACGCAATGACCAGGCGGTCGACCTTGATGGCACTGTGGATTTGGTTGAAATTGCACAAACGGCAGTGGGAGACATTGCTCCTCTGGCGATCTCGGCGGGCTATGAGATTTCCTTTCACCGTGAGGTGGAACGTCTGAACCGCAGTGGCAGCGCGCCAGCTTTGACAAGGGCAATCGGCAATCTGGTGCGCAACGCAATCGATCACTGTGGAGGTCGGGGAGAGATATCCGTTACGGTTTCGTCCCGCGGCGAGATATCAGTGACGGACGAAGGCCCGGGCATACCGGCCGATCATCAGGAACTGGTTTTCGAACCATTTTACCGCGTGACACCCAAAAGCCAAGGCGCGGGACTCGGCCTGAGCCTTGTGAAGCAAATCGTTACAAATCACGGCGGTCGCATCAGCTTACAAAGCAGCCCACATGGCACGAAGGTGACGATTCAGCTTTAAAACTGTGACGGGCCGGCACTGCTGGACGGCAATCCACTTCCTCTGCCGATTTTTCTGATCCTATGTCCTCGGTTTCCTCTCACAATACGTCTTTGTAATGCTGCGGCAATCCTTCACTCCCAGTGTCCTTCCGAAGTCAATATTGGAGGCCAACGAAAGTGCGCAGCAATCTTCATCTCTTCCGTCGCTTGGTTGGCGATCCGCCAAAGCATTTATTTTCCGTTTTCTTGGTATTGATCACGGCTCTCCTCGCCACGGGATGTACCTCGATGCCCATAAAGGAAAGTGGAACGCTTACCTCCTACAGCAATCTTGGCCCCCCAAAGGGTAAGTTGGGCAAGAAGCGGCGGCTTTATATCGATGGCCGGCAACTGTCCCAAGTGAAGACGGTCCGGATCGTCCCGACAAGCTTTACCTTCATCGCTGCATCCAGGACCAAATCGGAGGCCGACCGTTTTCTGGTGTCCAACGCGCTCGACCGGGCCTTGTGCGTCGCCCTTAGCGACAAATACCAAATGGTCTCCTCCGACCAACCGGCAGATTTGACAATCCGTTCTGTCATCACCGATATAGTGCCGACCAACAAGGCTGTGGCGGGCGCTGCAACCGTCGTTAGCGTGGGCGGCGGTTTTGCGCTACCCAGCGAGGTGCCTTTTGTTGGCATACCCCGTATACCGTTCGGTCTCGGCGGTCTCGCCGTTGAGGCAGAAGCCGTCGATAGTACCAGCGTACAACGCGCTGCGATGATGTGGGGCCGCGGGGCGAATTTCATTCAGGACAAACCCCGTTATTCCGAGGTGGGTGACGCGTATGGCCTGGCAACGAAGTTCGCGAGCGACTTTTCGCGAATGTTGATTACGGGCAGGGAGCCGAAAATGCTGGACATTTCGGTTCCTTCAAGAAACCGGGTGCAGTCCTGGTTCGGAGGGAAGCCGAAATACGCCGCGTGTGAAGCGTTTGGTCGAGCCCCTGGCGTGCTGGGCGCCGTGGCGGGCAAATACGGTCTTCCGCCACAGTGGACCGACAAGGAACCGAAGCCACTCGTAGCACAATGATGTTGAGGCACTTGCGATGTTTCAGCAAGCTGGCGGCGGTGGCAATCCCCGCGGCACCCGCGCCAACGACCAGCACGTCGCAGGCCGATGCAGCCTTCAGCTCTTTTGCTTCGGGCGTCAGGAGCAGTCGGGGACGAAGCTGTGACAGGGTCCGTACCCGGCAGCCTTCGTGGCTGTCAGGGCGGCATCGTAGGCGCGAGAAACACCGGCAGTCGCAGCGTGCGGCCAAAATGCTCGACGGAAAGGTCTATGGTGCTGACATTGCGCAGCACGCCGGGTTTGAAAGCAATGGAATCGATGGTTAGACGGTTGCGCTTGAGCGTTGTCTCCGTTTCAGCGCCACCGATAAGGCTATCCCATTTTTTCTTTCGGCAGAATCTGATGACCTTTCCCAACGATTTCGTGCAAGCTCTCGAATTCGCTGGATGCGGAAGTAGCACCTACAACTTCATCTCCTGCACTCATCGCGCCTCCTCGGCGGCCGGCTTCGCAATTGTCCCAAAATACGAGACAGAGCATTCCGGTGGCGACCGTGCGGAGCTGACTTCGGGGATCCGAGTTCACATCAATGCGACCGTCGGCTTTGATCAGCTCAGCGAAGCTGTGGCGATGGATCCGAAGAACTTGATGCGGATGTTCGGGCCACGCGGCAACCCGCGCCTTGCCAATCTCCCTGCGGTCCTTCGGGAGCTCAATTGTCGTGAAGCGGTACATTTTAAAGTCGAGCCCGAGCCTTTGGCCGGTTGAGGGCGCAGTGCGAGATGGCCTGACCGCAGCAAAGAGTGATGTTCTCGTTTCTGTACCTTGAAAATCGCCTAATGGCTTGTGTGGAACGGCCCTATCTAAGCCATTCAATGCGGTCCCTCATAAGCGCTGTTGGCGCAAGGCGGCCATTCGGATGGCCCCTGCCATCGCTCCTGAACTGGCGAAGGCAGCGACCCTGTATTTGGCAAGCAATCAGTTCGAACGTCATTGCCCCATGAAGCGACTTCAGCAAAAATCCCTTACGCTGTTGGAGACCGTTTCGGACATCACGCTATCGCGCCGTTATTCTGCAAGCGGAAGGACTGCTGTAGGCCCCAAATTGGTCATTCCAATCACGCCGGGCCGATGTCGGCTACTGGGGCGTTTAAAATAAGGGCTTTGGTTTGGCAATTTTAGTTCGGACGATTTACGGGTAGGTGCAGTGAAGCGCCTGCCTTTTCGGCCGCCGCTCTTAGGCGCTTGTCTCTGGTCCATAAGGTCGCTCGCTGGTCAAGAAGGACGGATGCCAGCAGGTGAGCATCGGTGTAGCCAATGCCGATGCTGAAAAGACTGTGGCGATCGATCATTGTCATGACTTCGTCGTGCGTGGCGACGACCGCCGCGCGCTGCGCCGCCAGAAAAGCGATCACGCTGCCGCGATCCCTAAGGCTGCCAAGCGCCAGCTCACCGATCACGGCTGGGTGGCAAAGTAGGAGGTCGTCTTCAATAATCCTGCGCAGCTCCGCATCAACACGACGAAAATGATCAATCCAGATCGAGGTGTCCGCGAGGATCACTTGGCTGCTGCGCTCCGGCGGCGCGGAGCTGCCTCGGCATCGGGCATAGTTCCTCCGAGCGCGATGAGGCGCTTTCCGGACTCCACACGGACAAGCGTTTCCAACGCCTGGCGCACTAGGGCCGCTGTTTCATTTGTACCGGTCAAGAACCTGGCCTTCTCCATAAGCGTATCGTCGAGGTTAATAGTTGATCGCATGATGTAGCAGCTCCCTAGTTGAAGCGCGGAAAATAGCACCATTTGGTGATAAAATCTATGCCGGCTGCGGCGTTTCTATGCAGTGCGTTCACTGATGTGGCATCGAAAATTTCTTACCCCGAGGGTCGAAGCCTCAATGCTATTGACTAATCTACATGCTGGCCGATCTACCATCATAAATGTGGGCGCACGGTCTCTCGACCAACTGCGGTCGCCTCCGCAGAGAGTTGTGTCGCTCGGAGCGAAAGCACCACACTCTGGGTAACAGTAGACGCCAGTGACCTGCCAAGTGATCTCCTGTTGCTGCGCCTGGGGGCACGCATGTAGCGTGACCCGCAAATCCGATGAGCTCGGCAGATACCGCTATGTCAGATCCGCGGACGAGCACACCGGGTACTGCTGCAGGAATGGAATGAGGTGAGGGGTCCGAAATATTTCGCGGCTCCGGTTGCCGCCAAGGAGTCTTTCGGGAAAGAAACCGCCATCTCACGTTAGAGGGCATTCATTGCGGCTGCGATCGAGGCGCGGATACTGGCTGATGATGTAGTGATGGCTTCACATAGGCGGGCAGTATCAAACGAACCGTATGACCGAGCGGCGGCTAATGTCGACCGCGAAGCCAACCATGCACCCGGCAGTGTCGTTTCAACATCAAAATGCTTGACACCCCACGTGCAATTAGATGGGGTATTCGGCTTTGCGCCTCATCGTTGGCCATTGTGGATTTGTGGTGCTGCGCTTCTGGCTGATGGTAAAACGAGGTCATGTCTTTCAACAGCCTCAAGCATCGAAGGGAGAAGCGCAGCATGAAACATTATGCGGGATTAGACGTCTCCGTGAAAGAGACCGCCATTTGCATTGTTGATGAAACAGGCAAGATTTGCCGGGAGATGAAGGTTGCCAGTCACCCTGAGGATTTGATCTCGGTGATTAAGGATGCGAGGTGGCAGATCGAGCGGATCGGTCTTGAAGCCGGACCACTGTCGCAATGGCTTTATGAAGGACTTGCTAAGGCAGGATTGCCGGCGATCTGCATCGAGACCAGGCACGCCAAGGCATTTTTGAAAGCCCAACCGAATAAGACGGACCGCAACGACGCGCGTGGCATAGCCCAGATGATGCGCGTCAATCTCTACCGGCCTGTGCACGTGAAGACACTGACGAGCCAGAAGCACCGGGCATTGCTGACGGCGCGCAAACTCCTGCAGGAAAAAGCCATCGCCATCGCGAATGACATTCGCGGATTGTTGCGCAACTGAAAGTCGGATTGGTTGGCAAGGTCAAATTCGAGGAGCGGATCAATGAGCTCGTCGAAGACAGGCCGGATCTTCGCGAAATCATGCAGTCTTTGTTGACTGCACGCAAACTGCTACGCGAAGAGTTCACCAGGCTGCACAAGAAGGTTTTGGATCTGGCACGCGATGATGAAATCTGCCGCCGATTGATGACGATCCCCGGCGTTGGTCCTGTCGTGGCTCTGGCCTATACGGCAACGATCGATATTCCCGAGCGGTTTGCGCACTCAAAGGCGGTGGGCCCTGTGCTTGGTTTGACGCCGATACTCAAGGAGTCAGGTGAAAGCAAACGGGTTGGACGAGTATCCTGTTGTGGCGACGGCACGATGCGCGGCCTCCTCTATGAAGCAGCGCAAGTCTTGCTGACAACTGTTAAGAAATGGTCGTGGCTAAGAGCCTGGGCGATGAATATTGCCAAACGCCGCGGCAGGCAAAAGGCGGTTGTAGCCTTGGCCCGACGGCTTGCAGTGATCATGCATCGCATGTGGAGTGACGGAACCGAATTCTGTTGGACACGGGGGAGCTTGCCTGTTGCTGCGTAATTAGCAACCAAGGTGACAGGAACAAAAGGAGACAAGAAGATTCCGCCGCCGGTGGAAAGATGTCCCTCGCAGGACGACGGATGGGGTGAGTTCGCGTCGTTGTCTTGGTACGGTCGTTTATTGCGATCAGGTCGCCGATTAGATTGTTCCGCCTCATTCTTCTGGTCCCATAATGGGAGGGCCACGCAGGCCGATCCCGGAGAGAAGCGCGATACTGCGAAGACATCAATCACCATAGCTACGGAAGCTACGGACAGTCAGAAGGGGCTTGACCTCACCACGCCGAATAGAGAAGACAACCCCTCACAACCTGATCACCGGCAACAAAACTAATCTCATCGCTCAAAAATCAGGGTTTGCGACAGAGCCAAAGTAATCCATAATCGGTCAAATCTACCTTGCTTCATCGGCCGTAAGTGCGGTCTCGCGCGTGCCCGAAACGATAATCTCCAGGACCTCATGCTCGTCGGTGCTCTTGATGTAGCGGTCGCCGACGTACTCGCCGCGCTTAAGCACCATGACGCGATCGCCCACGGCGAAAATGTCGACGAGGCGGTGCGAGATGATGATCTGGGCAACACCTTGCTTCTTTAGCTCCAGCATGGTTTCGAGCAAGCGTTCGGTCGCCATCACAGAAAGGTTGGCGGTCGGCTCGTCGAGGATCACGACGCGCGGCTCGAACGAGATCGCGCGGGCAATGGCCACGGACTGCTGGCGGCCGCCCGACAGGCTCTCGACCTTCTGATAGACGGAGTTCACGTCGACTTTGAGCCGTTTCAGCACACTGTCTGCTTCCGCATACATCCGCCGCCGATTGACAAAGGGGCCGTTGAGCGGCCAGCGGCCAAGAAAGATGTTCTGGCCGACATCCATGTTCCCGCATAGCGCGAAATCCTGGTAGATCATCTCGATGCCGACGTCACGGCTCTCGTGCGGGCTCTTGAAGTGCACCGCTTGCCCGGCAACGAAGATTTCACCGGCATCGCGTTGATAAGCGCCGGTCAGGATCTTCATGAGCGTCGACTTGCCAGCGGAATTGTCGCCGACCAGACCTAGAATCTCGCCAGGATAAAGGACGAGGTCAACCTTGCGCAGCGCCTGCACGGCCCCGAAGGCTTTTTCGATGCTCCTCATTTCCACGATGGGTTCGGGTGGTGTCGCGTCAGTCATGAGCGGTTTTCCGTGTTTGTGCACCTCTTGCGACGCGGGTTCGCAGGCGTCCGAAAATATTGGCCTGGCGCACCCAAATATCGATTAGCACCGCAACGATAAGGATGACTCCGATGAAGACATTGATCCAGTGCTGCGGCATGCTGAACCCTTGGACATTGAGCTGCAGGAGTGCCCGGACGAGCGTGATCGCGGCTGCGCCGGCAAGCGCGCCGATAACGGTGCCGTAGCCACCGAAGATCGAGCCGCCGCCGATGATCACGGAGGCGATGGCGTCAAGCTCGCGGTACTGGCCGGCGACAGGATTGAAGCTGCGAAAGTAAGCGACGTTGATGATCCCGGCCATGCTTGCGCAAAGCGCCGCCAGCATGAGCGAGATGAAGCGTACCCGGTTGGTGTTGATGCCGGCGTAAGCGGCGGCGCGGATGTTGCCGCCGGTGGCGCAGACCTTTTGTCCGAACGGCATATAAGCGAGTACGATGCCGGCGATCAGGGCGACGAGAAACATCCAGATCGTCTGGACGCTGACCACCTCTGCTACCGTGCGAAGGATTCCGGGGGCCAGAGAGAAGCGGAAGTGGAGCAGGATGTCATTTAACTTGCGGCCGAACAGGTTATAGCCCTCCGGCCAGCCGGTGAGTTGCTGGCCGGCGACGAACCACGCGGCTAGACCGCGGGCGATGTAGTACATACCAAGCGTGGCGATAAACGCCGGCAACTTGAAACCGACCGTCATCACCGCATTTACCAGACCAGCGGCCATTCCTGCAAGGAGGCCCATCGCGACGGCGGCAAGGGGATCGGCGCCGAGCACTTTCAGGAAGTAGGCGGCAGTACTTCCGGCAAGGGCGAGGACTGCGCCGACGGAGAGGTCAATATCGCCGGCCGCGATAACATAGGTGAGTCCGATCGTGATCAACGCCAGCTCAGTATAGTTGAGCAGAATGGCAAAAGTGTTCGACAAGTTCCACCAATAGTCGGGCCTGAGAACCGCCCCCGTGAGCCACAGCACAATGGTCAGGATGATGGCGAGCGAATCGCGCCGGGTAAGGAACTTGCCGAGTGCGGTCGCTGACAACGCTATGTCGGTCGCCATCGCGCCCTTGGTCTGGACGCCCTCGAGTGCGATGCTGCCGATCTCGTAGGCCGCCGGTGGCGGTCTGCCGCGGAGCCAGGCCCAGAACCGCATTGCCGCCTGGCGCCGAATGAGGTGGGGCTCGATCAGTACGGCGGTGACGAGGATTAGTCCGAGGATGACCGGCACAGCGCCAACCGGCAGGGAGAAGACCGCGTTGACCGCCACTTCATCGTCACCGATTTTGATGACGCGTGTGATCGGCCAGCCCTCGCGCAGTACCTTGTCGATCAGGACAACCAGCATCGCGCCAAGGCATGATCCGGCTACACGACCGCGACCGCCGAGGATCGAGGCGCCGCCTATGATTACCGCGGCGATGACCGTCAACTCGCCGCTGACGCCGTAAAGAGGGGTCACGCCCTTGTCCTGGGTGGCCGAAAGCAAACCGGCAAGGGTCGCACAGAGCGAGGAGATCAAGTAAGCCCGGATACGCACCCAGCTCGTTGGTATGCCGGCATAGACCGCCGCCTGCTCGTTGCCTCCGGTGGCGAAAGTCTCGTAGCCCCAGCGTGTCTTGGCCAGCACGAGGGCGCCGAGCACGGCGACAACAACAAAGATCACAATCTGGTTGTTGAAGCCGATGAAATTTGTCTCGCCGAGGTGGAAGAACAGCGGATAGTCTTTCGCCTTGCCGGGATAATAAATCGCCTGGCCGTGCGTGAGGGCAAGCACGAAACCGCGGCCGATGAACAGCATCGTCAGCGTGGCGATAAACGCTGGCACTTTCAGGATCGTGACAAGCACGCCATTGGCGAGGCCGATCACCGTACCGAGAAGCCCACAAAGGATCACCGACGTGATGACGTCAAGATCGAAAAAGCTCGGCGCGAAAAGCCTGGCGAAAACGACGGCGACGAGGCCATAGGTGGAGCCGACAGAGAGGTCGAGATCTTTGTTGACGATGACGAAAGTCATTCCGACTGCGATTATGGCAACCCGCGAGGTGTCGCGAAGCAGTGCATGGAACGCCTCCGTCGACCCGAAGAACGCGGGATTGACAACAGCCCCGCCGAGATAGAGCAGCAAGAGCAGCGCGATGAGCCCCGCCTCCCAGCCGCCGACGACTTGGGACGGTGCGTGGCCGAGCCGTGTCGTCGCGTTAGCCGCCATAAGGTTCTTCTGTCCGACCGGGTCGTAGCACGCTGCAGGAGAGCTCGCGCCCGCCCACGACGATCTGAGGAGTTCCGAACGACATCAATTCTCGAAGCGCTTGCCGACGTTTCCGACGGTCTCCTGGGTCACGAGTTGGGCGCGCGTGTCGAGATTGGCCGCCGCTATGCCGCGGTCAATCTGCAGATAGAGCTGCATGACCGGCCAGAAGCCCTGCAGGAAGGGCTGCTGCCCGAGCGCGCCGGTCAGGTCGCCACCCTTCAACGCCTCCTGCTGCGCCGGGCCGAGGTCGAAGCCATAAGCGCAGATCTTGCCGGTCATTCCGGTCTGGGCGACCGCCTTGGCAAGGGCCGGCGTGAACACGTTGTTGCCGGCGAAGGCGCCGACCACGTCACCGCGCGATTCAAACAGCGTGACGATGCCATTCACCGGATCATTCGGATTGGTGTCGATGCCGGTGTTCTCCGGGCCCGCGTCGACCTTGAAGCTCTCGAGCTTACCGGCGTCCTTGAGACCCTTGACGATTGCGTTGAACGCGGATGTTACGCGGTTGTTCACTTCTATGTTGCCCATCGCGGTTGACGAGGGCAGCACGATTGAGCCCTTTTCGATACCTTTTTCCACCAGGCACTTGACGAGCGCCTCGCCGGCAATCGCGGCGGCGGAGGCGTCCTGACCGGTATGGCTTAGGCTGTTGCGGTTGAGGATCGTCCCGTCGAACGAATTGGTGGTGGCAACCGGAATGCCCTTCGCTTCGGCGGCTTTGACGATGTCGTTATAGGCGCCGGCCTGCGGCGTTGTCATGATCAGTCCGTCGATCGTCGGATCCTGCACGATCTGGTTCAGAATTTCGATCTCGCGAGCCGGGTCGTCGGTCGGCGATTCCGAGCCGAGCAGCAGGATCTTGGCGCCGATCAGATTGCCGGCGACGGTCGCGCCGACATAGACAGGGTCGAAGAAGCCATTGCCCGCCGTGTGGGTTACGACCGCGAAGGTCAAGTGACCGTCGGCCGAATGGAAATTCTTTGTGCCGGGGGCTTCCTTTGCGGCTTCATCGAAATTATAGCCGCCAACCGCTTTTTCGACACCACCGGATTGTGCGAAGGCGTGCGAGACGCCGAGCGACAACGCCGCGGCACAGGCCACGAGTAAGAAAATACACCGCATGATTGGTCCTCCCTTGCAATCAAGGGCCGAAAGCCGTTCGGGCGCACTTCTCGAGAGGGGGTCCGAATGCTTCCTCCCACTCGATGATATTCTGCCCAAACCCGGTTCAAGTAAATGGTAAACTCACCGTCCTCGCGCATTTGCTCGTTTTCGACGTGGTTGATGACCATGTCACGGTGACCAGATGTGAGGAATTGTGGGTGTCGCTTTGCTCTTAAAGGCAAATATCAGATTTAGAGACAAAGGAACGCCTTTGATTTTGTTGAATTCCTCATCTCGCCTTTAAGAGCAAAGCGACACTGGTTCATTCCACAGGTCAGGTCTGGGCGACCCTCCTGGGCTATGGGAGACGTTCGCTATGGTGCTCGAAATGATGCTCGGCTCGGTCCTGGTGATGGCCGGGTTGTTTCTGATTGTCAAAGGCTGGGTGGAGGTCTATTTTTACCGTGACAGGCTAATCACCGAGGGTGTCTACGGCGTTGCAAGGCACCCGCAATATGCAGGCATCTTCCTGGTGATTTTCGGGCAGCTGGTGCATTGGCCGACAATTCCGACACTGCTGCTCGCGCCCTTGATTGCATGGTTCTACGTGCGTCTGCCCAAGCGGGAAGAGCATGACCTCATCGAGCGATTTGACATTCAGTACGAGCAATACCGGGAGTTGGTGCCGAGGTTCGTTCCAGATTGGTAGATGTCCGCACGCGGTGTTCAGTTGGGCTCCGTTGCGACTTTAAAATGAAGGGAAGACCGCAATGTACAGTTCATTGAAATTCCTTGGGGTAGCAGCCACCATAGTCACTGGGCTTGCCCTCACATCACCGATTTTTGCTGCCGATGCCAAGCCGTCTCCAGACTCAAGCATGGGGTCGGGCATGATGGAGCACGGCGGCATGATGGATATGATGAAGCAGATGAGCCAGATGATGGAAAGCTGCAACAAGATGATGCAAAGCACTCCCGATTCCGGAAAGCCTAACGAGCAGTGGCGCAAGGATAGGCCGATGCAGCCTGAGAAGAAGGGGTGATGGAGGAACGATCTGATGGAGAGACGTGAGTTCATAGGCACGGGCATCGCGGCAATGGCCGCTGTCGTGGTTGCACGCAACGCGGGGGCCGGGACACATTGGTCGATGACGGTCTACAAAGATCCGAATTGCGGATGCTGCAACCTCTGGTCCATGGCCATGGAGAACGCCGGGTTCACGGTCGAGCGGGTGGACACCAACGATCTGCCCGGTGTCAAGAAGCGCTTTGGCGTGCCCGCCTCCGTCGAGGGCTGCCATACGGCGGTTGTCGGCGGCTACTTCCTCGACGGGCATGTGCCGCTGGAGGCGGTGGCGAAACTGCTGTACGAGAGGCCCGACATTGCCGGATTGGCGGTTCCCGGCATGCCTGTGGGATCGCTCGGGATGGATTACGATCCGAATGCCAGCTTCGATGTCTATGCCGTCGCCAAGGGGCCGGAGCAGAAGACTTCGGTTTATTACGAGGTCAGACCCAGGAACTGAGTTGGCAGCGGCAGTGACTGCCACTCCGGCTGGACGTAAGGACCGATAGCACTCACGGCAGGAGCCCAGCCGGAGAACGCCGACTTCGTTCAGGCAGGGATCAGAATGCCTATTGTGTGAATCCCGACCACCTTGCTGGTGTTTGTGGCCCCGTCCGTTGTGCCTTTGGCACAGGCGTACATCTCGCCTGCTTTGATCTTGAATTCCCTGTCTGGCTTCTTGATGGTGAATTCACCCGCAGTGATGTAGCACAGCATGTCATTGTCCATCATCATTGGCGCGGCCACCGCGCCGGGCTGAAATACAATATCTACCATGTTGATGCTCTTGTAGGCGGGGATATCAGACTTAAACGTGCCCAACTCAACTAACCTGACACCCGGGGCAAGTTCCTTGCCGTCATTTGGGCCGTACTCCTTGGTCTTGGCCACGGCCGGGCCTGCCGAAATGAGCAGAGGTGTTGCGGCGGTCGCCGCTAAACCGAGTGCCAATGCCGACCGACGATTCATGTCTTTCATGGCTTCCTCCCATTTTTTTTGCATGCGGGATGCACCCGCACAGGAGTAGTGCACACCCGACAAAGCGTCCTGTCAAAACAATTTAGCAGGCTCACTTCTGTTGCGGCCCCTTCGGGACGTTCAGTGATGCCAGTGGACGCACCTTCCATGGTCAGCCAGAACCTCGGCAATCGCAGACGGTGTCTTGCTTGCAACCCTCAATGCATGCCGTGCAGCGTCGGGTGCTTGCTGGAGTTTCATTTACGCAAAATCCGGTCAGTTGCTTTTCGGGATCTATCCGTTCGACGAGCGCTGGCGTCCGGCATTGGTGTGTGTGCTCATCATTGCACTCCTCGCCTGGTCGGTTCGGCCGGCCAGTTGGACGCCGCGACTGTTGCAACTTTGGGTCGCGGCCCTCGCGCTCGTCGGATGGCTGATGGGTGGCGGCCTTGGGCTGGCAACGGTTCCCACATCTTCCTGGGGCGGCCTTCCGGTGACCCTGATCTTGACCGTCGTCGCCATTGGGGTCGCTTTCCCCATAGGCGTCTTGTTGGCACTTGCGCGCCGCTCGACGACGATGCCTGCCATGCGGATCATCGCCGTGGCCTTCATCGAAGGAATTCGTGGATTGCCGCTGCTGTCTATCCTGTTCGTCGCATCAATCATGCTACCGCTATTTTTGCCGGACTATCTCCTGCCGGACAAGTTTGTGCGTGCGTTGGTTGCTCTGACGCTGTTTGCATCGGCATATTTGGCTGAGGTGATCCGCGGTGGACTGCAGGCCATTCCAAGTGGGCAATATGAGGCTGCCGAAGCTCTCGGCCTCTCGTTCTGGCGTACGCAGCGATTGGTGATTTTGCCACAAGCAATCCGCGTGGCCATCCCCGCGTTGGCGAATACGATCATCGTGATGATCAAGAACACCAGCTTGGTGCTTGTGGTGGGCCTGTTTGACCTTATCAGTTCAGGTAAAGCTGCGTTGGCCGACCCTGCCTGGCCATCTCCGGCAGCCGAAACATTCCTGTTCATTGGCGCGATCTTCTTCGCGCTGTCCTTCTCCTTCGCCCGGTTCTCCGATTTCCTGGAGCGGCGTGGTAACATCGGTTATTGAGAGATTGCATGACACTTTCCATCGCAAGCCACCCCGGTCCTCAGCAGGCTTCTCGGGATGATGAAGTTGCCGTCGCGTTGACGGGCGTGAACAAATGGTATGGCGATTTTCATGTCCTGAAAGATATCAATCTGAAGGTGATGCGCGGCGAGCGAATTATCGCTTGCGGCCCGTCCGGCTCGGGTAAGTCCACCATGATCCGGTGTATCAATCGGCTGGAAGAACATCAAAGCGGGAAGGTCCTCGTTGATGGTATTGAGCTCACCAACGATCTTAAGTTCGACGAGGTGCGCCGCGAAGTCGGCATGGTATTCCAGCACTTCAACCTGTTCCCGCATCTGACGATCCTCGAAAATTGCACGCTGGCACCCATATGGGTGCGCAAGATGCCGAAGAAGAAGGCCGATGAGATCGCGATGCACTATCTTGAGCGCATCAAGATTCCCGAGCAGGCCAACAAGTATCCGGGCCAGCTTTCCGGCGGTCAGCAGCAGCGTGTGGCGATTGCCCGATCGCTCTGCATGAACCCGCGCATCATGCTGTTCGATGAACCGACATCGGCGCTCGATCCGGAGATGATCAAGGAAGTGCTGGATACGATGGTTCAACTTGCCGAAGAGGGGATGACCATGGTCTGCGTCACCCACGAGATGGGCTTCGCCCGTCAGGTTGCCAACCGGGTGATCTTCATGGATCAAGGCCAGATTGTCGAGCAGAACGCGCCCGCGGAGTTCTTTGACAATCCGCAGCATGAGCGCACCAAGCTGTTCCTCAGTCAGATTTTGCACTGAGATTTTTGGGCTTCTTCAGCGTGTCGGACCGATTTTAAACCGGATTGGCTCGCTTTGAACAGACCGCTCTGCGTTTGGAGAGTTCCCGGTAAAGGGCTTCGGGGCTGGTACCCATATCTTCGGCAACGGTCTTCCATTCGCCCTTGGGAGGAAACTTACCGTCATTCCATGCAATCCAGGCGTCAAGCCGCGCCGCGACCGTCCTGAGCGAGACGATCGCCGCGCTGCGGCGGGCATTCTGAATTTCGCGGGCCATATAGACGTTCCACATATTCGCCAATTCCGCATTGCCGAATATTTGATCGACTAACAGCGTTTTTCTGATCGAAACCAGTTTCGAAGGAAGCAGCGCGACCGCGTCACAATGATAACGATCCGAAAACAGAGAAGCTTCTGCCAGAACTGATCCGGCCGTAGCTCGTTGCATCACGATCGCCGCGCCGTCTGATTGATGCCGCAGCAGCCGGACTGACCCATGAACAACGAGATAAATAAAGCTGACTTTGGAACCTTGCGCAAACACGACTTCGCCTTCACCGAACGACATCTCGTTCGAAGCCAACCTTCGAAGTTGCTCAATCATTTGATCCGACATGATCGCTATCATGTCCCAAATTTGAAGCCCGTGGCAAGCTTTTCGAGGATCAAAGTCGTTGGGAGCGCAACCATGGAATTCGTACGTATTCTCGGAATGATAGCTGTGCTGCTTCCTGCCGCAGTTTACGCTCAGGAGCATCAACATGGAGCAACATCCGCATATGCGGGAGAAGAGAACCGCGAGATCAAAAGCTTATCGGACGAGGAAATCGCAGATCTATGCAAAGGCGCTGGCAGCGGCTTGGCCAAGGCTGCGGAATTGAACGGCATACCGGGGCCTTCACACTTGTTGGAGTTGAAAGACGAAATCCAACTCGACCCGCAACAGACAGCCGCCTTAGAAAAAATCTTTGATCACATGCGCTCGGACGCGATTTCGGAAGGAAACCGCCTCATTTCCTACGAGAATGCATTGGACCTCGAATTCAAAAACGAGACGATCACGGACGAAACCCTTTCAAAAATGATCGCCAAAATCGAAGAAAGCCGAGGCAAGTTGCGTTATATCCATCTATCCGCCCACCTGAAAACGAGGCTGATCCTGACCGTGGATCAGATTGACCGATACAATTCCTTGCGGGGATACGCTGATCCCAAACGATAGATATTGTTACGCAAGGTAGGTGGTAATTTGTCGGCTTATCCCGTTCACTTAGGTTCACACCACTAATTGGGGATCTGTTGAGTATCTCAAGCACGCGACAGGTATCGTGCGATGCGGGCGGCACTGACGGAGGCTGCCGTCGGTATCAACAGACTGAATCGAAACCAGGCGAAAATCCGGTGTTGGATAGCAAATGCCACCCCTTGTTCTCAGCACAAAAATCTGTGCCGCACTGCACGGTGAGATAGGATCGCGTGCCATCTGTGCACCGGGATTAGTCGGTACTCTGGGAAAAAGCCCAAAACGCGGACAAAGGCAACGCGAAGAGCTTTGGGCCAAAGCTCAGGGGGCGGTCTCCAAGGTAGATCACGATCCCGACAACATTCCACATTTTTCCTGGCCCTTCATCGCGGAACCATTTCAGGTGCCGAAAATCGTTCGAATCAACAGTAGCTCCTGCTTTCATCTCAAAACCTACGAGCGTCCTATCCGCTTCTGCGACAATGTCGATCTCGGGTCCCCGCTGATGACGCCAGTGGTAAAGTCGCCAATCACTTTTTTGGTGTGGAAGCGACTTCTGCAACTCATTGTGCACAAATGCCTCAAGAATAGCTCCAAGCGCGGTTGGGTTGGCATCGATAGCGAAGCTGGCCGATGTCAAGTTTCTCAATGCTGCGACTATCCCTGTGTCGACAATGTGGATCTTTGGATGGCGGATGTCGCGACCGACCTCGCCGGATGTCCAAGCAGGAAGCCTCACTAGGAGTGCCAGTTTGGTTAATACGTCCAAATATGTATCCATTGTCTTGCGCTGGATGCCAATCTTCCCGCTGAGGTCCTGGACATTGAGTTCGGTGGCAATTCGTGCGGCGAGTTGATCGATCAACCGACGCATCGCGTCAGATCTCCTGATTTCGAGGATGTCAGCAACATCCCGTTCGACAATCGTATCCACGTAGTCTCGGTAACGTCGTCTGCGGCGACGGTCCTCTAAGCTGCGAATCTCAGGATATCCCCCTGCCAGCATTATATCGACGTATGTGCTCCTTGAGACTTTACCCGGCATCGGCAAATCGGCCAGCGTTGGTCCCTCGGCTCGATTGGCCCAATCCAGAATTCTCGCAGGCCCTTTCTGACTTATTTCGGCGACGCTCATCGGGAGCATCGTCAAGGTCTGGACTCGGCCAGCGAGGGAGTCCGCGACATGCGCGGATGTAAATACGTTCGAAGACCCAGTCAGGATGAATTGCCCCATTCTGCGCCGTTCGTCGACGATCTTCTTGATGGCAAGCGCTAGGCGTTTTGATCGTTGCGCCTCATCTATAATGAGAGGTGCTTCACCCGCTTCGGACACAAGCGCATCAATCTGCCCAACGGGATCAGCTTCCATCGCTGCTAGCACGTTCTCTTCATCCAACGTGACGAATTTTCCAACATCCAGCAAATCTCTAACAAGCGTAGTCTTCCCGACTTGGCGGGGACCGATAATGTTCACAACTCGCGCCGAGCGAAGGGCCTCGATAAGTTCCGCTTTTAGGTGGCGCGGAAGCAGGGACTCATCCATTTGTTTTCCAGTCGCGGTGACTAGTCCGGGGGCGGTGAAATTAATAACATAAACTTGGGGAGATGCACAATAGAAATGTGGGAGAATGTATATTAGATGTCAGGTGAAATGAGTAATAATTGTGCAAGGGAATGAGTAATACAAGCCTTGAGAATACGCTGAACGGCGTGTACCCGAGAGCAGGCACCAGTTGTGATGCGCGACCTGTGCGGACGAAACAAACCCTATAATTCATGCCGCCGCCACGGATTAGCCGTTATGGTTTCCGATGTCATAGGCGACGATGTTCTCCTCGAACGATTGCCGAATTGAACGCATGATGGATCCCCGCAAAAACTGGCGTTCAGGTTTTCACACGGCTCTGATGTTGATGCTTGTCATCACAGCCATAATCCAATCGGCCGCTTTCGCTACTCCACTGATAACTACCTTGCAGCGTGTCCATGTCGAACAAAGCAGCGGGACAACCGCCGCGGCTGGGGAGATGGCATCCCTAAACGTCGAGCGTGACTATACATCGTTGTTGGGTGACGCGATCGAACAGAATTGCGAACAACACTGCCTATCAGGCCTCTACCCAACTGAGAGCGACCCGAATACGAGACAGGCAACGTCGAGGCCCGTTGTGACATTCGCCGACCAACATTTGAAGCGTCGCCACGCCGAAACCCGCGACCGGCCGCCCAAGACAGTCGTCTGACCATTCGCCGGAAGGCGACGTAAGTGCGTGGCCACACAGGCCGCGCGTCGGTCCTCCTGTCTTGAAAGCCCACTCACGAATTTGGATTTCTGCGCGATGCCTGCATCGCACGACTGCATCTCTGTCGGTTTTGGGGGAAAACGCCCATGACACTGCGCGTTCAATCGACGACAACCGACACACGACAGTGGACGAGGGAAATCCGGTCCGCAAGTCTGCGAGCGGCCGTGCTCCTCATCCTGTTCGCTAACCTCATTTTGGGCAACGATCACGACAATTTCGCCGTCCATGCGACCGTCGTACTTGGCTATCTGGCGGTCAGTCTCCTGTCGCTGGGAATGGCGATTACCAGACGCGGAGCCCCCTGGACGGACACGTTCTTCGTCTCCGTCGATGCCCTTATGGTCATCATCGTGCTTTATGAACACCTTTTCCGCTTCGATGTGACGGAGGACCACGGGCTCACGACGCCGAGCCTCGCGATCGCCTTTCTGCTTCTAAATCACGTCGGCCTTAGGCTCATGCCTTCGCTTGTCCTGCTCTTCAGCAGCATAGTTCTTGCGGGATGGGTGTTTCTGCTGCTGCTCATGACAGCCCGGCATTGGTCAGGCGGCATCGACACGCATTTCGTCACCTCCTTCAGCGAGGACCTCGGATTGGCGGCCGCGTTCGCCTTCGCCGCCATTGTCGTATACCTCCTGACGATAGATCACCGGACCATCATGCGTGTGGCGATTGAGAGCGAGGAGCGGCGCATGAACCTTTCGCGGTTTTTCTCACCCTCCGGTCTCGGACCTGCAGGTTGCCAGCGATAGCCTAGACCTCGAACGCAGGGAAGCGGTCGTCATGTTCGTGGACTTGCGGGAATTCACGCGTTTTACCGAAACCGCTCCCGCCGCCGCACTTGCTGAAATCCTGGCAGAATACCGCGGCATTGTTGCTGGCGAAGTGTTTCGCACCGGGGGTACCGTAGACAAGTTCATGGGGGACGGAATCATGGCCGTGTTCGGTCAGCCGAAGCCTTCACCGGACGACGCGGAGCGTGCGCTGCAATGTGCACTGCAGCTTGTGCGAATCCTTGACGATTGGACGGAGTGGCGACGCCTTGAAGGAAAGCCCCCGCTTGACGCAGGCATCGGCTTACACATGGGCACCATCATCGGCGGAGTGCTCGAGAGCGGGTTTCACGACGAGTTCACGGTTTTCGGCGACGTCGTCAATGTCGCGCAGCGCTTGGAAGCGATGACTAAAACCCTTAACGCCTCGCTTGTTGTGTCAGCGGCTATGCTGAGCCGCGTTCCCGCGTCCTTGTCGGCTGCTGACTGGATAAGGAAGGATCAAGTGGAACTTCCCGGGCGGCGTGGAACAATCGGAATCGCTTATCTACAGCGCCGGGTTGGAACGACAGCCCTGATGAGCGTTGTCTGATTGTGCCAGACGAAGCCATAGGAGAGGTCGAAACCAGCTTTCCCGCTGCTGACGCAGGTTTGCCAGACGAGAGCGTTTCTTACTTGCGGGGAAATAGTTCAGGCTGACAGTGGTCAACCAGGATACCCTATGATGAAGGCGACACTTCAGGATCTAGTTTATATTTTGTGCCCGGATGAAGCTGCGCTTGTACCTAGCAAAGTAATCACCCTTTGTGATTGGTGGAATGCCCGTAACCCCAGGCGCATAGGGCGAGCGGATCACTTCGGCGTGTACATCATTGTAGGAAATTTGTTGCGCAGTGGCTTGGCTGAGGACCCTTCCATCCGGAACCCTGTGGATTTTAGACTCAACACCGGGACCGTTGAATTCGGACCTCTTTTTCTTGAATTCAGGTATATGGTAACTGACGGCCTTGTTACACGTTCATACGATATGTCCGGCCGCACAGTAGAATCTCACGGGGGTGCGCCGGATCTATTCCCAGTTTGGTCAGAACTGGCACTCAGTGCGATGCTCAGCAAACAGCTAGCGGGCTCCCGTCAGAATTCATGAAACAACATACACGAGGGTCATGGACGTCAAACATCGTTATTCCGCCGAGTGACGATCGCCGATGAAAAATATGTGAACCCTTTCATTTCACCGAGAAAACAGCCAAACGGGCTTCTTAGGCCATTGCGGAATTGCAGCCGGAGCCTGCCGTTTCATTTCGATCACTTCTTCGCCAATCGCGGGCAGTGCAACAAATTTTGCGTTGACAAATTGCGCGAACACTTGTGGAAAGGCATCATGAAAAGGTTCTTGAACCAGTTGTTGGGAAGCCGATCAGCGTCTTTCAAGGTGCTGCTGGCTCTCGCATTGGTGGTGATGACCTCCATGCAGTTTGCGGCATATGCCCAAAACAGCATGGATATTCTGCAGACCTTCGGTTCTGCCGAAACGGCAATGGGCGGCCATTCCCATGAGGGCGGCCATCATTCTTCAGATGCAGCTGAAACTGCGGATTCAAAACCCGGTCTGTCTGCGGAAAAACATTCGCCCAAACAACTGTCGGCAGACACGGATTGCGAGGTTCATTGTTCGCCGCTCGCAGCATTTGCTCCAAGCTACTTCGAGCCGATGCTCCTGCCCAAGCGCAGCTTCGAGCCTGTTCTGCACCGCGTCCTTACGTCGAGTGCCTACGATAGGCAGGCACGTCCTCCCAAACACCTGATCTAACCTTTCCGTCTCTCGACGGGTGAACTCCGCGCAAACTTTGGTTCGCGCGGTTTCAAGACCTCGTTCAAATTCAGGTTAGAACATGAAAATCGCTGCATTACTTGCGGTGGCGTCGGCGCTGGTCGGCGCTGGATGCACCGCATCACCACGGCTCGCCGACATGGCAACCGAGCCGGCCGCCAATCCGTCATTTGGCACGGCCTCCGGTCACTATCACTCGGTGTTGGGCTCCTATCAACATAGGGAACCCGTCGATCCGAAGAACTGGAGACAGCTCAATGATGACCTTGCGCCGAAGGGAGAAGGTTCATGAGGCTGGCGTCGATGAAAATCCTCGTGGGTATCGCCGGGCCTCTGTTGATCTCTGGTTGTGCGACTTCAGGTACGACGGCCCTGGTTTCGGAACCAGCTGCCGGGTTCAGCACGGTTCAAGCCAAGACGTCCGGAGCGATCGGCAAACAGGCGGTCTGGGCGCAATCACAGGCAGACGCTCGGGCACTTGCTGATCGGACTCGCAGTCTAGTCTACAAGAAGACCATCGGCCCCGATACTGCCGTTCAGGTGGCGCTCCTGAACAATCGCGGCCTGCAGGCCGCCTACGCCGAGGTGGGACTGTCAGCCGCTGACGTCTGGCAGGAAACGATGCCCGTCAATCCAACCGCGTCCGTCAGCTACAGTTCCATCGGCATCGGCCGCATCATCGAAACGGCGATCACGGGCAACATTTTAGCGTTAATGACACAATCCAGACGCGTCGGCGTAGCCGATGCACGTTTCCGCCAAGCGCAATTGAAGGCGGCAGTGGAGACCCTGCGGGTTGCTGCCGACACGCGGCGAGCCTGGATCAATGCCGTGTCGGCGTGGGAAACGGTTTCCTATCTCAACCGTTCACAAGCGGCCGCCGATGCTGCGTCGGACCTTGCTCAAAAGCTCGGAGAAACCGGTGCGTTCTCCAAAACCGGACAAGCGCGTGAACATGTATTCAATGCCGAGCTTACGGGCGAAACTGCAAAGGCGCGTCTGAATGCAAGGCTCGCCAAGGAAGAGCTGACCCGCCTGATGGGGCTGTGGGGGCAGGATATGGACTACAGTGTCCCCAATGCTCTCCCCGCATTGCCGAAGGGGCCGAAGAACAAGTCGGGCATCGAGGCGGAAGCGCTACGCAACCGGGTCGATCTTGACGTGGCGAAACTTGAACTTGAAGCGACCGCGAAATCCTACGGTCTCACCAACGCCACCCGGTACGTCAGTGATCTCCAGCTCATGGGCGGCGTCGAAGCAGAGCGGGAAGAGGAAGAAGGCGAGAAGAGGGATGTGGTTTCCGGGGCCGCCGAACTGGAATTTACCATCCCGATCTTCGACACCGGAAAGGCGCGCATGCGAAAGGCGGAACTGTCCTACATGCGCGCGGCAAACCTTCTGGCCGAAAAAGCGGTGAACGTCCGCTCTGAGGTCCGTTCCGCTTACCAGGCCTATCGTTCCAAATATGACATCGCCCGTCATTACCGCAACAGCGTCGTGCCGCTGCGGGCGAAAATCGAAGAAGAGTCGGTGCTCACCTATAATGGCATGATCACCAACACCTTCGAACTCCTGGCCGACACCCGCGCCAAGATCAGCTCCAATATCCTTTCCCTAAACTCCAAACGCGAATTCTATCTCGCCGAAGTCAATCTTGGGACCGCCATTTACGGCGGCGGTTCTTCTGGGGGGGGCGGTGAAATCGAAGTCGCTACTGCCGAAGCAGAGGCAGGTGAAGAATGAACAAGGAACCGACAATGCTATCAAGACGCCAGTTATTGGGCGCGGGTGCCGTTCTTGCAGGTGCCACCGCCTGGACCAAGACTTCGGCCATGGGCCTGCCCGATGCCCCGACCATGCAAGCGCCCGAAACCCAGCCGCCGCTGTTTCCGGTTTCAGGCCAGGACTATCAGCCTGTCGCCACCATTAACGGCTGGACCTTGCCGCACCGCATGAACAACGGCGTGAAGGAGTTCCATCTGGTGGCGGAACCCGTTGAGCGGGAGTTCGCGCCCGGCATGACGGGTTATTTGTGGGGGTATAACGGCCAGTCGCCGGGCCCCACGATTGAAGCCGTCGAAGGCGACCGCGTCCGGATCTTCGTTACCAACAAGCTGCCGGAACACACGAGCGTGCACTGGCACGGGATGATCCTTCCATCCGGCATGGATGGTGTGGTCGGACTGACCCAGCCAGGCATCCCGTCAGGCAAGACCTTCGTCTACGAGTTCGATCTGGTGAAGAGCGGCACCTTCATGTACCACCCGCACGCCGACGAGATGGTGCAGATGGCCATGGGCATGATGGGTTTCTTCGTCATTCATCCGAAAGACCCGAAATACATGCGCGTCGACCGGGACTTCGTGTTCCTGCTCAATGCCTACGACATCGACCCCGGCTCTTATGTTCCGCGTGTCATGGAGATGACCGACTTCAACATCTGGAGCTGGAACAGCCGGATCTTCCCGGCGATCGATCCCCTGGTGGTGTCGATGAATGACCGGGTACGGGTGCGTGTGGGCAACCTGACGATGACCAATCATCCGATCCACATGCACGGATATGATTTCGAGGTCACCTGCACCGACGGAGGCTGGGTCCGCCCAGAAGCTCGCTGGCCGGAAGTGTCGATCGACATCCCGGTCGGTGCCATGCGAGCCTATGAATTCGACGCCGTTCATGCGGGCGACTGGGCCATCCACTGTCACAAGTCGCATCACACGATGAACGCGATGGGGCATGACGTGCCGACGTTCATCGGTGTCGACAAGTCGAAACTGGCCGAGAAAATCCGCAAGGTTCAGCCGGAATATATGCCGATGGGCAATCGGGGCATGGCCGACATGGGCGAGATGGAAATGCCTCTGCCCGACAATACGATCCCGATGATGACGGGAACGGGCCAGTTCGGTCCAATCGAGATGGGCGGCATGTTCTCGGTCGTCAAGGTCCGCGAGGGCATCTCGGCCAAAGATTACGCCGATCCTGGATGGTACCAGCACCCGAAAGGTACCGTTGCCTACGAGTGGACTGGTGATCTGCCAACTCCCGAAAAAGCTGCTGGGCCTGAAACTAAAACTCCCGACGCCACCAAGCACTCCCAAGGGCACAAGGGGTGAGGAAAACTGCATCAACAATTAAACGGAGACATGAAGCATGAAAACTGAATTGAAATTCGTACTAGCCCTAATGACGGCAGTTGTCGTCACGCCCGCATTCGCTGCCGGCAATCATGCCGGAGGCCATGATGTCATGGAGATCGGCAAACCTGGCACCAAGGCCGCGGTAAAACGTACCGTCACCATCTCGATGAAGGAGAAGGACGACGGCTCGATGGTCTTTGAGCCGGCGGTCTTGAAGGTTAAAAAGGGAGAAACCATCCGCCTCAAATTCAACAACACGGGTGAGACGGACCATGAGTTCGTCATGGACCGCCACGAAGGCATCCAGGAGCATAAGGCGCTTATGCAGAAATTTCCGGAAATGGAACATGCCGACCCCAACTCCATCCGCCTTGCCGCGGGGGGCAACGGCGAAATCATCTGGACTTTCGCCAAGGCTGGAGAATTCGGCTTCGCTTGCCTGATTCCCGGGCACTACGAAGCCGGCATGAAGGGTGACATCACCGTCGCTCCATAACATTCCCAAAATCAACCATCGATAGAGGAAACCGATATGAAATCCATGATCAAGACCGTATTGATCGCACTTGCCGCAGCTGCAATTTCGACTGTTTCATTGGCTGCCGAATTCACCAAGGGCGAGGTGAAGAAAATTGATCTCAAGCAGAAGAAGATTACCATCAAGCATGAGGAGCTCAAAAGTTTGGACATGCCTGCAATGACGATGGTGTTCGTTGTCAGCGACGATGCGCTGCTTGCCAAGGCCAAACAGGACCAGGCGATCGAATTCGTCGCCGAGAAGGTCAACGGCAAGCTCACGGTAACTGAGATTAAGTAATTCCCGGCAACCGATTGTTATCAGCGGCTCCGAGGAAATGCTGACTCCAGTCACCTTCAACTGCAAGACGCCAGCGGTCGCGCACAGCCGCTGGCGCTATTTTTTGGAAAGATCGAATTTACTATATCCTTGTCGATCTCGATTTTGAACCGAAACATCACCAGTAGGTGTTTCGTGCCACAAAGCCTGATCTCAAGGGCGGGTCCGGCGGACAGACGCTCGGCAACGCCCTTCTTCAAAAATCTAGCCTGGAGGCCCGGTGTACCCGATCGCATTCGGCCCACCGTTCATGTCCCTAAGCTTGATTACACAGCTTCGCGGGCGCAGCCAGATGCCCGGCGGCTCAGGCGCAACCCAGGTGACAATGCGGCATACGCCAATCGCCAGCTCGTTCAATCTTTGATAAAAGCCCGGGAGGAAGCAGGGGATACCGTGGCTGGCCTTGCGAGTTCGACGGCCGCCAAGGAAAAACAGGGCGGTGAAAACAAAGCCTCCGACGATGATGCAGGAACAAAGTCCACCTCCGGCGATGGAATGGCCGGACAGCGCGAAGCTGCAGGCAATGCGCAAATGGCAGGTAGCAGCAAAGTCGACCGCCGCGGCGACGCGCGCAATAGTGAACTGGAGGCCGGGATGGGGTCATCCAAGGGCCTGGCGACGGACAGCGGCGGCAGTGCTGGCAAAAATGGCGGGCAGACCACGCGTGCCAGTGTCGACGATACCATACCCGTGCAGAACGCTTTGGAAGCGAAGCTCGAAACCGAACAGGCCACGCTGCAATGGCTGGCGCAAATTCCCCACGATCCGGTCAGGTTCCTGCGGTTGCGAATTGCGGCAGAGCACAAGCAGCGCCAGGACAAAGGAATGGCCATTCAGTCGAAGGATTCCCTATGGTGTTTGGTTGCAATGGCACGCATCATCCTGTTGGCGGTACCGTTCTGTCTGGCAGGAACAATGGCGCACGCTCAGGATCAACCCCAGTTCGCCGGACGCATCTGGGTGGATGTCGACCAAAGGAACCGACTGCCCTTCGTGCAGGAGATGATCCTGCTGCGGCTGCGAGGCACCTATACGAGGCCGGTCGCACTCGTCAAAACCGAGCAACCTGCGCTCCCTGGTTTTCGCTGGATGCTCATTGGCAAGGATGAGTGGTCCGAGGCCGTCGAAAACAGCCCGCAAGTGCGTGGCTTCGAGCAGGTCATCGCCGTCTTTGCCCAGCGCAGCGGCAATCTCGTCATTCCGCCATTCATCCAGAACCTGACTTTTATCGACCGGGGTGGCGCCCGGATAACGACGGTCATTCAATCCGAACCTGTGACCATTCAGGTCGCACCGGAATTGACGGATGCCAGTTCGTGGTGGCTTGCTGCCCGCAGTATCACAGCAAAGGAGGACTGGAGCCACGATCCCGATGGCATCGACATCGGCCAATCGGCCAAAAGGTCTATCACCATAAGCGGAGTGGGTGTAACCGACGACCAGCTGC
The DNA here is from genome assembly GCF_025452195.1 of Phyllobacterium zundukense. NCBI lineage: Bacteria > Pseudomonadati > Pseudomonadota > Alphaproteobacteria > Hyphomicrobiales > Phyllobacteriaceae > Phyllobacterium > Phyllobacterium zundukense. The sequence goes on along the minus strand of NZ_CP104972.1, from coordinate 570,062 downwards.
CACCTCGCCCGGAAATCAAGATACCGGGATTGATTGTTGTTCCGGCGACACCGGTGCGAAAAACTGAAATCGGCCTGGGCAAACCGCTGAAACAAATGGACCTCAAAAAAACCAGGCCCTTACAGGATTGTCGAGGGGAGGGAAGGTCCGATTTCATCAGTGACCTATTCATGGACAATCCGCCCGGTTACTGGCGACCCGGCAACAGTGCCGGCTATCGAAATCCCCTGGTACAATACGGACCTAAATTCTATGCAGCACATCGTAATTTCCGGACGCACCGTTGCACTAAAGGATACCGGTCCAACACTTGCAGACATGGAACAGTCGCTTGGGATCGTCGAGCGATCCGGCAAGCCTGGGATGGATTCCATCGATCGTGCTTTGATTGCAATTGCCTTTGTTGCCGCTTTGATCGTGACCTTACTTTTGTGTTCGCAGCAATTTCGCGCGCAAATCGCGAAAATTGCCCGACGCTGGCGCGCCTATAGGACCGGGCTTCGGATGAAGCGCGCTGCAAACGATGGCGATGCCGTACTGGTCTGGCAGTTGCAGCGGCAGTCGCAGGTCGGCGGACATTCGCGGTCTGCAATTGAACATCTGGAGTCCATGGTGTTCGGCAAACAGCAAGCTGACAAGTCCTCGCTTGCCGGCATTGTCAAGCACCTGATCGACAAAAAGCTTGCCATTCATTGAGGCGTCTTTGCCAATTGACGAACATGTCGGGCGTTTTAATCTCGACCTAGCAGTCGATATTCGGGGGCAAATATGCGGAAATAGCAACCAAGTGCACTTGGCACCAGCTGATGCTTATCGGCTTTTTCAAAAACGTTTATCCATAAGATGGAGTAAGCATGGCAGCTAAACCGGGGATTCTGACTGCGCTGATCAAACAAGCAAACGGCGTGTCGGACCTCACGAGGGAAGAGAAACAGGCTCTTCTTCAAGATGCCGCAACGCTGATCAGTGCTTACAGCGAGCTGATCGCCTTTATAGGTTCTTCGCAGAAGGATGCCGAGACCGACATCGCCTTTGAACTAGAGCAGTTTGCCGAACATATCGATTTCAAATACGTCGACGAAACAAGGGAAATCATGCTGAAGGCCGCTGATACAATCAGGATTCTACGTCTCATGCTTGGCATCAAACAAGAGAGCGTTGATGGCACCTCTTAAAGTTGTCTTTCAGGATGTTTCATCTGCCCTTGAAGGACGGTGACTTTTGCAGTCTGTACCATTCGCGGTTCAAGAGCTCCCAATTGAAAGCGGGCTATACCGGCCAGCTTGCTGCTGCGGAGAATCCAGCAAGATCAGTCGGAAGGCCGCTGAGCTTAAAGTAAAACTTGAAGGGTGCCTCTAGTGGCATTTTCAACCGACTGTGCGTTGATCTGAAACGACGAGATGCACATCTGGATACCGACTAGCCACAGACGGCTCGCATAACGATACCACGACCGTCGATTTCCAACGTCAGCCGGTCGTTCCGGAAATCTTGCGTAACCATATCTCCCGGGGAATTCGGCGTATCGTAACCGCGCCCGTGATTGACTTCGCCTCACTTTCCGTCACGCCTGACCTGCCAACGAGTGTTTGCGCTGCAATTGGATTGCAGCGATCTGCGGAACGACTGTTATTGGTCGTATTGTTGTCGGCGGCGCAGGTGGCAAGACCGCGAGAAAAGAAGAAGGCCGTTATCGTTCAGAGGGCGCTGCTTGGACATTTGGCCATATTGGACCGAAAGGCAGCCAAATCAAGCCCATAGCCCGGGAAAACTGACGCGGAGCATCGTGACTGACCTCTAGGCCCGTTCCGACGAAACAATTTTACAGGGCCACACATGTTCCGCAAAAGGCTTGCCCGGCGCGCCTTCAATGGCCAGCGAGAAGCGGGATTGAATAGTCGTAACAATACGAGCGTCGGTGAATCTGCCTCGGCATCAGCCAGGCGCTGGTGAAGCACAGCTTCTTCAACGTGCCGGGTCATTTTGACCGCGCTAATTTTGACGAGGTTGTGAATGTTTGCTTCCCACGTCATGTTGATCGCTCGACGGCTACTCCAGTTCCGGGACATCGCCAGATCGAAACAGAATCGTCGGCGGACCGTACTCTCCCGCGTCAGGCTGTGCATCACGAACCCACGCCACGACGCCAGCGCATTTTACCGAGAGATAGCGCGCCATTCGCGTGGCCTCTTCCGGGGTATCGAACTGCATCGGATCGTAAGCAGGCACAAGTTGCCCGTTGCCCGCTCGGCTGAATGCCACAACAACGATAAGGCGTGCGGGATGCGTTTTGGCGTCAGCCAATTCACACATCCTTTTTCTTCATTAGTTTCGATAATTGGGTTGCTATCGCGAGCGCGATATCATCACGCCGCGCCAAGGATAGATCGTCGGCAATTGCGATTATGGCGGACAGTATTTCGTCCCTGTGCCAGCCCATATCCGATGCTTGGCCGATCAGTTCTATCAGCTTGTCCTCAATCGCCAACTGGCATGCATCAAAGCGCTCGGGATGATTTCTGGAACAGTGCGGTCTCGGAATTGGCATGATCCCTTTCTCCTCAAAGGATATCTATTTTATCCAGCACCGCCTCTGCAGCGTATCAGCCGGCTTGCCCCTATTCAGGGATCTCTGGTGGAAACGCAATGGGTGCAAGACCCTGCATGGCACGCAGCTTGTTCGCAGTCGTGACGGACAGGTTGGTCCACACGTCGGCTATCGTCTCGGCCGCCTCGATAAGGTCATTGTCAATGTCGTGCTGTTCCATTTCTTCGATAATGCGATCAAAGGCCTGGGCGCCTTGCTCGACCACGCGGTAGAGCCTGGCTGCCTGCGCAGCGCTCAAATCAGCGATCTCAAGCGTTTGTGTAACATCGTCCGCGATTTGCCTGGCGAACTCCGCTTGCTCCTGCAGCGTTGAAATCCAATCGATGGCCATGATCTCTCCCAAAGCAAATTCGCAGAGCCTATGGTCGCCGTCAATCTGGGGCGATTCGAAAGATCAAGGTCGGTTAAACCCGGATGAACCCGGGACCGGAGGAATGGTTCGACGGGCTGTCCTCGTGAGCGCTATCACGCTTTGTGGGACCGACAAGGACATTTTAGAACCACCGTCCATGAAGCGAAACAGTCCCGCCATCTGATGGTTGCAGCTCAGTGACGTAGCAGGTCCGCTATCGTCGCAGCCGTTTCCGCCATTCCCTTCACACGATCAGACTCATGGGCTCTCAGCGCTTTTGTCGTGCGCGGTTGGAAAAAGCGGATCAAGTGAACCAGAGACGCGCAGCAGGCGTTCGATACCCACCGGGGACATGGGGCGGGACAGGAGAAAGCCTTGGAGATCATCGCAGCCGATCTGGCGGAGAAAGTCACTTTGCTCGATTGTTTCCACGCCTTCGGCTGTCGTGCGAAGCCCTTTTGCGTGGGCAAGATGAACAATGGCTTTGACAATATCTTCGTCATTGGCCGAGCGGCCGAAGCCCTGAACAAAGCTTCGATCAATCTTGATGCGATCGACTTCAAGCTGCTGCAGTCGTCCCAGTGACGAAAAGCCCGTTCCAAAATCATCAAGCGCGATGGTCACACCCAATGCACGAAGCGCCCTGATGTTGTATTCGCAATGTCCGGCGCTGTCGATAAGCGTACTTTCCGTAATCTCCAGCTCGAGCCGGCGAGGATCCATTCCGATTGCCAATAGCAGTTTCGCAACTTTCATGGCATAGGCCGGATTTCTCAATTCGACTGCCGACACATTGACTGCGAGGGTCTGGATCGGCCATGACCTCGATTCCGAGCAAGCCTGCTGCAGGACGCGTTCGCCCAACGCTTCGATCAGGCCTGCTTCTTCGGCTATGGGTATGAACACGTCAGGCGAAATCCAGCCGCGTTCGGGATGTTGCCAACGCAGGAGAGCTTCAACCCCGGTGATACGCTGTTCCTTGGCCGAATAAAGCGGTTGATACTCAACCTTTATCTGGGTTTGCGACTGCACGGCCTGACGCAACTCGCGTTCCAGGGTACGGCGCTGCTGCAACATGGCGTCCATCTCTTTGCCAAACACCGCAAACCGGCTTCGACCGGCGGTCTTTGCGTGATAGAGCGCTATGTCGGCTTTTCTGACAAGCTCGCCGCCGCCAGTGCCGTCTAGTGGCGCGGTGGCGACGCCTATGCTTACGCCGATGAAGATATGATTTCCATCGATATCGAATGGATACCGGACAACGGTGATTATTTGCTCGCAAAGCGCTTCGAGCGCCGAAAGTGGTCCGAAGTTGGGAACAATGATCGTGAATTCATCGCCGCCGACCCGGGCCATGAAAGTCTTGTGGTCGATGATGTCTTTCAGGCGCATGGTGAACTGCCGGATGAGTTCATCACCCACCGGGTGTCCGAGTGTGTCGTTGACCTGCTTGAATCTATCGAGATCAAGATACAGCACCGCCACCGAGGCATTGCTGATGGTTGACAGTGCCTCATCGAGCTTATCGTTGAAATGGGCCCGGTTGGGCAGACCTGTCATGGAATCATGCAGTGCGAGAAAGTTCATCCGCTCTTCGCTGTTGCGCAGCTTGGCGGATCTCCGGCGCAGCACCGCCAGGAGGATCGCCATGATGCCCAACATCAACAGCACAATGCCGACAAATGCCGGGCCAATTTGCGTCATGACCGTGGAGCCGGGGCGATACGGCTGCCAGATGAAATATCCGATGGTGTTCCCGGTGGTCGAGCGAAGTGGATAATGATACTCGCCGGCTTGCAATGTGTCTTGTGAGGCGTACCGCAGGCCAGCAAAAAGATAGTCCCGCGCAAGGTCTTCTATGAAACTCCTGTCCAGATAACGAACGGAAACGTGCAGGTAGGTTTCCTCAACCGTCTGTAAAATGTTGCCGCTGTCAGAGACAATCGGCTTGACGCTGACGATTGCCGGCCGGTTATCCAATGTCAAAATCTCCGAGGCGCCGGCGCTTAACACCCGGTCGCCATAACCGTTGGCATCGGGATGCCGCAAGGATTGCCTGAGCTTTGATGCCAGCGGCGCAACGCTAGGCTCGACGCTGTCATACACAGCGCGATCGATCTGCTTGCCATCAGCAAAGGCGTACAGAACATTGTCTTTTCCGTCGAGAAGATAGACCACATCATGACCAAAATACGTGGTCATCCAGCCGCCAAGATTGTTGTTCAGCCACTCCGCACTGTCGGGGCTCTTGACTTGGCGGATCGCATCATCCCAGACGGTGGCGCTTTCCTGGTCATGAGCGACCGAGAACTGCGCCTGCGATAGTACCAAGGCGAGCAGCCGTTCCTGCCGCTCAACAGCAATCTGATCAGTCATGCGACTTGACCATGCGAGCAACGCGAAAATTGCAAGGCAAACAGCCATGGCAATGGCAAAAATTGGCAAAGTCGCCCTGAATAGCAATCTTGGTGATGTGGGGGCAATATCAGTCATTAAAGAGGACTCGCATTTCGGCCGTTAAAAATCAAAGTCTTTAGTCGAAAAGAGGCGGAGACGATAGCCAGGGCGCGTTTGGCAACTACGCTACCTACCCGAGGGGACTCTAGCGCAAATGCTTTAACAATTTGACTGAAATATGTGTTTCCAATCTATCTCGGGAATTGCGGGTCCAAAGGGCGTCATTTCGAGCGATCGCTCATTCTGCTCGACTTGAAAATGATGGAAGAGTGCAAGACCATTTCGATCATTCGATTGTCCCTAGATGGGTTTTGCGCTTCTCTTCGCAATTGCATGAGCGGTTCAACAAGCGTCCGGGCGATCGACAGCCTTGGCGACACGGCCGAGTTCTTCTTCAGCCAGCACCACCACCAGGTCGAGTAAGTATCTCAACAACCGCATTAAACAGGATCATGGAAGGATCAAATACCGCATCCGACCGATGCTCGGGTTGGCGGCTGCTCGTGGATTCGTCAACGTTCGCCCGCTGAATACGACGTGTAAGGTGTATCGGGCTTGACCAGCTCTTTGGTGCAACGCCTTGTTCGGCAGCGTCATTTCGAACCAGGTAGCGGCTGGATGCTTAGGGTGGACCAAGCAAGGCGTAAGTGTCATCTGAAATAGTGTTGCTCTTTTGCAACGAAATCCTGCGCCACGTCTGCAAGCGAAATTGCATGCTTGTTTATCAGCCAATGTCGTGTACCGTGACGCCACTCGCAATCAACCCAGAGGAGGCGTGAATGACACCTATTCTCATGTTTACGCGCCTCTGTGGTGGAACGGCCGTGTTGGCTTCGATGCGATGTGCATCTCGACCAAGCCGACATTGGCATCAGGGCTTCTAGGCCCCGAAATTCTGCCGTTTGGCATTTCCCATTTCCCTGACGTGACTGGCTGACGGAGCGACTGTTCGCATTTCCGCGTCCGCATCCGCGCGTCTTTTTACCTTCGAGAGGACCGGCTGCCTCGTTGCACCGGACAGGAAAATCATGCGCGAAGCACAAGCGTTCGTTGTTGATACTCTTGCGGCAACAGTTGATGAACTGTGCCAAAAATTCGGCGTCTGGAACACCGCCTATGCGTTGATTCTGGCTATCTGGCGGCGCCATCAAACGAAGAACCACATCTCCCACCTGTCACATCACATGCTTCGCGATATCGGCCTTGCCGATAGCGCGCAAGCGCCCAGTTTTCCCCTTTGGATTACCCGGCCTTGGTGAGCGGCCGTGGTTGAGAGAAGGAGGGAGTGAGAGGGGGACACTGACGCCCTTCGCTCCGTTTTTCCGATTGCCTCAAGACGTTCGATCACCAATCCCGATCGACGGCGAGGAATACCTTTAGTTGACGAACCGGACAACGACGCCCGGCTTCACCATTCCAGCTAGCTCCTCTGCGTCCCAGTTCGTCAGACGAACGCAGCCATGCGACCCGACTTTGTTGACAAGCTCGGGATCAGGCGTTCCATGAATGCCGTAGGTTGGCTCGGTCAGATCGATCCAGACAGTTCCGACCGGTCCATTGGGGCCTTTGGGCAAAGTGAGGACCTTGTCGTTCTTGCCTTGCTTAAAGTTGACCTTTGGATTGTACCTAAAGACGGGCATCCGCGCGACGCCCTTTACCTTGTGCGTTCCCCCGGGAGAAGGATTGTCCTCGCTGCCAACTGTCGCGGGATATGCCGCTAAAATGTCATCGCGATGATCGTAAGCCGTGACCTGCCCGGCCGTCTTGTCGGCTTCGATGCGGGCCACCTTTCCCTGGCGCGGGGGACCCGGTCGCGCTACCTGGACCGTCTCGCCAGGGACGAAATCCGATCCTGGATTAAGCGCAGTCAGCAGGTCGATATGCATGTGGAACCGCTCTGAAAGCCCTTCGGCGACGCTGGTATAACCCAAGCCGGGCATCTTCGCCTTTTCACCGTAGTCTGCGGGAATATGATCCACGAGGCCTTTCGCGTCGTCCGCCGTGACCGTGTAGGTGCCGATAATCGGGCCACCCGTCTCCAGCCTGCTGATGACATCGGGGTCGATTGTGCCGTCCTGGGGCATCTCCATCATCTTTTCGAAACTGACCACCGCCTTGGTAACATTGTTTCCATAAATGCCGTCGATCACGCCTGGCGATGCGCCCGCGCGGTCGAGGAGAACCTGAAGGCGGACGATCGCAGGGTCGGGATCCGCTGATGGTTTGGAAGAGCGCTCCGCCGGGATTGTGGACAGGGATGCAGCATTGATCGCGTCGGGTTTGACCTCTGCGGCTTCAGCGACGATGACGGAAACGATCAGGAAGATCGTGGACATTCCAACAAAAGTCTTCATGTCAACTCAAATGGAGTTGCCATGAAGATGTTCCGACATAATCGTTCTTCTGTGTGCGCGTGTGATCAAGTACGCTTTTCTGTGCGGCCTTTGATTGCAACATTTCGACAGACCGCTGATCGGTGCGGTGATCCGCGGACTGGAGATCCACAGCGCCTCCCGAGGCAGGGTTATCTATTTCGCAGATCACGCAGGTTTTCCCTATGGCAGATAGGGCAGGGAGCAACTTCTTTCGATCATACGGCAAATCGATCAGCGTTCTTGAAACCTTTGATCCTTCAGCCAACCTTATTGCCTCCAGCGCGAACACATTTCACAACCAGCAGCGGCGACTTGCCTGAGAGCGACGCCATCGGAGATGAATTGAAATTGTCTGGTGTGGTCGGTGTAGCTAAGGTGCAACGATTCTCCGATTTAATCAGCACATATGGAAACTTCGCTCTATCTGCCGGTAAAAAGCTTTCTTGAAAAGGCAGGTTACGTCGCCAAAGGCGAGGTTGGCGGCTGCGATCTTGTCGGCCTCAGTAATGACGATCCGTCTGTTGTCGTGGTCGGCGAGCTAAAATTGAGTTTCAATCTGGAGCTCATTTTGCAGGCGGTCGACCGGGCGAACATTTCAGACGAGATCTGGATCGCTGCCAGGATATCGTCCAAGGGCAGAGGTCGTGAAGCCGACAAACGCTACCGCAACCTCTGCCGCAGGCTGGGCGTTGGCATGCTGGGCATTTCAGATGCCGGCGAGGTCAGCGTCATCGTTGCTTCGGTATCACCAATGCCGCGGACCGATCCAAAACGGCGTTCCAAACTAATGCGCGAACACCAGAAACGGCGCGGGGATCCGGCGCTTGGTGGTAGTAGCCGCACGCCGATCATGACGGCATATCGACAGCAGGCACTCGCCTGCGCGGCAACGCTGACGGCAGGACCGCTGCGCGTGCGTGATGTTAGAACCGACATACCGGACGTGGGCAAGATATTGCTTTCGAATGTTTATGGCTGGTTTGAGCGCCTTGATAGGGGCGTCTATGCGTTGACAGAAGCTGGCCGCATCGCGCTGCAGCGTTGGCCGCAGTCCGATGTGCAGGGAAAGTTGTAGCCACGGCGCCGCGGCGTCAGCCGAAGTCAGCGCCGACAAGCAGGAGCGCATGGCTCCTGCCAAGCCGGGAGCTCGCCCCTTTTGAGACCGCCCGATTACACATGCTTTGCACAAAAAAGGGCCGAACAAAAAAACCCGGCTTCAATTGTGAAGGTAAACCTTCAGAGAAAACAGGCAGCGCGGATAAATGGGAGGAGAACCGCGCCGACTGACTTCGATACGGGCCTGGCGGCTATCCATGACAATACAGTCATCGACGCAGTCTGGTCCGGACCCTGCCGTCGTCACAGAGGAAGAACATCGCGGCAAGCGCATCCTTGGCATTGTCGAACGTTTTGACTGTGCTGGTTAAAATCACGTCTGGGATGATAGGCGTACTTTTGCATCGGGGTTGAACATCACGATGCTCCTGGAATCAACATGTCAGGCTTTATTGCTGCGCTAGTAAATGTTTCTGATGAAGGGGACGCCATCACCACCTTGGGCGTCGCTCCTCGCTTTATTCAGCAAGCTTTCGCGCCTTCTTCGTGAAAGATTTTTAATGAGCCTGAGCGCTGTCCGAGATATCCGAAATCGCCCGCAACTCGGGCAGACAAATTCAGCAAAGTCTCCATCGCTCGGGAGAGCCTTAACCGGCTCGTCTGAAACAGGGCAAGTAACGATCGTCATTGATGGCCCCTCGAAGGCTTTAGACACAGCAGCAGTCTATCATACTGGAGGGCGACCGCTGGGCTGAATACAAGCCAATGCGATCTGACAGTGGCATTCCTTCAGGACTAAAGGTCTAAGAGACTCTTTTGCCGGATACGAAACGTTCGTCGACGTAACCGAGAGGTTGCCAAGGTTCATAGATCAAATCTACAATGCCAAACGGCTTCATTCTGCTCTTGGCGGCCATTTGATCGCCCGAGGAATTGAAAACCAACGTGCCCGGCAGGCGCTTGAAACGCCATCTGGTCGAGCCCCGATGGACACTTCATATCGGGGTCAGTTCTCACTGGAAAATCAACAGGCTGACGCGGCGAAGGACGTGAGACGCTGCAAGCAGGAGTTTTTCATGTCAAAGAATGCTCTCTCCCTGGGCATGTTATGCATCCTTCTGTCCGTGGGCAATCCATTTGCGCAAGAGATGCCTCAAGCCAAACAACCGGTCAGGGTTGGGCTCTATGTGAGCCCGCCATTTGTCATCCAGGAGAAGGACCAATTCACAGGAATGGCAGTCGAGCTTTGGGAGTCGCTTGCAAGGGCGCAAGGCCTTCAGACCGACTACATATCGTTCCCGACGGTCCGCGCCCTGCTCGATGCCACTGCGAACAGCGACGTCGATGTTGCCGTCACCAATCTCACCATTACGCAAGACCGGGCACAGCGGATGGACTTCACCTATCCGTGGTTCGACGCTGGACTGAGGATCATGGTCAACGAACGCCAGGGCACGGGGTTTCTGGAGGTTGTCACAGGATTGAGAGACTCAGGGTTCCTTCGCGCCTATGCATGGATTGCCTTTGTCGTCGCCGCGGCGACAGGACTGCTGACCCTCTTGGACCGAAGGTTTGCCCCCGACTTTCCACGCCGGTGGCGTGACGGCATAGCAGAAAGCTTCTTCTCGGTCATGTCGATTGCTGCTGGCAAACCAACCGGCCGAAAGAATGTTTTTGGGTGGGTTGGGCGGATCTGGCAGGGTTTGTGGCTCGTATGCGGGATTGCCGTGCTGGCGTTTGTTACGTCCTCCGTGGCGACAGTAATGACCACGCTCTCGCTGACCAATCAAATCAACAGCCTTTCCGATCTTCCTGGCAAGGCTGTCGGGGTTTTCACCGGGAGTGTGTCGGAGGATTTTGCCCGCAACTCCGGGCTGGAGTTGCATTCATTCCCGGACATTGATGCTGCCGTGGCAGCTTTGCTCGACGGTGGTATCACAGCGATCATCGGCGATGCCCCGGTGCTGGAATATTATGCCCACAGACACCCTGAACAAAGGGTCGATGTCATCGGCGGCGTCTTCGAGCCGGACAAATACGGCTTCGGGCTTCCTCTCAACAGTTCCTCTACAAGGCGGCTGACCGTTGAACTCATAGGCGCTCATGAGCGCGGTCTCGTGGAGGAGCTGCACGCCAAATACTTTGGCGAGTCACCCTAGAAAGGGTAGCTGGAGCTCATCGATCCTGTCGATCGGGTGATCGGCGATGCGGGTGAGGACGTCACGGAGCCATGCTTCGGGGTCACGATCCCCGAGCTTTGCTGTTTCAATGAGCGAGAAGATGGCCGCCGCGCTGGGAGCGGGGCAGCTTTTTTGAACGCACCGTGGAGCTGCAGAACACTCTTTGCCAGGTCCACACCAATCATTGTATCGTTCATTTTGCCGCTTTCTCCGCTTTGTAGGTTCACGCACCACAATATTGGCATATTGCGATGCCGCCAGGGGAGGGTGGCAACCATCCCATCTCGTCTGGAGCCGACATTCGAAACACGCCTCGAGGCGCTCCTTCATGTCGACTTTTGCGCCCGCAAACGGACGTGTGGCCACCAGATGGGGAAACGGCTGTATGCGCCAGTCGCAGGCACCCCATCATCATGTCGTTGAACTGTCCAACAAGCATCCAAGTACCCAAGCTGATCACAATATCCACGTGGGTGATGAACCAGAACCATAAGACTACATGCATAAACCAATGTATAATATAGTGAACAACTTGGTCCTCCTAAGTTACAAAAACCTTCCAAGCGGTAGGCTTTTGTAACTTAGGAGTGAAATCATGAAAAGATCAGCAACTATCTTGGCGATAGCAGCTTTGGGCGCAATGATGGCCGCCGGCTCGGTAACTGAATCGATGGCGCGCGGCGGTGACCATGATGGCGGTGGCCGTAGCGGGGACCACGGTGGTATCGGCCGTGGTTTGGGCGGCGGCGATCATAGTTTCGGCGGCAGGGACCATGGCTCCCGAGAGGGCGGGATCTTCGGAACCGGTGGCGTCTTCGGTGCCCGCGCGGTTGCGGTGAGCCATGATCGCTTTGGCGACCGCAGGGATCACCTTAGGGATTTCAACCGTGACGATAATTACGGATCCTGCGAATATCCGCACTTTGGCAATTCTCCTACCAGATACTGTGAGTAGTTGATGCACTTCGAAGCCCCGCTCCCGGCAGAATCCGGGGGCGGATGGATGACGGATGGAAACAGCGTGGATTGCGTGCAGTCCACATCCATGTCGAATGGCGATAATCGCCAGGAAATGGGCAGGAAAATGTGCTTTTACAAATCATCGATACCCATTTTGGCGGCGGCTGTGTTTGTCGCAGCCACTGGACCCGTATTTGCCACCGTCAAGAACCAGGCGGAATCTACTGAAGTCGGAAACAGAAAGTTCGAACAGGCTGCCATGATGGAGGCTCGTGCCTCTATATGCGGCACCGATGAAGCCAGCGATACAGCCATGAGAGCTGGCATGCGGGAAACAGGATTGCCCGAAGATACTGCAGTAGAGATCGTGTCTGATCTTGCGTCCGGTATTATTGATAAGGCGCAGGAGTCCGGATCGAAAAAGATATGCGGAAAAGCCAAAGTGCAACTTTCTGGTTTTTAGTCTGCATTCGATGCGGCGAAACGATTTATTTTGCAGCGCTTTGGCGCGTCATCGACGACCCGGATTGTGTCACGATTGACGGCAGTCAGACCAATCGGATGGCGATCGTTCAATGGGATACGGAGAGCCGATGGTTCTGTCGCATGCAATAGCCAAAGCCACGCACGAGCTGTCAAAGACGACTGTGAGAAAGACCAATGGACGCCATGACGAAATCCGACCGTTTAAAAATATGCATCTACGGCGCTGGCGCTGTGGGCGGGACTATGGGTGTACTTCTGGCCCTTGCCGGGGCTGAAGTCAGCGTCATCGCGCATGATGCGACACTGGCGGCAATCAAACATGACGGCCTTCAATTGACGAAAGACGGCAAGACTCACCGTGTTCAAGTACGGGTCACTGCTGACCCCGCTGAACTGGCGCCGCAAGATTATGTGATAATATCCGTAAAAGCGCCCTCGCTTGCGGATGTGGCGTCACATATAGCGCCTCTATTGAGTCCTGGCACCGGGGTTATCACCGCCATGAACGGCGTCCCTTGGTGGTTTTTCGTCGGCGGCAATGGGGTACTCAGCAACACACGGCTGGCTGCCGTGGATCCACATGGGATTGTCGAAAAGTCTATACCCTTGGCCCAGACGGTCGGCTGTGTTGTCTACATGGCTTGCTCGCTCGATGCGCCGGGGAAAGTCCGGCACTATAGTGGAAATAAGCTCGTTATAGGCTATGCCGACAACAAGTCCGTGTCCGGGCTTTCAGACATTAATGACATGTTCAATTCTGCTGGTTTCTCAAGTCGGGTTACAACCACTATCCGGCATGATATCTGGCATAAGCTGTGGGGGAACCTCAGCATAAACCCGATCAGCATGCTTACGGGTGAGACGAGCGACATTATTATCAATGATCCTCTGCTATACGAGCTCTGCCTGCGGATGATGCGTGAAGCCGAGGTGCTTGGTGATGCCATTGGTATCCCGATGGACGCTTCGACGACTGAAGTGATCGGAAGAGCCAGGACATTGGGTGCTTTCAAGACTTCGATGTTACAGGATACAGAAGCCGGAAAACCCGTTGAGCTGGACGCCCTGCTGACGGTAGCGCATGATATCGGCAAGATCCTTGATCTGCCGACACCGTTTATCGACAGCGTGCTAGGCTTGGCGCGATTGCGCGCCCGCAAGCTCGGACTTCTGGACACGGCCGCATAATTCGGTTTCTGATATCGACATGATGCATCCGCTTGCTAGCCGGGAGGGCAAGGCATTGCCTGGGCTATCTTATCCACGGAGCCACGGCGTCGTTCAAATCCTGGCGGGCTGTTGTTTTCGCGACAGGCGGCGATGGACCTTGAGTGCATTCGGCTCGACCCAATTGCGTTGGACAAGCCGTCTTTCTGACATGCCAGACCGCGGTGCCGGTCATGTCGATCGGCAACTGACCTCACTCCGTGCCCATGAAACCGCCGTTGCGTACGGTCATACGCCAGCGCGGGGCCACCAGGTCACCACCGAAGAAGCCGAATCCATGAGTCCGTTTGTTCGACGTGATTTGAACACAGCCGCCTATCATGAGGGAATTCCAATGTTTCGGTGAGACAAGCCTGCCGAACGCGGCAATCTGCGAACGAGGAACACAAGGAGCAGCGGTTTCTCGGGCTCGATTTGAGAAATCTCTCGCTCACCTGATGACGATCCCATGCAACTGGCTTGCCTGACAGTTTGCCGCGTGTGCTTCCGCCGAGAACTTATATACGCAGACGCTCTGCCGAATACCGACCACTATTTCCCGGGCTGAGTTGCAAATGCTGAAACGGGCTAGGGACATCCTCCATCAGGGCATGTGCAGGCGGCGAGAACCTTGAACTGCTCTTTGAGAGCAAGTACACGGGCCGGGGGCAAAACAGGCCTTGCTGCTTGCGCATATGAACCAGTTCAATCCCTGCCAGGGTGATGTTGGCCGAAGCTTCTGACTTGAACCGGATGCGTCTTTTGACACGACGGTGATCCTCATCAATGCCTTTTCAGCTATTGCCCGAGCGGATGGCAATGCGCCTTGTATCCCGGGATCTATCGGGCCTTCGCCAAGAGGCGCTGCCAGTGTCCAGGCGAGATGCCATAATTCGTTTTGAAGCGCCGCGTCATATGCGCCTGGTCACTGAAACCGGCCACAAGAGCGGCGTCCGCCAGACTGAGCCCCGACGCAATCCCGGCGCGGGCCCGATCGAGGCGGCGCATCATCAGGTATCGGTGTGGACTTGTCCCATAAGCCTTGCGAAACTGGCGCGCCAGCGAGAAGCGATCCTGCCCGGTAATCCCTTCAAGCTCGGCCGAAGCGACCGTTCGGTCGAGATTGGCATCAAGATAGGCGCGAGCTCGATCGAGGGCTCTGGCGTCTATCAATGTACTTACGGATCCCCGAATAGACGTATTGTTGGCCAACAGGCCGTCGGCCAGAAGGACCGCAATCTCATCCAGTGCGGTCGGCTCAAGCACGCGGTCCATATCGGCGCATGCGGCATGGATTGCATGCAAAAGCCTTGGGTCCTCAAAGACTGCGTTCTTCACGAATGGAAGCGTTGTCGCCCGCGCCCCGAGCGCGTCGCGCACGATGGATGGCTCGATATAGATCATCCGATAGTGGAAGCCGTCATTTGTACCTGCTTCACCATTGTGAATCTCGTCGGGATGCAACACGATGACCTGGCCCGGCATGCTATCGGAGCGCGCGCCGCGGTAATCAAAACTCTGTACGCCGTGAATTGTGTAACCGATCGAATAGGTGTCGTGCCGATGCGGAGCATAGGCCTCGCCGGAAAAGAAGGCTTCAATACGGCCAATTCCGTGTTGCCACGGTGCCATTTGCACCCAATCCTGCGCGCACAAACGTTCAAGACCGGGGGTGATATCCTGTGCTGTCTTGCCACAAGATTTTAGCGCGCGTGAGATTGGTCTTCCTCCAAGCTGTCGTGATGAAACCTACATCGCACTCAGGCCAGTTGGAAGACTGGTCATCTTAAATGTCTTTTATCAAAGGCAGGAGACCCGATATGAAAACAGTAAACCTCTCCGAAAAGCTGGGGCAATTCTCAAGCCATTGGGACCCTCATGTGATCGCCGATTACAACGAGAATGACGTGATGGTGGTGAAGTTCATCGGAGAATATCCGTTCCACAAGCATGATACGACGGATGACTTCTTCTTTGTACTTGAAGGTGAGATGGAGATGGACATCAAGGGAGAGCCCTCTCGAACCGTCAAGGCTGGCGAATTGTTCATTGTGCCCAAGGGCGTCGTTCATCGGCCACGCGCTGAAAAAGAGGTCAAGGTACTCTTGATCGAACCCAAGGGTGAACCCAACTCCGGCGACTCCGACCAAGAACCCGCCCCGAAGCGGCGCATCTGATGTGAGACTGCGGTGAAGGAAGGTATTGAACCCCGGGAGGATCACGCCGCCTATATATCCAACTGGCTGAAGTAATGGCGAGCTCGCCATGAGGCGAGTAATCCCCAGCAGAGCATAATATGCAGGAGTATTTGCGGATGTCGCACTCCACTTGATCGTAAGAATGCGGCCATTCACGCCCAGAGACAGGTAACTTCTCTGGGGTTCACGCGCAAGGTTTAGGTTTGCACAGCGAAGGTACGTTCGGCTCTGGTTGTCGCAATGGTGTCCGCAGTCGATCGCGAAGCTCGCCGTTCAGTTCAGCCGTGCGAGCCTGCATGAGCACGTGAGCGGACCAGCGGGAAGGGGGAAGTCCCTCAGGATAGATAGCTTCGAGATCTGCCGGCGGTGACGCAAAGCGACATGACCAGGAGCAGACGGATCAAAACCAACAGCCCGCCGCCATCACTTTACGTCAGGCTCAATGCTTTTTGAACTCGAACAGCTCGATGACGTTGCCCGATGGGTCTTCAAGCAAGATGGCGCGGCCGGCACCGCTGTCGCTGATTTCGCCCCGGAATCTCGCATCAGCCCGGCGCAACCGCTCAATGAGGACATCGACCTCGCTCGTTACGATCATAAATCGGTTCCATCCGCCCGGCTTCGGATCGCCGCCCGCCTGACCTCCGCTTCCCGCACCTGGGGCGCTGAGATACAGCGTCAAGTCGTCGCGCAGCAGCGCGGCGAACTTGCCCGGATTGTGCTTGTCGACCTTGAAATCGAGATTGTCTCGATAGAACGCGACCGCCTTGTTGACGTCGGCAACGATGTATCGGACAGATGCCATCCAACTTCCTCCTTATGTCGCGTAAAGACAACGGTCAACGCGCGCAAAGGTTTCCTGCCGGCGGAGGCGAACGCAGAAGCGGGCTGATGCCGCATGGACAGCGAGGGTGGGCAATTTGTCCGCATCGGCAAAGACGCTCTGCGGATCGATGGAAGACCAAAGCTGACCGTGGACGTCTTTATCGACGATTACGGCCAACAGCAGCTTGCCGGTTGTGGCGCGGCTTTCCATGTCTATATGCGCCCGCGCGGCTTCAGCAAGTGCATGGACGCCATCGATCTTCACCTTCAGCGAACCGTCCCCGACCAGTCGAAAAGCTGCTGCGTACGAGCGCGGCAAAGCTCCGGGCTGCGGATGTGGTCGAAAAAGGGTCGCATAGCCGGTCTTGATGCTTCTAGGCAGCTTCATGATGTCCAATGGACCGGGCCCACCAAGCACCGGCCCGTACCAGCAGACCTCCTTTAAATGGTGATCAACGTCTCCATTCTGGCACATCGATGCCGTCGGGGGCGTCAACCCCATCACAACCGTTAAAATTGGGCGGCGCGGCTGGACCTATCGGACCTGCCGGCCGGAGATCACCCTTAGCCAGGGCGCCAGATGGAAGGCGCTCATCAGGAGATACATCGCCGCCATGCCAGTGAGTGGCGAGGAGCCCATGCACAGCATGGCCGCATCGCCAGCCTGAAGCCAGGAGAGCAGTGCCATCACGGCGAAGGTGGGTGCGGCGGCGAGGCATAGCCAGTCGGCGATGCTGAGGGTGACGGTGTTTTCGCAGGGCATGCTGCCGGTTCGAGAATGGATATCGCTCATGGTCTCAATCCCTTGATGTGTTACGCCAGCCAGAACTGATTCCTCGCCCCTGGGGAGTGAGGAGAGGAACCCGAGCTGGATGCCGTTACGGCTCACCCTTATCCCTGAACGCCGCCTCGCCGGCGGCCGACACTTCTTCCCATGTCTTGTCGGCCCCGGCGTCGTAATTGTCGTGCCAGTTCCACCAGGCGTAGAGGGGGGTCTGCGGATAGCCTTCGGGCGAATCCTCCCAGATTTCCTGGCGGCCAAGCGGCGTCGCGTCGAGATAGCTCCAGACGGTGCCCATCGCCTCGTCGCCCCGGCTGTTGATGAAATAGCTGCGGAAGATGCGCTCGCCATCACGGATGAACACATTGTGGCCGTGCCATTCGTCGACGCCGAAGTCTTTGTCGAAACTGTCCGTGATGGTGTACCACGGCATCTGCCAGCCCATCCGCTGCTTCAGCCGCGCAATGTCAGCCTGGGGGGCGCGCGAGGCGTAGGCAAGCGTGGTGTTGCGGGCGTTGAGATGGGCGAGGTGACCGACCTGATCGGCGCCGAGCGAACAGCCGCGGCAGGCATGCTCGGGCCAGCCGAACACGCCGGGCTCGAAGAAGGCGCGGTAGACGATCAGCTGGCGGCGGCCTTCGAACAGATCGAGGAGGCTCGCCTTGCCATTCGGCCCCTCGAACACATAGGTCTTGTCAACTTCCATCCACGGCATGCGCCGACGCTCGGCGGCCAGCGCGTCCTTGGCGCGCAGCGTTGCCTTCTCCTTCACCAACATCTGTTCGCGGGCGGCCTCCCAGTCCTGTCTTGAAACGATGGGCGGGGTCTTCATTGCGGTGTGCTCGGTCATTGGTCGTCTCCTTTGCCGGTCAATTGTTGCTTGCTACGAGCCAGAATAGGGCGGTGAAGCGCAGAGGTGGGAGTTACAAGTGCGACGGGATTTGAAGGACCCGGCCCGCCGCAGCAGGGATGGCGCATCCGCTCGGCGTGCTCGGCGGCGTCGTTCGTCGCGCGGAGAGACAGATCGTCGGCGTGAGGCATGTCAGTTATCCCCTATGAGATGTTTAATATTGACGCCTGAGATGCTCAGGGCTTGTCAATGCGGATATCGGCGTCAACGATAGCCACAGCGTTGATACGGCTTGCTGGTTGACGGCCATGACTTAAGTTAGGGCGGGCAGCTTAGGGGTGGGAGTAACAAGTGTGACGGTATTTGAATGGACTCGCTGATCACCGCGGCGGCACTGGCACTGGCCGTGGGCGATCCGCTCGGCGCCCTCGATCGCGTCGCCCTGCGCGAAGACCCGCCGGCGCTGGCGCTGCGCGGCATTGCGATGGCGCAGCTCGGCGACCTCGATCGTGCCAAGACGCTGCTTAGGCGGGCCGCGCGCGGCTTCGGCCCGAAGGAGGCGGTAGCGCGTGCCAGATGCGTCGTCGCCGAAGCGGAGATCGCGCTGGTCTCGCGTGACCTTGGCTGGCCCGCCAAGTTTTTGGATGCGGCGCGGGCGACGCTGGAAAAGCATGGCGACCGGCTGAACGCCGCGCATGCCGGCCACCTCAAGGTGCGGCGCCTGCTGCTGATCGGCCGTCTGGACGAGGCCGAAGCTGTGCTGGCCGGGCTCGATCCGATGCCGCTGCCGCCGGCTTCGAGAGCCGCGCACGAACTCGCCGTCGCCGGTATCGCTATGCGGCGCCTCAGGACGAAGCCGGCGCGCAGGGCGTTGGAGTGGGCACGTCATGCCGCCCGCCGCGCCGGCATTCCGGGGCTTATCGCCGAGGTCGACAGCGCATTCCTGGCGCTGGACACGCCGGCGGCGTGTCTGATTGCGGGTGGTAAGCAGCGCCCCTTGCTGCTCGAGGAGGTCGAGGCGCTGCAGGCGTCGCCGGCGCTGGTGGTCGATAGCTTCCGCTATGTCATGCGCCAGCAGCAAGCAATCGTGACGCTGGCAACGCGCCCGGTGCTCTTCGCGTTGGCACGCACGCTGGCCGAAGCGTGGCCGGGCGATGTGTCGAGGGGAAGGCTGATCGCCGAAGCCTTCGGCGGCAGGCACGCAGATGAATCGCACCGGGCGCGGCTCAGGGTCGAGATCGGCCGGCTGCGCGCCGAGCTGCGGGGGGTGGCCGACATCGGCGCGACCAGCCAAGGCTTCGCGCTGGCGCCGCGAGAGGCGCGCGAGGTGGTGGTGCTGGCGCGGCCGATCGAGGAACGGCATGCGGCGGTGCTGGCCTTTCTCGCCGATGGCGAATCCTGGGCGAGTTCGGCGCTGGCGCTGGCGCTTGGCACCGGCCAGCGCAGCGTGCAACGGGCTCTGGTGCAGCTTGGCGAGGCCGGCAAGGTGCAGTTTTTCGGGCACGGACGGGCGCGCCGCTGGGTGACGCCGCCGGTAGTGGGATTCACGACCACCTTGTTACTCCCGGCACCGCTACCAAACGGTTAGTAACGGACATCAGACCATCTCAGTGAGGATAGAGACATGAAACAGTCAACAGCCGAAATCCTGGGCGAATACGGACCCTTTCCAGATGTGGAGAGGGTGCATGGGGTGAGCTTTGATGGCAACAATGTCTGGTTTGCCTCGGGTGAGAAGCTAGTCGCCTTCGATCCGGAAAACGGGCAGGCGCAGCGCTCGATCGATGTCGCGGCACATGCCGGCACCGCCTATGACGGCCAGCATTTCTTCCAGCTTGCCCACGGCCGCATCCAGAAGATCGACCCCGACACCGGCCGGGTTCTGGCAACCATCCCGGCACCCGGCGGCGGCGGCGATTCCGGGCTCACCTGGGCCGAAGGGACGCTCTGGGTGGGGCAATACCGCGAGCGCAAGATCCACCAGATCAACCCGGAGACCGGAACAATCCTGCGCACCATCGAATCCAACCGTTTCGTCACCGGGGTGACCTGGGTCGACGGCGAGCTGTGGCACGCCACCTGGGAAGGCGAGCAGAGCGATCTGCGCCGCGTCGATCCGCAATCGGGCAAGGTTCTCGAGAAGCTGGATATGCCGGCCGGCATGGGCGTGTCGGGGCTGGAATCCGATGGCGGCGACCGCCTCTATTGCGGCAGCACGTCGGCCGGGGTGGTGCGGGCGGTGCGCCGGCCGCGGTGAGGCTGCGGCTGATGGCTCGGTCACTTGCGGGCGCTCTTCGTATGTCCGCCGTCGACTGGCCGTCGCGCTTTGTCGAACCTGGATCGGCTGTGCAGCGGGCCGACCGCCCGGACCCGCTTTGCAAAAGACCGCACCATGCCTGATGTTAACGTTTCACCATGCATAACCTGTCAGGGACCGACTTCGGGCTCATCGACGTAGTTGCCGGCGTTCGCCCGCGTAAGATCGAACGGCAGCAATGCGGTGGAAAGCGGAAGTCTGAGAACCCTCGGTGTCCTTTCGTTCGGTCCGCAAATTAAGTAATGTTCCGTCTATATTCTGGAGGTATCATGGTCTCGTGCCGCAACGCTTCGGTCATGGAACAACTCTGAGCGACGTGCGAGGAGAGATCACAGGGAGTGATGGCATGGCTATCGATTTCAACCACACAATACTGTTGGCCCGCAACAGCGAGGCGTCGGCACATTTTTTGGCGAAAATGCTTGGCCTTCCAGCCCCGAGGCGCTGGGGGCCGTTTCAGATGGTCACGACCGAAAACGGTGCGAACCTCGACTACATGGATACCGACGGCGAAATTACGCCGCAGCACTATGCGTTCCTGGTCAGCGAAGCCGAGTTCGACGAGATCTTCGGTCGGATTCGCGAAGGGAGTCTCACGTACTGGGCTGACCCTGGCCGGACGCGTCCGGGCGAGGTCAATCGCCACGACGGCGGCCGCGGCGTTTATTTCGAGGACCCCAACGGTCATCTTCTCGAGATTATTACCCGTCAATACGGCAGCGGCGGATGGAATCCGTGATCGCTCGGTGACTAGCTGTGAGCTTTCAATAGGTTGTCCATCCGGTCCAAACCGGGGAGACTGAGGTTGTCGAAGCTTCAGTGACTCTTGGAGGACCGGATGAACATCCACAAGAATGCCCGTCTTACGCGGTATGGTCGAGAGCGAATTGTGAGCCAGGTCGAGGGCGGGCAGACGCCGCAGGCCGTTGCCGAAGCCGCAGGCGTGTGCCCGCGGACGGTGCGCAAATGGGTCGATCGGTATCGCCGCGAGGGCTTGAGCGGACTGGAGGATCGTTCGTCGCGACCACATCGCTTGCGCCGGCCGACCCCTGAAGCCATTGTCGGGACGATTGAGCGGTTACGCCGCCAGCGTTGGACAGGCAAGCAGATCGCTGCCGAGGTCGGCGTCTCGCCGGCAACTGTCAGCCGTGTTCTGCGCCGGTTGGGCCTCAACAAACTGAGCGCCCTGGATCCCGAACCCGTGCGCCGCTATGAACGGGAACATCCGGGCGAACTCATTCATCTCGACATTAAGAAGCTTGGCCGTATTGGCTCGGTGGGACACCGCATCACCGGACGGCAAACGGGCGTTGTCAACCGCCATCTGGGCATCGGCTGGGAGTTCGTCCACGTCTGCATTGATGACGCTTCGCGGGTCGCTTTTGTGCAGGTCATGCCAGATGAGCGCAAAGAGAGCGCCGTTGCCTTCCTGGAGGCTGCCGTCGCCTACTATGCGAAGCTGGGTATCTGTATCGAGCGCGTGATGACCGACAACGGGTCATGCTACCGGTCAAAGGCTTTCCGCACAGCCTGCAAACGTCTGGGCTTGCGTCAAGTCTTCACAAGACCATACACGCCTAAGACCAATGGTAAGGCCGAACGCTTCATTCAGACGAGCCTACGCGAATGGGCTTACGCTCGTGCTTACAACAACTCTCAAGAACGCACGGAGGAGCTGCCGCACTGGCTTCATCGCTACAATTGGCACAGGCCGCACGGCAGTTTAGGATCAAAACCACCTATCAGCCGTCTCGGCCTGGATCGGGACAACCTGTTGAGGTTCCACAACTAGCTAAGCGGCGGACTCTCTTCCACAGGGTCATCATTAGCGCGAGGGGTCTTTTATCTTTTGGAGACGACGGGTTATGTTCACGAAACGTCGGTTCAAACGGCAAGCTTCCAAAACCTCGTCCTGCTCCCGTGCTTGGATCCAAGGTCCGCGACGTAGTCTTCATGAGAATAATTGGGCTGCGATCCCTGATCCCCGCTGAAAGCCGCTTGGCTTCAGCTAAATGACGGGCAGCGTGCTTGTATCGGGCGGTCCCTGCGCGGTCGAGCGCGAAGTCGATCATTGCGCGCAGCGTGATGACTGATGCCAGGCGTGTTTATCCCGCAGCGCCTCGGCTGCGGATGTCAGGAATTCATAACGGTCGCCATCAAGTTCTGCTGCCCTCGAAATCGCAAGCCTCGCCGCCTGATCCAGCGCTGGCCACGACAACAGGAATGCCAAGGCGCGGTGGACATCCGGATAGTGATAAACGTATGCAAGCGCCTTCTCTTCCGCCTCCATGTCGTCGAAATCCGGCAGGCGTTTCAGAAATGCGCGCAGATGACCGGCATTAAGCGTTCGTTCAAAATTCTGCCACCATAGACGGTTCTTCCAAGCGGCAGAAAGTCGTTTGTGGTAGCCTTCAAAGCGTCGATTGGCGGCTTTGTCCAACAGCGATCCATGACAGGATCTTATGGATGGATCCAGCGTCCACACGCGCAAAAAGCGGGTGATTGTAGCGGATACCGAAACCACGGGTCTTCTGCCGTATGACCGCATTGTGACACTTGCTGGTGAACTGCAGAGCCAGTCGCTCTACCTTATTTTCTGATAAACTTTGGAGCCCGTCGCCACTCGTTCCGCTTCGAAAAGCGTTGGGTGGATTCGTCGCAATAGACGGGCAAATCGTAACGGTACGGGAAATAGCAGTCTTTAAATTGTGGATACCAATAACCATTCGCACGCCAAAGTCCGCTAATGCGATACCCTTGGTAGCTATGAGCGCCATGACTTTTACCGTGCGCCATCGATATGCTGGCCGAGCCGGACGCCAACATAGCGGCTAAAGCCAACGTCAATAAGATTGTTCCTGATTTTCCCATCGGCTGCTCCTAAATAGGAAGCTCATTGTTGGAAGCTATCCTAGCATAGGTTCAGCAAATCGGTCACAATATACGCTGGTTTAACCAGACCCGTCGATGCCGGATATACCATTTCAGCGCCGATCCATTTTCTCCCGCAAATCGGCGAGCGCTTGCATTGCCGCTTCCTCGCGCGTCATGCCCTCCTTCATGTACTTGATAATCAGACGCTCCTGAAATTCCAGCTCTTCCACAGTGTGTTTGTCTAAGGGGCTCTCCGGGGATTTTGACTTGCGCTTCATCGTCACTCAACCTTGTTTCAGCAGGAATATTGTCAGGAAAATGTGGCATTTTGTTCATGTTGCCGTGAAGCGGGAATTATGCTCGGCGCGGACCAAAGGCCAATACGGAAAACTCGCATTAAAATAGGGGTTCAACCGACGACGATAGAATCGAGGGCGCGAAGATCGCCGTGCGAAGTGCGATGAAGGACATGATGGATGTTATCCCCTCGGCGAAGCTAGTGGACTTCCTCCCAGCGTCTTAATTGGATCTGGCAGATCGGCGAGAACTTGGGAGACGAGAATCCAAGGCGCTTTGGTTCCATCAAGATGTAGTACAGGTGCAATTTGTGTCTCCAACCACGCCTCGTGCCGCGCTAAATTCCGTCCCGGAAAATCCGGTTTGTCATATTGAGCAGCCCAAGCGGCAAACGCTGTATGGATTTCGTACATATCGCCCGATTGTAATATTCGGTTTCCGTATCGTTCATGTTCCCGCCCCAATAGCCGTTCCATCCGAATTGGCGTCGGAGTGTACACAAATACAATCAGATTGACGTTCTCGATTAAAGTATCTCCCCATCCGTCGAATGATCCGGACAACACCCAGCCATCCTCGCCTAGCGCTTCTTCGATCAGGCGGACGCGATCGGCAGGGGGACGCTTAGTCGAGAACGGGGGATTGGTCGGGTACCAATAGAAGTCATCACAATCCACATGGCGGACTCCCAACGCTGCGGCAAGGCCACTGCCTAGCGTTGTCACTCCTGAACACGATGCTCCAGTTATGTAGATCGAGGGTTTCTCCGGTTTCATCGCCAACCTCTTGAGGCCACGCTCGTATCAATCCCAACAGTACCTATAAGCTGTCCTCGCTGCCAACTTCGCATCAGGGCAGGGAGGTGTCGACCTTTTCGACGTGGTATCGCGCAGTGTTCGGGTCGACGGTCCAGTCTACGGCAAGGATCTGCGCCTGACGGCGGGGCGCAACAAGTTCGATTATGCAACCGGCGAGGCAACTGCGCTATGCTATTGGGGTTGATAAGTTCAATAGCTCAAGACCCACATCTATAATGACCGTCATGAGTGATGCGGCTGGGAACTTAATTACGGCAACGCCAAGTGTTATAAAATTAAATTGATAGGAAGTAAGATCGAAAGCGATATTAGAAAACAACTGGTCGAGTCGCATCAATATCTTTTTCGGACAAGAACAAACGAATCCGTGATGCGATTTTTCATTTGAAGCCAGCTTTGACGTCTGCCTACATCATTAAGTGTATACCTGAACAAGGCGAAGATATAATTCACATCATCACAGACGATCATACAATTCTTAAGTTGGAATTGAGTCGCATTGACGAAAGCCAACATCCGATCTGGAATGCGGAAAGCTTACTTGACTACAAGAAGGGGCTGCGAGGCAAATCGTCCAATATCCGACTTACCATCGCGCTGGAATTGTTGGCCAAAGATATTGAACGACATGAACGTTGATATAGCGGGTTCTGCTGTAGGTGTGGCGAAAAAGCTTATCCTGGTCGCTCAGGTAGATACCATTCATAGATGTTGCTTGGTGAGAGCCGGGGTGCCTTCTCGACGCCGTTGGCAGACGCTGCCAGCAGGTGTTTTAACGTCATAGGTGGATCAGATTCGCTCGGGATGACCTAACAGCCGATACCTCGAGAACTTTGGTGTCCCAGGATCGTCCGGGAATCCTGATCGTCGCGACGCATTTCGCCTGGGCCAGCCAGTCGAATTTTAACAAAATGCTATACCTGACCTTAGCTGGTCCCCCTTAAGTTGTCTCAAACCGGGCATCCTTCCGGTGTCGCTGGAGGCAAGATGTTTCTGAAATTTCTAGGCTTCTTCGTGCTGACGTTCGCAGTGTGGATCGGCATTGGGATGATCTCTGACCATATTACCCAGTATCCTTTCAGAATGACGGTTCAGGTTGACACACCCGACGGGGTGAAGTCGGGGTCTTCGGTCGTAGAGGCCCTTATTTCCGACAGATGATCCTCCAGCAACTGTTACCGGGCAGATTGCATACTAGGGCCTGTTGACAAAGTGTAGCAGCCGAATCTTTTTTTGTAATAATGTTTCATGCCGTGCCGTACCACGTAAGCAGCAATTGCGATTCAATAAATTCACCACCATAACGAGCAGGATTTGAATGCAGAAGGCCATCAGTAAGGTAAGGCACCAGACATCCGTAGTAGTGATACTCCTGACAGCATGTTCACGGGCCTCGCCCTCGGTTCATCGTCGGCATGTATCGGCAACAAACGTTTCAGCTATGATTTTTTCTCAAAAGCGGACGTGGGTTTCGAGGCCGGGTTCTACAATATCAAAAGTTGGAATCGAAACGGGCAGCCCAATTTCAGTTCGAAGTCATAGAAACCTTGAAAGGGCCGTCTCTAAAAGTTTGGGATGTGCCATGGACATATTCTACTTTTGGCATGCCCGCAGAATGGAAGGGCCCGACAGAGGTCGTGCTTGCGCTGGAAACGGTGATCGATAGCAACGGTGTGCCCTCCATTCAGGTACTGCAGGACGGTTGTACTGGTCCGAGCATTATTGAAGACACTCCTGAAAATGTTCGAGCTGTGGTTCGTGCCGCTTTCAAATAAGCCCGTCTACGAAGTACGGGAAGCATATAAGTCGAGCGGGCAGCATTCGCATAAGCGAAGCAGCGCTTCTTTGGAAGTAAATTGTCAAAAAGTATCAGTGCTGTGGCCAACTCCGGCGACGCGATCACGCGGTTTGTCATTTTCGGCGCATTGTCGCCGTCAGGACCTTATAATTCATCCTTGGATGAGCCACATGTAGTCCGAACTTTTGATGGGGCTAAACACACAAGTTTTCTTCAGACTCAGATCAATGGAGCGTGGTCATGCAGATAAATTTGGCATCGGCGGCTGACAGCGGCGCCTGGCCGGCGAAAAGGAGAAATGTTCTCGACTGGCTGGTGATGGAAACTCAGAACGAACGTTTCATTGACAACATCTTTGTAGAGATGTGCGAGAGGCTACTAGATGCCGGCGTTCCCATTGGCCGGGCAACGCTCCACTTTGCTATCCAGCATCCCCAATGGTTCGGTGCCCGAATCTTGTGGCATAAGGGGATCACGGAGGCGAAGATCGACACATTTGAACACGGTGTTGAAGAGACTGCAGAATATCTTGAAAGTCCGGTATATGAGATCAGAAGGGGGGCAAGCGAGTTGCGGCAACGTATCGATGACGGGAGCCAGGCCGCATCGCGCTATCCACTCTGGAGGCAGCTGGGTAACGAGGGCCTTACGGATTATGTTGCGTGGCCGCTGATCCATACTCAGGGCAAGCGGCACGTGGTCAGCTTCGTCAGTGACAAGCCGCAAGGATTCAGTCAGGAACACTTGGTCTTGTTTGCTGACGTTCTGCCCGCGCTGGCTCTCGTCAGTGAGATCAGACTCAAGAACCGCTTGGCGCGCACGTTGTTAGAAACCTATGTCGGACCACACGCGAGCGAACAGATACTCGCTGGCGCTACCAGCCGTGGCAGCGGATCGACCGTGGGAGCAGCGATCTTGATCTGCGATCTACGCAATTTCACTGCCATATCGGACGCCTGGCCACGCGACGACGTGATCGAGCTTCTAAATGGCTATTTCGACGCGATGTCCGAGCCCATTGAGAAGCATGGCGGGGAAATTCTCAAATTCATGGGCGACGGACTTCTGGCGATTTTCCCGCTTAGCAATTCCACAGCATGCGCCGATCTTCTCAAGGCGATCAGCGAAGCGCAAACAGCGGTCACCGCATTGAATAAAGAGCATACTGCAGCGGGGCGCGAACCGCTAGCATACGGCATCGGTGTCCACGCAGGAGATGTAATGTACGGCAATATCGGCTCGCGATCGCGGCTTGACTTCACCGTCATTGGGCCAGCCGTTAACATTGCGTCACGCCTCGAAAGTCTTACCAAGCAGATCGGACATTCCGTTCTCCTCTCAGAGGCTTTCGTGAAGTTGGCCGGGGTTGAAACCCAAGTGAAGAGCTTGGGGTCCTATACGCTTAAAGGCCTTGAAAGACCAATCGGTGTGTTTGGAATTCCCGCTGACCAAACAGAAAATATTGAAGCTTAGGAAATGAGGAAGTCGCTTACAGCAGCTTGCCGGTTGTGACGCGGCGTTTCATGTCGATAAAAAAGCGCAGAATCGATACGAGCCGGGTCTTCATTGGTCGCGGTGATTTCTGGTAACTTCGCCACCTCCCGTAAGCCATCTTGCATCGAACCAGCGGTCCGCCGGCCCGTCATAGGGCAGCCGCGTGACATCCCAGTGGCTGACGAAGCGTGCGTAGGCGTCCCAGACCGGTGGGCCGCCGCCGATGAAGACGACACGGCCGGCAAAGCGCCTGAGTGTGTCCTCGGGATCCATGCTGGAGCGAACGACGACAAGTTCCCGATCCGCCCGAGCAAAATCCGGAACGCTCGCGATCGTCTTGGGGCCGGCGAGCAAGACGTGTCCTCTCGTGAGGTCGAAGAACCGTGCAACGTCAGCGACGAACTCCGGCGACCGGTCGCTTTCCCATGGAAGGCCGCCTTTGAGGCCGAGCTGCCCCGCTTGGCCGATGGCACAGACAACCCTGACGACAGCCTTCTTCATGACAACTCCATCCATAGCTGGTCTGATGGATATGTTGGAACGTTCTGGTTACCCGCGGTACCCGGATCGTCTAGCTCAGAAAGCTCCAAACTGCACCAGCGGTAAACGCCGCCTCTTTGCTTCGTCCGCGTCGACGCGCTTGATTGCTTCGCCAAGCCTACGGAAGTTCGATCTCGCCCTCCACCACGTGGGTGAGGCCCGTGCCTTCCGCCGTCAGCGTCATGCGGACCTTCAGCTTCTTGCCGCTGATCTGCCTTTCGCGCACCGCCTCCTCGATCTTGCGCTGTGAGGTGACGCCGACTTCCTTCAGGAACTTGCGGATAGAAATGTTGAAGGCGTCTTCGCTCATGGCAGAACTCCCCTGTGTCGGGAAGGGATTGTAAGGGAAGGCGAGTGGTGAGGGAAGCAGGACGCTGACGCGCGGTGCCATGCAAACAGACGCCGAGCCGACAGGGAACATCGCTGCGGCAGTATCACTTGGGTCTATGGCGCGATTACAGAGGAGTTGTTGACCCTCAGGTTCAATCCGAATACGCATTTTCAGCATCTTTAAACGAACGTTGATGCCACTTTTGCGGAAATTAGGTAGCAAAGACCACTAGATGCTACCTAATTCATTGAAAAGACGGAATAATATGGATTTGGTTAGATTGCCCTTCAGGTCGCCTTCGCCGACGTGTATCGGTTCGACTTGATCGTCGTTCTTCGGAAAGCCGTGGAGCCAATGGTAGCCGCCAAATACTACCGAGCCAATGAGAGCGAAATGCAGCAGTGGCTCTTTCCAGAGCGCGCGGTAAATAACCGGAGCTT
This sequence comes from Phyllobacterium zundukense, assembly GCF_025452195.1. Lineage (NCBI taxonomy): Bacteria > Pseudomonadati > Pseudomonadota > Alphaproteobacteria > Hyphomicrobiales > Phyllobacteriaceae > Phyllobacterium > Phyllobacterium zundukense. The sequence continues at coordinate 540,819 of NZ_CP104972.1, read as the reverse complement.
TCTTGGCCATATTGACATCCCCCTTGCGATCGAAGATCGCTGCTGCCAATTTGATTTGGGCCAAACTGTGCCGACAGCATGTAGGGAAACACAAGTACGTAACTGTAACAGCCATGGACAACATGCCGCTGCTGCGGGCCGCTTGGGTATGGCAGGTCGACAAGCGGTCAAGGTTCTCTATCCGGCTCCCTTGCGCGACCTGCTTTTGGAACTTGCTGTTTCTGACCTGTATCGCGCCAAATGGTCGAACACAGTCATGATGGTACTCTCCTGTTCGCGTGCGCGATACAAGGCATCAATCGCCGATTGTATCTCCACGACGTTCTTCAATGGACCCGGGTTTGCCCCGTTTTGGGCAATCTGCAGGATTTCCTGCCGGCGGGATGAAATGAGTTCCTTTATCGCCGCATCGATTTCGTGAACGTGTTGTGCTGCCATGATCGGCCTCCGGGACGTGTCAGTGTGGTATGCCGCTCAATTGTATCGAAAATCAAACCAACTGCGGTGCGCGTATTGGGAGATACACTGTGGGACTGACGAACACCACCAGAGTTGCATCCTCAGATCGCTGCGGACGACCCGAAGTGCATCCTCCCTGGTGATGCCGGCGTCGACGAGCAGTCGATCGCTTGGCTTGTTCAATATCTCCAACAACAACTGCCGCTCATGTCTGGCGGCCCGCCACACTCTGAAGAATTGTATCACACGATGTCGGACGTTGTGCATTTGGCGCTCCTGGACAGAGGCACAGGATTCGCCAGAGCTTGACATTTAACAAACGAATAGAAATCATAGCTCCCATCTGAAATTTTTATCGAAAGCATCGTTGTGAATCTGCCATTGGACAGTGAACTGCTGCGTACGTTTGTGGCCGTGGCTGCTGCCGGGAATGTCACCCGCGCTGCAGAACAGGTCGGCAGAACACAATCGGCGGTCAGCATTCAGATCAAGCGGCTCGAAAAGACCTTGGGCGTGAGCCTTTTTGAGCGAGGCTCACGCGGCGTGGCACTGACGCCACAAGGAAAGCTCCTGCTCGTCAGCGCCAACAGGGTCATCGGCTTGCTCGACGAGGCGGCCGCCGCGATCCGGGCAAAACCGCTCGGCGGTCCCGTGCGGATCGGTATTCCGGAAGAGTATGGCTACACCGTACTGCCGCGCGCGTTGGCAGCCTTCGCCAGCCAGCATCCGCATGTCGAAGTGACGGTGAAATGTGGATATTCCGCCGCACAGTTGGCGGCCATCGACGCGGACGAACTCGATCTTGCGGTGATTTTCGATCAGGAGCAGCCGACGACCGGGGAGGTGCTTTTTGTTGATCCGACGGTCTGGGTGACCTCGGAAGTCCACTGCGTTCATGAGAGTGACGTCGTCCCGGTTGCGATCTATGAGCGCTCCAGCTGGTGCAGGAAATTTGCTGTGGGATCCTTGGACAAAGCCAAAATCAACTATCGCGTGGCCTATAGTTGCGACACGAGCGGCGGACTCAAGATTGCGGCCGTCTCGGGACTGGCGATCGCGCCCCTTGCCAGCAGCAATATTCCGGCCGGTTGTCGCGCCCTGACGGAAGCAGACGGCTTTCCCCAGATTGATTGCTCGAATGTGGTGCTCAGACGCAATCCTCGCATGAAAAGCGCCGCTATTGATGGTATGGCCACGATGATCAGGGACGCGTTTCGACCCATCAGCGTAGCGCTGTCGTGACTGCGGGCTTCTCGCGTTCCTTGTGAAACATTCGGGCAAATGACGAGGCAACCCTTCGCGATACCGTCACCCTGGTTGCCGAAACAGTTCCTTCGGTCGTATGCGCAGCTGCCGTTCAATAGGCGCGAACGCCGTTGCTGCCAGTGACCCGATGGCGACACAAGTCAGCAGGGACGGTCCGATGCCCAGCCGATGCATGGTGAAGGCAGATACAAACGGTGCTCGGACGATGCAACCAGACGGACAGCCGTGGACTATCCAACGCGCTCGCCGTAACCCATGCTGCCGACCAGCGCCAGCAGAAGCGTCCCCTGCGCAGTGCTTAAAAGGCCGCTGCCAGGGCCGAAGACGACAGCAAACGCCCCTTACCCAATTGCCGCTCCACAGTAGGCTATCGCCGATGTCATCAGGCCCGTCGAAATGATTGCCAGACCCAGAGGTTGCAGTCTGTTAAATGCAAGCCGTTCCCAAATACTGGGTCAGCTGAGCTTGCTCATGGCAAATCTCCCGAACTATGCGCTGGTTTATTCGACCTGCTTGCCCAGCGATTTGTGCTATTCAGCGGCAACCATTGAATATCTTCGCCGCACGAAGTTCGGCACCTCAACCCGTCCCAGCGTCGGCTGAATGTCGTGGAGTTCGGCAAGTCCGTTCCTGATTTCCAGCATCTGCGAATAAAACTCGGATCCGCGAGACGATTTCGGTGTTTCCTGCTCGTGCATCACACTGATGACCGTGATACCCTGGCAATGATCCTTGATGGCCTGATGGAATGCAATTTTGGATTCTGGATCGAGAGCACCTGTGGCCTCGTCAAGGAACAATATATTTGGCTTGTGCAGCAGGATTCTCGCAAGCACGAGTTTCTGTTTTTGGCCGCCGGACAGAAACTGGTCCCATGGAGTGCCATCGCGGTCCTCCCGTTCGAGGTTCTCGATGAATTCTCCCATCCCGGCGCGATGAAGTGCCGCTGCTGCTGAGGGGTCGCCAAAGTCTGATTCATTGTCCGGTAGACAAATTAGCTGCTTGAGAGACACTGTAGGGAGCTTCACTTCCTGCGCCGCGTACATTGCCGTTGCGTTTTCGGGATAGATTATGTCACCCCGCCCGTATCCCCAAAGCCCGTTCAGCGCCTTCAGCAGGCATGTTTTCCCGCAGCCTGACTCACCCCTGAGGTAGACCCATTCACCCTTGTGGATATGCAGATGGGATGCAGACAGGAACGGTTGCGCCGCATCCGACCGATGCATGAGCTCGAGATTGCGCACCGTCATGCCGAAGAGTTCGTGCTGTGTGCCGTAAGAGAATTCATTGATTCCGCTCGACCGATAGAAATCCTTCGGCCGCTGGACTGATTCAACGGCTAGTGCCAGTTCAGTGACGCGTCTTCCGTTCGCCTTCAGATTGGCAATGGCGGGCATCACCTGAATGAACCACGAGCACTCGTTGATCATTGAGCCGACCAGCTCGGCTCCAGTAATGTAGCTCTTCAAGCTGATCGTATTGCCCATATAAGGAAGCAGACCGGGCAGATAAGCCACCACGCGAGCAGCGAAGAAGTTATAGACGGCCGTGAATGACATGTATGCGGCATCAAAGCAGTTCAACTTGGACCAAGTTCTGTCGATGCCTGAATAGAGGCGAGTGTTAGCGATACGCTGCACATTTTCGCCGTTTGAAGCGGCCACCTGGAAACTGCGACGAAGAAATGTTGTCAGTTCGCTGCGGTAACTGCCCTCTGTCTGCTGCATCTCCAGCGTAAGCGTTTCAAGTATACGGCCGATCCTCAGTGCAACCCAGGTGCTGAGAGGGACGTAAACAGCGATCGCCACAAAAGCGAGTATGGCGCTGCCATATGATCCGAGGAATTCAAGCCCGCTGACTTCGGTCGACATCTCAATGAGCTTCTGCCCGACGAAAATGATTGACATCGCGACGCCCAAAATCCCCATCGCGAGACCGATTGCACCGCCAGTCATGCCTTTGATGGATTCTTGCAATCGCTGATCTAAATTGTCAGGCATTTCCGCACGTTCCCCCTGCTGGAGGTGATAATGCGTATGATTGCTGTCGAGGAGGGCATCGTTGAAGCGAGAATTCAGCCAGCCGCGCCACTTGCGTTGCAGCGTCGTCGAAAACAGATGGCGCAAGCCGACAAAACCTGCCTCCTTCACAAACATGATCAGAATGAGAAGGCCCACGTTCGTAAGAATGATACCGAGGGGACGTTGGCTGAAAGGATCATGGATATTGACGATCGAGTTGAGAAGCTCGCCTGAAGCCTCCGCCATCCAGACGCTGGCCTTGCTTCCAGCTGCTGTCAAAACCGCGATCGCGGCAGTCAGGAGCCAGGCTTCCATCCACTTCTCTGACAGCCAGTAGGCCCGCATCAAACCCCACAGCGTCGTCATGGAGGCCACGGTGCTGCCGCCGAATCTGCGCTGTGAACGGCTTTCGCCTTGCTGTTTGCCAAGTTGCGATTGAATGCCGCTGGTCAAAGTCATCCCTTATTAGTCACACAATGTTACGTATTGCAACAAACCGTGGTTAATAAACGGTTAACTTTTTCCAAATCGGCGTCGCTGTGGTCGACAATCGGCGTACTCGACTCCAACAAGCGATCAGGACAGGCACCCGAGGTATGGACGAAGGTCGATCCATGAGCCAACAGCACATTCGTGTAACCGGGAACAGGCTAGGCACGAGTTAGGTGAAAGCTGGAATGCTATCAGCCCGTTTACGGCAGGGGGCACCACTTGAAGACGATGCCCCCGAACTTCATTCATCGTTCGACAGAGACAGTTTCGATGCGTACGACTAAAAACATTCGGGCGAAGAGGACCTGCGCAGGTCTCAATCGATGAGAACGACTACGCCCTAACGATTTGTCTTGGACATTTTCGATGAATCATTGGCGGCCTCTCTAGCCAGGCGAAGTGCGCGCAGGCGTTCGGTCTTGGCTTCGGTGGCGCGTCCGCTGGCTGCGTATTCCTCGACAGCTTTTGCCGCCTCGCGAGCACGTTGTTCCTGCATGACGCGTAAGGGTGGCCGTGGGGCCCGCAGTGACATGATCATCATTGTCGGGCAGCGTCTCGTCGAAACGCTTTTGGTTTTTGGCCCATTTCACAGGTACAATATTCATGGAATCTGCTCCTTTTGTTGATGCGATTTCAGCTGCGTCGATGACACTTCGGCCTGGGAATTCTTCCTGTATCCGTTATTCAATCAGCGTTCCTGGCGGGTGGTCCTTGATTTTGGAACTTCCGAGCCCGGTATTCAAAGTCCTGACAACCTATTTGATCGTCCGGAAATAGTGCTCGGCGTGTTGATAGTAGTTCTCTGCTTCTATTCTGTTTCCGGCACGCTCTTCGTCGCGAGCGCGGGAAAGATATTGCTCATAGCTGTGTTGAGGCTTCTGATTGAGGGAAGAATGCAGCGGGGCTATGCCTGGCCGCTTCGTTGATCCAGTTTGGCTTGTATTCATTCGGTCTTGAGCCGCTTGGCGGCTCACTCCTTTGGTACGTGGCGACTTTGACGTCGCAAGGGTTGAAATTCAGGATATTCAATCGATTTGTTCGGCGACGATCTGGCGCATTTCCTCGCGTGTGAATCCTGACGCCAGCATTTGGCGCGGGCTCGTGATTTTCCTCGGCAACATGTTCGGCATTTTGGGGTCGATTGAACGCGGGCTGACCGCGCTTTGTTTCATTTCGATATTATTTTGCATATTGGAATCCATTCGCCGCGCAGCATCGCCCGCAGCCGTTCATTTTGAAAATCCGTCGAATACAAGCAAAGGAGAGGTATGCTGCGTAAATGTCAGCATTCAAACTTTGAGTGGTGCGGTAAAGGTTCTGCGCTCAATCGGAGCCTGCAGAAATGGCCGGACTAATCTTGTCGACCAACCTTATATGGTGAGAGAAAGCCATATTTCAAGGGCTCAGGCGCTTCAGTCTTGTGCCTTGAGATCCCATCAGGAGTGAGTCGCGGCCTGCACCGTGGCAAAGTGAGGCCAAAAAAACGCTCTGGAGGCCAATCATGCCGATGATAGCAGATCAAACTCGAGCACAGACCGCTACCCGCGTCGATCTTCGCTATTTTTGTGTCGTTGGAATTTGAAGGCCGCCATCAGCGACAAGGTCAGCAGGAGTCTTGCGATGCTCACGACAACATGTACGTCCGCAGGGTCCTTACTCACCTTATGACCCAACGGACCTCCTATAGCAACGCTCTTGCCCGCCCCGTGACATTGTGTCGGTGACTACTTGCGAACCGCGACCTTGAAGCTCTCCATCTATCAGCGGCAAGAAGGGCGCCGGTCAACGGCCACGATGTTGAAGCCACGTTGCGCGAGCATCTGTCGGCACGATTTCTTCGCCCATCTTAGCGCGGATCTGCATCAGCAACGCAATCCTTGACGCCGATTTCTGCTAGAAGCCATCATTGGCGAGGGGTGATCGAATTTTGTTCAAAATTGCCTTCACCGCCACTATACTCGGTGTCTTAGCCGGGAGAGGGGTTCATGCCTCCACTAGCCCAGTGCCAAGCGTTACTCGCCGCTGCTCTCGCGATCGCTGTCGCCGTGGTTTCGACATCCGCGCCCGCGCAGGATCGCCTCGCCGAGCGTGCGGCGATGATCGAAACAATCAAATCGCACGCCGGCTCAGCGCCGTCAGCGGTAGAGGCACAGGGTATCGATCCGGCAGTGCTGAAGGCAATGGGCAATGTGCCGCGCCACTTTTTCGTACCCGAGGAGCAACGTGGCGCGGCCTATCGAGATCGGCCATTGCCGATCGGATTCGGTCAGACGATCTCTCAGCCCTTCATCGTCGCGCTGATGACCGACCTGATCAAGGTCGGGCCTGGCGACACTGTCCTCGAGGTCGGCACTGGCTCGGGCTATCAGGCGGCCGTCCTGTCGCCGCTCGCAGCGAAGGTTTACTCCATTGAGATTATACCGGAACTGGGCCAAAGGGCGGCCACCCGGCTTGCGGAGCTTCGCTTTGACAATGTCGAAGTGAAGGTAGACGACGGCTACTATGGCTGGCCTGCGCACGCGCCTTTCGACGGCATCGTGGTGACAGCCGCTGCCAGCCACATCCCGCCGCCTCTGGTCGAACAGCTCGCCAAGGGGGGCCGGATGGTCGTTCCTGTGGGAGGTCCCTTCGCGATCCAGTTGCTCATGCTGGTCGAGAAGCGGCGGGACGGAAGCATCACGACCCGGCAGCTGCTGCCGGTGAGCTTTGTGCCGCTGAGGGGCGGCAGGGTCCGATGAGATCGGGGCGCCTGCTGCCGGTCAGCCTCATATCGGCGGCGATCCTTGCCCACGAAGTGCTGCTGATGCGGCTCTTTTCGATCATTCAGTGGCATCATTTCGCCTATATGATCATAAGCATCGCGCTCCTGGGCTTCGGCGCGAGTGGTACATTCGTTGCGTTCGCCCGCCGCCCGCTGGTGGAACGATACCCGGCCGCTTTCGCAGCGTCGGCAGCACTGTTCGGCATTACTGCGGTTGTCAGCTTCGCTGGCGCCGAACGCCTGCCGTTCAACGCGCTAGAGGTCGTCTGGAATCCGTGGCAACTCGGTTGGCTCGCAGCCAGCTATGCTCTGCTGATGCTGCCGTTCTTTTTCGGTGCAACCTGTATCGGCCTTGCCTTCAGCTGCTATCCTCGCCAGATCGGACACGTCTATGCCTTCGACCTTATCGGCGCAGGGATCGGTGCGCTGGGCACCGTCGGACTCCTGTTCCTGGTCTTTCCCTCTACGGCGCTGCGCCTGGTCGCAGCGCTGGGATTAGCGGCGGCGGCCCTCGCAGCGACGGGCCTGGCTCGCCATCGGTGGCTCGCCGTGGGCAGCCTCGGACTTGCAGCCGCGGTCACCGCGGTGTGGCTACCACCGTCCTGGACGGCGCTTGGCCCGCACATGTCGCAGTACAAGGGCCTGCGCCTGGCTCTCGAAGTGCCAAACGCGCGGGTGGTCGAGGAGCGATCGAGCCCACTCGGACTACTGACGGTCGTCGAGAGCCCGACCGTCCCCTTCCGATACGCACCGGGCCTCAGCCTCGCCAACACCCAAGAGCCCCCCGCGCAACTCGCCGTCTTCACCGATGGTGACAGTATGACGGCCTTCACCGCCTACAGTGGCAATCCGGCGACGGTCGCTTATCTCGACCGGACAACGACAGCACTCCCGTTCCGCATCCTTGAGCGGCCGCGAACGCTAATCCTCGGTGCCGGGGGTGGCGAGCAGGTGTTGCTGGCGCTGCGCGCCGGAGCCGATACCGTGGCTGCCGTAGAGGTCAACTCGCAGATGATCGACCTGGCTCGGGATCGCTTCGCCGACTTCGTCGGCGGCATCTTCAGCCGACCGAACGTGCGTTCACATCTAGCCGAGGCGCGCGCCTTCGCTTCGACTACCCGCGAGCGTTACGATCTTATCCAGATACCGCTCCTTGATTCCTTCAGCGCCGCAGCGGCCGGCGTGCAGAGCGTGCATGAGAACTACACCTACACCGTGGAGGCACTGCAGGATTACCTGGCTGTGCTGAGACCGGATGGAGTCATCGCCACCACGCGATGGCTGCGCGTGCCGCCACGCGACATCCTCAAGCTTTTCGCCACGGCTACCGTGGCGCTTGAAGCGGAGGGTGTGGTCGAGCCAGGCCGGCACCTGGCGCTGATCCGGAGCTGGAACACTGCAACCCTGCTCGTCGCCAAGTCGCCGTTCACGGCCGAAGACGTCGCAGCCATTCGCGGCTTCGCGGCCGAGAACTTCTTTGACGTCTCCTGGGCGCCGGGTATTTCCGCGAGCGACGTGAACCGCTACAACCAGCTCGACCAGGAATATTTTTACGAGGGAGCCGTCGCCCTCCTTGGCCCTGAGCGTGCCGAATTCACCGAGCGCTACAAGTTTGATATTGCGCCGGCCACGGACAATCGGCCCTATTTCTTCGACTTTTTCCGCTGGCGCGCCCTGCCCGAACTCCTGACGCTGCACACGCAAGGCGGGGCCGCGATGCTCGACTGGGGCTACCTGATCCTGGTGGCGACGCTGGTCCAGGCCGCGATCCTCAGCGCCGTCCTGATCCTGCTGCCGCTCTGGCTCGGCCGGCGCATATTCGGGAGAGCCGTACACCGGCTGCGCGCCGGACTCTATTTCCTTGCCTTGGGCCTGGCCTTCCTGCTCATCGAGATCGCCTTCATCCAGCGCTTCGTGCTGTTCCTCGGCCATCCGTTGTACGCGGTTGCTGTCGTGCTTGCGGGTTTCCTTGCCTTCGCCGGGCTCGGTAGCGCGGTAGCCGCACGCTGGATGGCCGTGGTCGGTCGCGGATCAGCGGTGCGCAGCATTGCCCTCGCTGTCGTGGTGATCGCATTCCTGGCTACCACCTACCTGTTCGCACTGCCCTTGGTGTTCGAACGGCTGCTGGCACTCCCGGATGCCGCGAAGATCGCGGTCGCACTCCTCCTCATAGCGCCGCTCGCCCTCTTCATGGGCATGCCGTTCCCCCTTGGCCTCGGCCACGTCGGCGCACGCTCGGAGGCATTTATTCCCTGGGCGTGGGGAGTCAATGGCTGTGCGTCGGTGTTGAGTGCGATCTTGGCCGCACTGCTTGCAATGCATGTCGGCTTCACTGGCGTCGTGGCGATCGCCACCGCGCTCTATCTTGTCGCCCCGGCCTTGCTCGCCGGGTGGTGGGATCGACACGATCGGCAGACGTCGCAAGGCTTTGTCCCAGATCGGAGTTAAACCAACTGCCTCCGGTACGGTGTCAGCTTTTGAAACGTCATATCACCGCGCGAATAGCCGAAATGGGATCACAACTTGCCGCGTGATTGCGTTTTTCTTCGTTGCTGTGGTGAAACTGTTTAGGGCAAGGCCAACTTTCCAAAGGTTTCAACGTCAGATGTGTAAACTGCCATCATAAGGCGCTTATCGAAGCGCATTTTCTGACACGCCCTATGCACGTCCGGCCTCAAATCCGTTCCGGCCGGCCGCGAGAGATTGCACCGAATGATTTGCGGCGTCACCTGGGTCAACATCAACGAGGTCGCAAGTGGCGATTGGGCGATCGGCGGAGATATGCTAGTCTCGGAAATAAGTAAAGGCGATCGCCGCCGGGACGCGCGGCATAGTTCGGCGCGCCGCTCCAGACGTTGAGGCGACACAATGACCGCTCCGATTTCGCAAAGCTTGATCGACGCCGCGAATGCCTACGAGGCGCTGTTCGTTCCGGCACTCTTTCGGCAATGGGCCCCAGTGGTGGCAGATGCGGCCAAGATCGGGAGCGGCGACCGCGTCTTGGACATTGCCTGCGGCACCGGAGTCCTGGCGCGCGAGGCGGCAACGCGGAGCGGACAATCTGGCCGCGTCGCCGCTCTCGATCCAAACGCGGGAATGCTGACGGTGGCGCGAAGTCTCGCGCCCGGCATCGACTGGCGCGATGGGACGGCCGAGGCGCTGCCGTTTCCGGATCGCTCGTTTGATGTCGTCGTATGTCAGTTCGGCCTGATGTTCTTTTCAGACCGCGACAAGGCGATCAGGGAGATGCTCCGGGTGATGGTCCCTGGCGCTAGGGGTGCGGTTGCGGTGTGGGATGCCATCGAGAACGCCCCCGCATTCGCTACCCTCGTGGACCTGTTGGACAAGGTCGCCGGAAAGCCCGCCGGCGACGCGCTTCGAGCGCCTTTTGTGCTGGGCGACAGGCAAGCGCTCGCCGCCTTGTTCAAGGACGCCGGAGCCGACCCGATCAACATCACGAGTCGTGGCGGCGCGGCGCGGTTCCCCGACATGCGCGAGTTTGCAGAGGCGGAACTCAGGGGCTGGCTACCCGTCATGGGGGTTGTGCTGCCGGAGCCGCAAATTGATCGCCTCCTGGCGGAGGCGGAAAGGGTTCTCGCTCACTACGTTACCCACGATGGCCTTTCGTTCGCTATTTCGGCGCATCTGGCAACCTGGAGACGACCTTAGGTGGTGGAGGACCACGAACATTTTGCTTCGGCACAAGCGACCCCGAAGGAGCAGATCATGTCAGCCCGGCCCAAGTCTCGTACCGCCGCCGTCAACGGACGGCTGTGGGGTGCACGCGCCCGCAACTGGGCTGCGCCACGCGCCTCTCCCTTGCCGTGGATGCGCGTCGTCTTCACCTTCGTCGATGACCTGCTCGAAGCCCTCAAGCGCCTCGGGGATGGAGCAAGAGCTGCTCAAAGTCGTACGTTCTCATGACTGTCATGGGGATGGGAAGCATAGTGGTGTATCGCCGACTTTACATCGACGTCATCTGATTTCTAGCTGTCGGCGTGCCCCGATCCGATCTCGGATCGGACGAAGCATTGGTCACGCTCTTATCCGCGGATTGGTTGCCGCATTTCCCATTTTCGTCGCGGGCCGCAGGCGTGACGGGCAGCCGGTCACCGAGACGATCGAGCCGGACGGGAAGGCCCTTGCGAACGCGATCCGCGGCCAAGGCGACGGTGGCCCGGCCGTCCTCCGACGCAAATGGCGTGTTCCGGAACTGCGGCTCGCGACGGGTTCACCCGCGCGGTTGACGTGACACGCGAGATATCATCGAGCGTCTGAACGGCAGAGATGCCGCCTCCGACAATGATTACATGTTGGCCAACGAACTCGTCGGCCGTCCAATAGTCCTTTGTGTGAAGTTGCATTCCCTTGAAGCGCTTCGCGCCAGGATATTCGGGGATAGCCATGTAGACACCTCCGAACCAACGGAGGATCTTCTGACATCTTCAAACCATTCGGGATAGAGGGGATCACGTGAGCGCTTACACAGTTAGGCACAAGCCGAAAAGCGCTCTTATCAGCATTTTCAAAGGAAGATTTATTAGCACATTCTGGATTGAACAGCTTTCCGAATCCGAGGGGTTGGAAGAACGCCGTTCCTTAGAGTTCAAGTCATGACTGTAAGACCAACGTTACGCGTCGTTTCGAAAAATTCGTTTGCTGCGATTATTGCGTTTAGTTTATTATGGATTATATTCGAAGGAAACAGACAAGGAAAAATAGCCATGACGGCCGCCCTCACCACAAATCCACCATCCAAAGATGACGTGGAGCTTGCACGCGCATCGGGCCAGCGATTGGCTCCTTATGCACGCAAAGGACTTGCTTTGACATTTCGCGTTCGTGATGCAGACAACGAAGAAGCTATTGAGCTGCCGGCGGGGGCCGTGAAGCTGCTTATGGCCGTGCTTGAGGATATGGCATCGGGAAGAGCTGTTACGATCGTCCCGCAGAACGCTGAACTGACAACACAGCAAGCCGCTGACGTCCTGAACGTATCGCGTCCGTTTCTAATTGGCCTGTTGGACGAGAGGAAGCTACCATTCCGCATGGTGGGAACCCATCGCCGTGTTCGTTTCGAAGATGTACTGAACTACAAAGAGGCGATCGACACGGAACGGCGCAAGGTATTGGGCCAGCTTGCAGCGGAGGCTCAAGAGCTTGGGATGGGATACTAAGCTTTGGGGACTTTCACAGCTTTCTTGGACGCATCGGTTCTCTATCCAGCTCCCTTGCGCGACCTGCTTTTGGAGCTTGCTGTTTCTGACCTGTATCGCGCCAAATGGTCGAACACAGTGCATGATGAATGGATCAACGCTTTGCTCACAAGCAGGGACGATCTAACCAGAGAACGGCTCGAGCGGACCCGCCACCTGATGAACGCCCATGTGCGCGACGCGCTTGTTACAGATTTTGATCAACTCATTGGCATTCTCCAGTTGCCGGATCCTGATGATCGCCACGTTCTAGCGGCGGCCATCAAGGGGCGGGCTGATTTGATCGTTACAGCAAATCTCAAGGACTTTCCCCACAGCCAGCTCGCACCGTGGGGCATTGAAGCCCAACATCCCGATGAATTCCTAACGCACCAGTTCCACCTTTCGCAGCCGCAGTTTCTGGCCGCCATAAAAGCGGTTCGCTTACGTCTAAAGAACCCGCCGAAGACGGTCGAAGACTACCTTGATACACTTCGCGCGCAGGGCCTTTTGGCTACAGTCAACGAGATCCAAGCATTTGATCAGTTCATTTAATCGAGGATGTCGACCTCACAATCGTGAAGCTGGCGGCAGCACAGGGATGTTCTCGGTATGTGCTCCGAAAATCGCATATTGCCTCTTATGTGACTTTCGTAGCTGACCGTCGCCCAAACTCACCTGCCACCGCAACGTTCTCCAATATGCTATTGAATTATAAGTACATTCGCTCCGATCATGGGGTCTAGTCTACGCTCAAGTTTTTGTGCATGCACTATAATGGTGATCTCAAGTGATCCGGTTCCAACCTCCAATGCCAGAAGATGGCCGCCAACGGACGCGAACCTATGATCGCAAGCGACCCCGTGCGCATGAACTGAAGGTTTGCCATCTTTCCAAGCCAGCGTTCCGATAACGCTTGCCATCTCGACGTTCTCGAACGATCCTGGATCGTATTGTTTCTTGACGAAATCGAAAAAGCCGAATGTGGCAAGCCTTGCGAGATCCAAAGGCCGAGAAGCTCGCCGAGGGGATCTGTTCGTTCTGCATCAAAGCCTCAAGTTCGACGAACATGTTATCCCCTTGAAGCAATACCATGAGATAACCCGTTGGCGTCTTGGTGAGCCTGGCCGTTCCGGTCTCGCCGGATGGGTTGGGCATCATGACCTCCTATGCGATTGTCGGTGTAATGCCGCCCTCGACACGAAGCGCTGCTCCGTTGGTCGCCGCCGACAGCGGGCTTGCCACATAGGCCACCAGATCGGCGATCTCTTCCGGTTCGATCATGCGTTGCAGCAATGACGTAGAACGTTCGTTGCGAAAGAATTCGGCCTCCATCTCCTCGGGCGGCAGAGACGGGTCGCTGGCGACGCTCTTCAAGAAGTCGACGATGCCTTCTGATCGGGTAGGGCCGGGAAGGATGGAGTTTACCGTGACACCCGTCCCCTTCGTCAACGCTGCCAAGCCGCGCGATATGGCGAGTTGCGCCGTTTTCGTCATGCCGTAATGGATCATGTCCGGCGGAACAACAAGACCGGATTCGCTGGCGATGAAGATGATCCGTCCCCAATTTCGTTCCAGCATAGTCGGAAAATATTGACGAGCGAGACGCGCACCGCTGAGCACGTTTACCTCGAAGAATTTCAGCCAATCCGCGTCAGTGATCTGGGTGAAGGGCTTGGACTCGTAAATGCCGAGGTTGTTGACGAGGATATCCACGGTCGGGACTACCCGATGCAGAACGGCAGCTCCTTCGGCGGTCGCAGCATCTGCGAGCACGGCGCGGATGCCTGGCGCGACTTTGGAAATCGTCGCAGAGGTGACGATCTTTGCTGCCTCATCCAGCTTGGCCTGCGATCGGCCGACAATGACGACATTCGCCCCTTCTGCCGCCAGCCGCTTGGCGATTGCAAGACCGATGCCTGCGGTGGACCCGGTGACAAGGGCTGTCTTGCCGATCAATTTCAGATCCATAGTCGCTTCTCCTGGATTAAGGTTTTTCTCGCAAATGTGATCATCATCGACGGAGGTTTGAATAAACGTGCCTTAGAGCGTGGTGACTAGCAATCGTTAGCTGCAAAAACACTGATAACGAAGTCGCGAGGAAGGCCGAAATTAGAGGCTAACTTGTGCCAACTCACTTTTATGTTCGCCGCAATACCATTCAAGCCCGTTTTAGGCGCTATATGGAAATTCAAATCGGCCGATGGGGAAGACATCGTAAAAAACGGAACCAACCGCGCCGCGGGACATTGATATAGTTAATCGGACCAATTCTGATCCCCATAGTGTAAGTCGCGGCGCGGGAGCATCACATCTTGTTTCAGGGAAGCTCAGCTGATTCGGCTATTGGTCCCAATGGCAAACCACGACGTTTCCCGTGTGCTTCGTGATGGCTCCACCAACGATCAGTTCGCGCGACCATAGTGTAATCGAATTGGACTTGAACAATGAGCGTGGAATGCTTTCTGCTATCTCGGACCAGGTCGGGCCGCGCGTCGAAACAATAGTAGGCGGCGTCGCGAATGTTGCGCGGCCGCCCGGATCCATGACCTTCCGATCCAACGCGGAGTTCGCTTCCGTGCTCTTCGCTCCATCGCCCAACATGGAGGCCGCCTTTGCAAGCGACAGATTACATAGATCTCGACGCCCCGATCGGCATGCTCGTTATCAATCCGTCCAACATCGACAGAACACTCCGATGGTCCACATCCAAGAAAAATGCAGCGATTGCTTTCGGTTCACTCGCCTATTCCAATCTCGCGGCAGCCGAATTGGATGGCGCTGACTGGGAGCTGCAGCCGCCGAAGTTTGGCCATGTGGATCTGCGTGCACTGCAGCTCGCTCGAACCATGGCGCTAGAGGTGTCAGAAGGATCGGCGAGCGAACTTTATCTCGACTCATTGATGACGGTGTTCGGCGTTCATCTCATCAGAACATATTCGAGGGGCAAGTTGCGACAAACGAGCGTGGGGCGCCTGTCCTTGCAAACGTCGAGGAAGGTGTTGGACTATATGAATGATCATATGGCTGAAATACCGTCGATCAATGCGATTGCGAAAATTTCGGGCATGTCGCCCAGCCATTTCATCCGTGCGTTTACGGCGACATTCGGCACCCCGCCGCACAAATACCTTATCAACATCCGGCTGCAGAAGGCAGAAAGACTGCTGATTGACTCAAAAATTCCGATCCCGGAAATAGCCGCTCAGACCGGTTTTTCGAGCCAAAGCCATCTCACCACTGCCATGATGCGATATAAACAAACTACGCCCGGAAGGATCAGGCTGGCTGCGAATTGAGTTTACAGGTTCAGCTGCGATCAATCCGCTTCAACGGGGAATGCCCAAAAGCCGAATAAATTTTGCGCTGCCCAGAAGACGATGAATGCTCCCAAAAGGCCCGGCAAAGCGATCTGCTGCATCGCGCAGCGAAAATGGCTTCCGCATGAAAAAGCCTCACTGACTGATCTAATGCATTCATCAGCACATATTCTTGCAGGCCCTATTCAGGAAGTTCTGAATTCTCTTTACAGAGTGAGGTTTGAAATAAGAACTGCGGCGGCTCTACCACATAAGCTAAAGTTGCTGCGATGGAACTGAATGTGGTTGTGACGGAATGACGACAGCTATCGTTGCAGCCGCATCTGCATCGGGGTTCTGTTCCAGTGCTTCGACATCGTAACCGTCAGATGGCTCTGATCAGAAAACCCACTCAGATGAGCAACTTCCGCGATCGACAAACCGCCTTTGGTCAGCAATTTTTCAGCGAAAGCAAGGCGCCGTTTGACCAGATATCGATGCGGCGGATCGCCGAAGGTCTTGGTAAATGCCTGGATGAAGTGGTGTGACGAAAGGCCGGAGACCGCCGCAAGCTCGGCCACCGACAATTTGCGGGAGAAATTCTCGTCCAGGAACTCCCTTACTGTCCGCGCGCTTCGAACCGAAAGCCCGCCCCTCATGCGGAGTATCGGCTTTCCTACTTCGGTGTAGTTTCGAAGAAGGTGGATGCCGAAGACTGTGATCAGTGAATCGACATAGAGCTCGTTTGGAGCGGTTCGTTGGGTGAGTTCTGCCTTTAGCGATCTGGCAATCCGCAACGCCGTGGGATCGAACGTACCAAACGGTGGCGGGTGCAGTTCCATGCACCCGGTATCGAACTCATGTGCCGCCAGATCAAGCAGACTTTCAGGCGTGAGCGCTATGATCGCGGTTTCTTTGGTGGACGACCAAGCACAGTAGCTCTTTGTGTTCGCCGGCATGACGACCAGCATGCCTCTTTCCGCGTCGTATTCGTGCACCTTGTCGCTACCCAGTGCAGCCCTCATTCCCGGTGCGGGCTCCAGCGCGACGTCAATAAGGTGGCTTTTGACACAAAAATTATGAGTCCCGGGTGGCCGTATGGAATGCGCCGCGCCACCGCGGAATGTAATCAATCGCGGTCCCGAATGTTCCGGAATGCCATCAAAGATCCGACGATCTATTCTCCGCAGGTCGAGGTTTTCAATTTCCGAGAAACGAGTGTTCTGCTGCATCCGTTCTGCCCCACCGCAATTGCATCACCTGGCAACAAGCAGTACCAAAACCTGTGCTTGCCGGAATTGCCCAGAATTCGCCCAAATAGCTAAATCAAATTAATTACACAGTGTGACAGCTTAGTGAAGAGGCTTTGCGAACTTCTGCAACATTACAGGGACATTATTTAGCAAGATTATATAAAGACGGTAAATGTATGCAAAACAGAACGCGTCAACTGGACAGAGAATATAAGCTGAAATCTTGGAATCCTTTGGAAATAATTACGCGTTGTCACAGGCGTGTTGACGTCTTGAAATGAAGTGACCGATCGCAAGTATTTTTCTGAAACCTACTATTCGAGGGAAAAACCGGTGATTCATAGTTCGTTGTGCGGCGGTTGATCTACTAGGAAGGAAGCCGGTTATTCATTAAACGATTTTCCGGCAGAACGATGTATAGACTGTTATGTGATACAGTGCCTGTTGGGATTGGCCCGGCCAGTTGCTGATTGAGTCTTGCGGATAAAAATTGCCTCAGTTCGCAGGATTGCCGCTGTTACAGGGCACATTCGATTGTGCGCCGTCTTGCTTATCGGCAACCAAATCTCCCCGTTAACGACGGTGCCAAGTTATGTGCCACATGCGAAATTCGAATTCCGCGACCAAGGTGGGAAGAACGAAAACCGCTTTTCGCTTGATTGGCGCTGCAGGTTTCGTAGTTCTAACGTTTCGAGCCGTATGCCCAGCGCCCTTGCTCGTTGAAGGCGGTTGGCTGGAACGCTGCCCGTGCCTATGGCCGATTGCAATCGGCGCCATGTGCGCGAGCACTCAAAAAAGTTCGGCCCCGGGGATCTTCGACCTCGTCAATGCAATGGCACCAGAAAAATTGCGATCTTGGCGACATTCTAAATGATGTTGCAGGACAGGCACATGCAAAGCATGGTTTCTCGTATAGGATCGTTGCTGCGAATCATCGTCGGGAGCGAGCCGAAATGCAGCGAAATTGGTGCGAGCGCCAGTTACAACTGGCCGACGAAATTACTCCGTCTATGACGAGGTGTTGGTCAAAACCGGCCTCGCCGATAACAATAGCCTTAATGGCACGGCCGATTTAACGGAGAGATGGTAAATGAACAAAGTACTCAAATTCTCGTCTCTGTTCCTGGCGATCCTTGCGGCAACCCCTGGGTTCGCCCAGGCACCCGTTTCAACGCTGCCGGGAGGAGCGACGTCCTTACAGGAGACCTATCAGGACTGGCGGGTTTCCTGCATGCAACAGGCCGGATCAAAGCGTTGCGCGTTGGCGCAGCAACAAACACAGGAAAACGGACAGTTGGTGCTTGCCATCGAACTGCAACCGAGCGCCAAAGCAAACGAAGTCATCGGCAACCTGATGATGCCGTTTGGGCTCGCCTTGGCCAACGGCGTTACGCTTCAACCGGAAGAGGGAAAGCCGTTGCCGACGCTGCAATTCAAAACCTGCGTTGCCCAGGGCTGTATCGTCCCGCTGCCACTCGATGCGGCAACGGTTTCGGCGCTTCGAAAGGCATCCGGATTGAAGGTTGGTGCAACAGCCTCCGATAGTGCGCAGCCAGTACAGCTCAGAATCTCCCTGAAGGGTTTCGCTCCGGCGCTGGACCGGACAATAGAACTTGCGAAGTGACAAGGAATCGAGAAATTTCTCGCTTCCACTCCCGCGTGAGAATGTGTTGGACTTAAATGGCGTAAAACAACGGAACCCGCGCAAACGTCGTTTCGGGTGGTCAAGCTTCTGGGCCGATCTCGCGGCCGCCGATTTCAGCATTTTCTGCTCTCGCTTT
The DNA here is from genome assembly GCF_025452195.1 of Phyllobacterium zundukense. NCBI lineage: Bacteria > Pseudomonadati > Pseudomonadota > Alphaproteobacteria > Hyphomicrobiales > Phyllobacteriaceae > Phyllobacterium > Phyllobacterium zundukense. Next base: position 522,292 of record NZ_CP104972.1, on the reverse strand, counting down.
CCGTAGGGCCAGCAGTCGTCACCTGGCTCGAAGCATGAGCGTTTTTCAATCGCAAATGCATGGGATTCCGCACTTGGGGCGGCGCGTTTGGACTTTGCCGCAATGGAGCGTCCCGGCCAGGCTCGTTTCATTCGAAATTGGTTCCGGGCCCCAATGATTCACATCGGAGCGTGGCCGTGTGCGACCGCCATTGCGGGGGGCACTGATGAGTGCGTTCCCGTTGCACAAAAGTAACACCGTAGTCCCGTATGCACTTTCTGCAGTCGACGACCGGTATTTTATAAAAAGAACCGGAGTTTTTTGAAATACGGGCGCGGGCGACCTGTGATTACCTTCCAAGTCTTGAGTCTTTATTAATCATCGACTTGGACGGGGGAAACGACATGGTGAAATTGGCCGGCGGCGAGACAACTCACGACATTACTCGGCCGGACCAATGCGATCTGGGACCAAGCTCGGGCGCCCCGAGCAGCTTCTTGGGATTCGACCCCGCACTTTCCGGACGCGTATCCTCCCCGACGCGTCCCGTCGCGGTAGGCGGGTCGGCAAGTCGTTCGCGCGGTCCCATGTTTGGTTCGCGCATGCTGCGTGGCGGTCGCATGACCAAGTGCAACGGCGAGGCTGCAAGCTATGCGCCTTATATGGCGCCGTTGGTTGCGTCCACGGCGCGCAGGTGGGGCGCCAGGCTGCTGCTGCCGGCGGTGTTGCTGGCCGGGCTTGCGGCAGGTCCGGCGGCAGCCGCCGATCTCTACTGGGATGCCAACGGCAACTTGGGGGGTCGAGGGGGCACCGGCGTCTGGGATACGGCATCCTTTTTCTGGAACACGGCCGCCGACGGGAGTTGCTCCGGTCCATGCCGGGCCTGGAACAATGGCGCGCTGGACAACGCCATCTTCGGCGACGAGGGATCCGGCGCGAACTTCACCGGCACGATAACCCTGGGCACGGGGATCACCGTGCACAATATGACTTTCGAAAACGACACCACTACGCCTCTCACCCCGACCAATTACACGTTCAACGGCAATACGCTCACCCTCGGCGGCGTGGCCCCGACGATCAACATCATCGGAGACACTTCCGATGTCGTCACGATCAACTCGATCATCGCCGGCAGCGCCGGCCTGACCAAGGCCGGCGCCGGCGTGCTGACGCTTGGCGGCGTCAACACATTCTCGGGCGGCGTCACCGTCAACGGCGGCTGGCTGAGTGTCAACGGCGATGCGGCCCTTGGTGTTGCCGCCAACGGCATCGCCATGGCCAACGGCACGATGCTGCAGAGCAGCGGGGCGCTGGCCGCCAGCCGGGTCGTCACCCTCACCAGCGGTAGCGTCACGATCGATGGTGCGGGCGTCGGCTCAGCCAAATTCACCGGGGCCGGCGGCCTCATCTTGGGACGGCCGGGCAACGCCAGCGGGGCCAACAATCTCACGTTGAGCAACGACGCCAACGACTACACCGGACAGACGGTGCTCAATTCCGGGCAGTTCGGGGGCACATTCAGCATCAGCTCGATCGCCGACTACGGCGTTGCAAGCGCGCTGGGAACGGGAACAGCCGGCGTTGCAATCATCCTACAGTCTGGCGGCAATGGCGGTGCAATCTTCAACTACACCGGTGGGACGGCTAGCTCCAACCGCAACTTCGACATGCGGACGAACTTTTTCGGGCATCCCTCGATCGTGAATGCAGGCACCGGCACACTGACGCTCACCGGTAATAACGCGGTCACGGGTGACGGCACTTTCAACGCCCGGACCGCCGACATGGTACTCTCCGGCGTTATTAGCGGCGGTGCCAACGGCATTTCCTTCACAAGCAGCGGTACTGGCTCCAGCCCGACTCGGACCATTACGCTCGGTGGGGCGAACACGTATACGGGCATTTCGAGCATTAACGGCGTGACGGTGAGGGCAAGCGAGCTTGCTAATCTGGGAAGCAACAGCTCTTTCGGCACGGCCTCGGCGGCTGGCGCCAATCCCGCGATGAACGTCACGAATGGGACCTTGAGTTACATCGGCACTGGCTCGAGCAGCAATCGCACCTGGAACATCAACGGCACAGGGAATATCAGCAACGATGGCACCGGCGCGCTGGCGCTCAGCGGCGCGGTGGCGTTCCTGGCCGGCGGTGCAGTCGAAACCTTCACGCTCGGCGGCAGCTATGCCGGCACGAACACGCTGTCGGGCGTGATCTCCGGCACCGGCAATCTGGTCATGAACGGCGCCGCCGGCGATACCTGGCTGCTCACCGCTGCCAACGCCTTCACCGGCAGCACCACCGTCAATGGCGGCACGCTGCAGGTCGGCAATGCCCAGGCCTTCGGCCCGGCAACAAATGGCGCCGTCGTCAATGGCGGCACGCTCGATCTCAACGGCTTCGACATGAGATTCGCCTCGCTCGCCGGGACGAGCGGCAGTGTGGCGCTCAACGGCGGCGCCGATCTGACGGTGAATGGGACGACCAGCACGGGCTATGCCGGCAGTCTCACCGGTAATGGCGGGCTCATCAAGAACGGCGCTAGCACGCTGACGCTTACCGGCCAGAGCACCTACACGGGAGCGACGACCGTCAATGGGGGCACGCTGAAGCTAGATTTTTCTCCGGCCGACGGCCCGACCAGTAACATTATCGCCGCCGCTTCGACCCTTAACATGGCGGGTGGAACGCTCAACGTGACGGGCGCCGCGGGGGAAACCAATTCCCAGACTTTTGCCGCCACGAACATCGTCGCTGGCAACAACAAGATCGGCGCGACTGCAGGCGGAAGTGGGAGCTCCATAACCCTCAATCTTGGCGCTCTCAACCACACGGGCGGCCTCGCAGATTTCACGCTGCCTGCCAGCGGCACCGGCAATATCACGACCACGAATGCCGACAGCGCGCTGTCCTGGGCCACGGTCAACGGAACCGACTACGCGCAGGTGGCGGGCGGCAACATCCAGGCCTTCACCGCCTATGTCAACAAGGACGATGCCTCGACCTGGGTGAACGGGGACGTCGTCAGCGATACCGGTGGCGTTGCCGGCACGCAATATTTCGGCGCCGTAACCGGCAGCGTGCAACTCGGCGGCTTGAAGTACACCGTCGCGAAAGCAAGCACGGTGAATGTAAGCAGCGGCAATACCCTCGGTGTCGACGGCACGATCATCGTTGCTTCCACGGTCGGGAACTTCGCTCAGACGATCACCGGCGGCAACCTGACCGGCGCTGCCGGCGGCGGCACGCTGGGCATCCTGCAGAATTCCACCGGCAACTTCACCATTGCCTCGACGATCGTCGACAATGGCGGCGCTATCGGTTTCATCAAAGGTGGCACTGGGCAGGTCACGATTACCGGTACGAACACCTATAGCGGCGGCACGACGCTGAGCGGCGGCACGCTGACGGTCAGCACGATCGGCAATGGCGGGGCAGCCAGCGGCATAGGCGCCTCGTCCAACGCCTCGTCCAACCTGGTGATAGAAAACGGCACGCTGCAGTATAGCGGCGCCACCGCCACTACAGACCGTGGGTTCACCCTGGTCAATGGCGGTCCGTCGCAGGCGATACAGGTGGATGGCAGTGCCAACCTGACCTTCACCGGCCAGGTGACCAGCCCCGATGATGCCGGCCTGACCAAGACCGGCACCGGCACGCTTACCCTGGCTAACGGCGGCAACGACTATATCGGTCCGACGACGATCAGTGCCGGGACATTGTCGGTCAGCACACTCGCCAATGGCGGCGTGGCAAGCGGCATCGGCGCATCCAGCAGTAACGCCGCGAACCTCGTGATCAATGCAGGGGCCAATCTGCAATATACCGGCGGGACTGCCAGCAGCGACCGCAGCTTCACGCTCGGCGCCGGTGCGGCCCGCGGCGGCATCGATGTGAGCAATGCCGGCGCCATCCTGACGCTCAGCGGTGGGGCGGCGGGGTCGGGCGGCCTGCGCAAGGAAGGCGACGGCACCCTCGTGCTCACCGGCCTCAATACCTATACCGCCGGAACCGTCGTCGACGCAGGCACGCTGCGTGCGGGGTCCACACAGGCGTTCGGCCCCGCCATCAGCCCCTTCCCCGGTCCGATGACAGTCAATGCGGGCGCGACGCTCGACCTTGCCGGATTCAACAACAGGGTGGCGGGCCTCAACGGCGCCGGCAGCGTAACCTTGGGTTCGGCCACGCTGACCACTGTGGGCAACGGTACCTTTACGGGTGCGGTCAGCGGCACCGGCGGCATGTCGGTTCTCGGCGGCACGCAAACCATGACCGGCTGTGGCAACAGCTCTAGCGGCGTCACCACCATCCAGGGTGGCGGCCTGAGCACCGACTGTATCAGGAACGGCGGCCAGGCGAGCGGCGTCGGCGCTTCGGGCAGCGCCGCAGCGAACCTTCTCATCAACACCGGCGTGCTCACCTACACCGGCGTCAGCGAAACGACCGACCGTGGCTTCACCGTCAACACCTCGGGCGGCACAAGCAGCTCTATCTATGTCACGCAGGCCGGGACCACGCTGGAGTTTACTGGGCAATATGCGGGGAGCGGCTGGCTCATAAAGAGAGGCGCCGGCACATTGATGCTGTCAGGCAATGGCAGCACGTTCGCGGGCACTACAACCGTGGCGGACGGCACTCTGAAGGCCGGCTCGAGCAACGCCTTCGGCAGTTCCGGGATCTCGCTGGACAACACCGCCGGGGCCACGCTGGATGTGAACAACCTGAACGTCAACGTGGCCTACCTGAGCGGTGGCGGCACCACCGGTGGCAATGTCACCTTGGGCAGCGGGACATTGACGATCACTGCCGGTTCTAATGCGAACTACGCCGGCGCCATTGGCGGCAGCGGCGGTCTGGTCAAGAACGGCGGGGGTATCCAGACGATTTCCGGCTGTAACAGCAGCTATACCGGCAGCACGACGGTCAATGCCGGCACGCTGGCGGTGAGCTGCCTGACGGACGGCGGCAGCACCAGCTCGATCGGCGCTGCAAGCGCTGCCGCGAGCAATCTTGTTCTCAATGGCGGCACCCTGCAATATGTCGGCGACGGCGACAGCACTGATCGCCAGTTCACCCTCGGCCCCTCTGCCACCAGCGCGCTCGACGCCTCGGGCACCGGCGCGGTCAATTTCACCAATACGGGGGCGATCGCATTCACTAGCGTCAACACCTCACAGGCGGTGACGCTGACCGGTACCAACACCGGCAGTAACAGCCTCGCCGCGCAGATCACCAATAACGGCGCTGGCGTCACGTCGCTGACCAAAACCAATTCAGGCACGTGGGTCCTGAGGAATCCGGCCAGCACCTATACCGGCGTCACCACCATCGCCGGCGGCGTGCTCGGCGTCGACAAGCTCACCAATGGTGGGCAGGCCAGCTCGATCGGCATGTCGTCTAACGCAGCCTCCAACCTCATCATCGGCAGCGGCTCGACACTGCGCTATACCGGCGCCGGCGACACCACGGATCGCCTGTTCACGCTATCGACCGGCACCAGCTCCATCGAAGCCTCGGGAACGGGGGCAATCAATTTCAGCAATATCGGCTCGGCCGCGTATCTTGGCAGCGGCAATCGTACGCTGGCGCTCGGCGGCACGAATACCGGCCTCAACACGATGGGCGGGACCATCGTCAACGGTCCCGGCGGCACAACCACGCTCGTCAAGAATGGCCCGGGCACCTGGGTGCTAACTGGCAACAACAGCTTCACCGGCAACACGACCATCAATGACGGCAATCTGACGATCGGCAACGGCGGGACCAGCGGCAACGCCGGCGCCGGCAATGTGATCGTCAACGCCGCCACATCGACGCTTTCGATCAATCGCAGCGATACGTTCAACTTTGCCGGCACGATCAGCGGCGCGGGCAACTTCGCGCAGATCGGGACAGGCACGACGGTCCTGACCGCGGCGGGCAACAATATCGGCGGCGCGGCCTCGATCAGCGCCGGAACGCTGCAGGTGAATGGCGGGTTGACGGCCACCGGTATTGCCATGACCGGGACGTCCGCGCTGACGGTGAACGGCACAGTCGGCGCCGCTGGCGGCACTCCGTCGACGCTGACAGGTGACGCTGGCGCCAGCACAATCACGGTCGCGACGGGCGGCACGCTGACAGCCAGTGGCGATCTCGGCGGCGGCAGCGATATCGTGGCACTGACGGGCGCGCTGAATACCGGCGCCGGGATGCTTAATCTCGGCGACGGCAATGACACGCTGACGTTGAACGACGGCGCTGCGCTGACCGGAGCGGGCGTCAATGCCGGCGCCGGAGCGGGCGACATACTACGGGTCAACAACGCCATCGACCGCACCATCGACGGTCTGAACGTTGGCGGGTTCGAAAGCCTGAACAAGCAGCTCACCGGCGTTCTGACGCTAACCGGCGATCACAGCTACACGGCCGGCACGACGATCGGGGCCGGCGAGTTGCGACTCGGCGCCGGCGGGGCTTCCGGGTCGCTCACCGGCAATGTGCTCAATAACGGCACGCTGTCGTTCAACCGGTCGGACAATTACGGCTTTGCCGGTGTCGTCTCGGGCACGGGCGGCGTGACCCAGATGGGCGTAGGCGTAACAACGCTGACCGGCGCCAATACCTATGCCGGCGCGACCAACGTGCAGGCGGGCACGCTGCTGATCAACGGCAACCAGTCCGGCGCGGCCGGCCCAACCTCGGTCAGCAGCGGCGCGGCGCTCGGCGGCACAGGAACCATCGGCGGCGACGTCACGGTCGCCAGCGGCGGCGCGCTCAATCCGGGCGAACTCGGCCTGGCTGCCGGGACGCTCGCCATCAATGGCGGATTGACGCTTGCCAGCGGATCGAATCTCAATATCAATTTTGGCCAGGCGAACACAGTCGGCGGACCGCTGAACGACCTCATCACGGTTGCCGGCGACCTTGACCTCGACGGAACGATTAACGTCACGCAGACCCCCGGCGGCAATTTCGGCCCGGGCCTGTATCGGATCATCTCCTATAGCGGCGCTCTCACCGACAACGGCCTGGACGACTCCTCGCCTGAATTCCTGGTGCAGACGTCGATCGCCAATCAGGTCAATCTGGTGAACACGTCCGGCATGTTGCTCACCTATTGGGACGGTGACGCCGGGCCGAAGCACAACAGCAGCGTCAATGGCGGCAATGGCGTCTGGCGCGCCGCCGGCGACGATAACTGGACCAGCGACACGGGCGTGGTCAACGCGGCGTTCGCCAATGGCAGCTTCGCGATCTTCGCGGGCCTGCCGGGCACGGTGAATGTTGACGACGCCAATGGCGGCGTCAGCGCCTCCGGCATGCAGTTCGCAACCGACGGCTATCTGGTTCAGGGCGACGACATCGCTTTGGTGGGGCCGCAGTCGACAATCCGCGTCGGCGACGGAAGCTCGGCGGGCAGCGCCTATGTGGCGACCATCAACGCCAACCTGACCAACAACAGCCAGCTCGTGAAAACCGACCTGGGCACGCTGGTCCTGGGCGGTACCAATACGTATACCGGCGGCACGACGATCAATGGCGGCGTGCTGCAGGTCGCTAGCGACGTCAATCTCGGCGCTGCCGCAGGAGCGCTCTCGATCGAAAATGCCACGCTTCGCAATACAGGCGCGTTTGCCTCAGCGCGCGGCGTGACGCTGCTTGCCGCTGGCGGCACGTTTGAGACGCTCGCTGACCTGACGCTGACCGGCGTCGTCGGCGGCGCCGGCGCGCTCACCAAGACCGGCGCCTCCGCGCTGGTACTGGACGGCGCCAACTCCTATGCCGGAGGGACCTTCATCAATGGCGGAACCGTCGCCGTCTCGGCGGACGCCAATCTCGGTGCCGCAGCGGGTGGCGTCACGATCGACGGAGCCACGCTGCGGAGCATGGCGTCCTTCACCTCCATGCGCAGCGCCACGCTGGGCGCGGCCGGCGGCACGGTCGAGACCGACTCTGGCGCGACGCTCACCTGGTCGGGCCTGGTCGGCGGCGCAGGCGCGCTGACCAAAGCGGGCGCCGGTACGCTGACGCTGACTGCCGCCAACACGTATACCGGCGGCACGACGATCTCGGCGGGCAGACTGCAGCTGGGCGATGGGGGGTCGAGCGGCTCGATCCTCGGCGATGTCGTAAACAACGGCGTGCTGTCGTTCAACCGTTCCAACACCTATGCCTTCTCAGGACTGATCTCCGGAACCGGTACTGTCGAACAGCTAGGCGCCGGAACCACGATCCTGAGCGCGAACAACAGCTATACCGGCGCCACGGACATTCGCGAAGGGACGCTGATCGTCAATGGGAACCAATCCGGCGCCACGGGTCTGACCTCCATCGAGGACGGCGGTGTTCTCGGCGGCATCGGCGTGGTCGGCGGTGATGTTACTGTCGCTGCCGGGGTCGCCGGGGCGATCAATCCTGGCGATCTCGGCATTGCCCCTGGAAAATTCACGATTAATGGCGGGTTGACGCTCGGCGATTTGTCGAACCTCAACTATAATTTCGGCCAGGCAAATGTGGTGGGTGGAGCATACAACGACCTGACGGTCGTGCACGGTGACCTCGTGCTGGATGGCACGATAAACGTCGCGGAGAGCGGCGGCGGGAATTTCGGCCCCGGCATCTACCGCGTAATCTCCTATGACGGCGCGCTGACCAATCTCGGCCTTGATGAGACCTCGCCCGACCATGTCGTGCAGACGTCCGTCGCGAACCAGGTCAATCTGGTCAACCTGACGGGCGTGACGCTGAATTTCTGGGACGGGCCGGACGGCGATCCCGCGCCCGGCGACGGCCTGATCCAGGGCGGCGACGGCGTTTGGCGCCTCAGCGACAACAATCACTGGACCGAAGACACGGGCACAATCAACGCTCCCTATTCGAACGGCGCTTTCTCTATCTTCACCGGCCAGGGTGGCGATGTGACCGTCGACAATGCAAACGGCCAGGTCGAAACCTCCGGCATGCAGTTCGCCGTGGATGGATACAACATCTCTGGCGAGCCGATAACGCTCGTCGGCGGCTCCGCGATCATGCGCGTCGGCGACGGCACGGCGGACGGGGCGGGCTATACCACCACGATCGGCTCCGTGCTCCAGGGCAACGCAGCTCTGGAGAAGACCGACCTCGGCACGCTCGTGCTGGCCGGCGAGAACACCTATGCCGGCGGCACGACGATCTCGCACGGGACGCTGCAGATCGGCGATGGCGGCACGAGCGGCAGCATTGTCGGCGATGTCGTTAACAACAGCGTGATGACGTTCAACCGTTCCGACAGGCTGGTGTTCGACGGACTGATCTCCGGCTTGGGTCTGGTAAACCAGATTGGCACGCTCGACGTCGTACTGACCGCCGACAACACCTATACGGGCGGTACAATCATCAGCGACGGTGTGCTGCAGCTCGGCAATGGCGGCACGACGGGCTCGATCGTCGGCGATGTCACGAATAATGGCGAGCTTGCGTTCAACCGCTCCAACACGCTGACTTTTGCGGGCCTGATCTCCGGCTCCGGATCGGTCAGCCAGATCGGCACCGGCGCCACGGTGCTGACCGGCGTCAATACCTATGCGGGCGGAACGACGATTACCGGCGGCACGCTGCAGCTTGGCGACGGCGGGACCAGCGGCTCTATCCAGGGCAATGTCGCCAATGACGGGACACTGGCCTTCAACCGCTCGGACAACGTGAGCTTCGCCGGCGTGATTTCCGGCGCGGGTTCGATCCGCCAGATCGGCGCGGGCCTGACCGAACTCACCGCCGACAGTTCCGGCTTCACGGGCACAACTTCTGTCGAGGCCGGCACGCTTGCTGTCAATGGCAGCCTGTGCGGCGATGTAAACGTGCTTGCCGGCGGACGGCTTCAAGGCATCGGCACTGTCTGCGATACCAACAATGCGGGCACCGTCGCGCCGGGTAATTCCATCGGCACATTGACCGTGGCCGGCAACTATGTCGGCAGTGGCGGTCTGCTCGAGATCGAGACCGAGCTTGGCGGCGATGCCTCGCCGACAGACCGGCTGGTGGTTACCGGCGACACGGCCGGCAGCACCAATGTAAAAGTGATCAATGTCGGCGGCACTGGTGCGCAGACAGTTGAAGGGATCAAGATCGTCGATATCGGCGGCGCTTCGAACGGCGCGTTCAGCCTGCTCGGCGATTATGTGATCGGCGGCCAGCAGGCGGTTGTTGCCGGGGCCTATGGTTATACCTTGCAGAAGAACAGGGTGAGCACCCCGAGCGATGGCGACTGGTACTTGCGATCGGGCCTGACATCGCCGAGCGCCCCTGGCGAGCCTGGAAGTCCTGGCGAACCGGGTGAACCCGGCGGTCCGATCTACCAGCCCGGAACGCCTCTCTATGAAGCTTATGCGCAGGTGCTGCAGAGCCTCAATGGTGTCTCGACCTTGCAGCAGCGTGTCGGCAATCGCTATTGGGCCGGGGCGGGTAACAGCGCACTGGCACAAGGCGATGGCCCCGGAACGCTGGAAGCTGCTCCGGCACCTTCGCAAGGTGGTGATGTCGCTATCGACCAGCGCGGCATCTGGGCGCGGATTGAAAGTGCCCATGGCAAGTTCGAGCCAAGGACTTCGACCACGGCCGCCGATTACGATATCGACACCTGGAAGGTAGAGACCGGGATTGACGGCCAGTTCTACGAGAGCGACGCCGGCAAGTTGATTGGCAGCCTCAGCGCCCATTACGGCCATGCCTCGGCTGACATTTCCTCGTTCTTCGGTGATGGCTCGATCGACACCGACGGCTATGGTCTCGGCGGCGCGCTGACATGGTATGGCCAGAACGGCTTTTACCTCGACGGACAGGCACAGGCGACCTGGTATGACAGTGATCTCACCTCCGACACGCTCGGCACCCGCCTTACCGACGGCAACAATGGCTTCGGCTATGCCTTCAGCCTTGAGACGGGCAAGCGCATCGATCTTGACCAGAGCTGGACCCTGACGCCGCAGGCGCAGCTTGCCTATTCCAATGTCGATATCGACAACTTCACCGACCCGTTCGGGGCAGACGTGTCGCTCGGCAGCGGCGACAGCCTCAAGGGCAGGATTGGACTTTCCGCCGATTACCAGAATGCCTGGGAGGATGGTGCCGGCAAGCTGACCCGTACCAATCTCTATGGCATCGCCAACCTCTATTATGAGTTCCTCGATGGCAACGAGACCGATGTCTCGGGCGTGAACTTTGCCACGGCGAACGACCGCACCTGGGGCGGTATCGGCACTGGCGGCAGCTATAACTGGAATGATGACAAATATTCGCTCTACAGCGAGGTTTCCATCAACACCAGCCTGTCCCATTTCGCTGACAGCTACAGTCTCAATGGCACTGCGGGGTTCAGGGTGAAGTTTTGAGGCCCGGGCCAACAATGACCCGCCAGCTCATCACTGGCGGGCTATTTACATCATTGCGGATTGATCCGGATCGGCGAGACCTAAAGTGAGGACACCGAAAAAGTGACGCGTGTCCCGGGGGCCACGGCAGATCAAACGGATTCTGCAAGGTGACGGCATCGATGGGTCTCGCATTGTTAACGGTTCCACGACGCGGTTGGCGGGTCCGCAACGGCAAGGATTGTCGTGTTCCCCAAGCAGTTTCAGGGAGAAGTTCAAAGTTTACTTCAAGATTTAAATTTTGTTGCCGATTGAACACAGGCAATTGAATGGTTCTACGCTAGACAGTCAAAAAAGATTCTCAGGAGATCAGCATGCAGAGACTTCATTCCGCTTTGGCATCATCGGCCGCCCGGTTACCAATCCTCGCTGCTGTCTTCACCGGAGGCTCATTAATGGCGCCGGCGGTGGCGTTTGCCGATTGCGTCACCCTTGGGGGTGTCATCACTTGCGATGCCGCAGCGCCGAGATCCTTTTACCAGCACAGTTGGCGCTGGCAATTCTGCTGCTGCAGACAACATCACCGTGAATGTTGGTCCTGGTTCCCAGGTTGCTGTGGGCGATTTGAATGCCATCAGCCTGCGAAATAATGCGGCCATCACCATTGCCGGTGGCGGCCTCGTCAGCGCGACGGCAATCTCCACCACTGGCAATTACAATACGGGTGGCAACGCCGTTGAGATCAACAACAATGGTACTCTGACGATTGAACAGGGAGGCCAGCTCCTTGCTCTGGGAACCCAGGGCAGCGCGGAAGCAGTGAACTTCCAGGGCACCGGCAATGTACTCACCAATAGTGGCCTGATCGACGCAAACAATTCTGTCGCTATCTGGTCCCAGAATACGTCCGGTCTCAACACCGTGATCAACAATGAAACCGGCATTATTGAAGCGGGCAACGGAACAACCAGCACGGTCATCGGCGGATCGGGGGCAGGAGCGCTCGACTTTACCAATAGGGGCACAATTCGCGGCAGTATCAATCTCGCCAACGGCAATGATATCTTGCGTCTGTATACAGGATCGACCGTTACCGGCAATTTTACCGGTGGCGGCGGCACTGATGCAATCTTCCTCAGCGGCGACGGGCAATCGTCCATGGCTGGCAACTTCAACGGATTTGAAAGCCTCGTCAAAAACGATCTCGGCACATGGACGCTGACAGGCACGATCACCGGTGTCACTGTGGCTACGGTCCAAAACGGCACGCTCGTTCTGACCGGGGCAAACACCAACTACACCGGCCAGGTGATCATCGATCCAGCCGGTACCCTGGAAGCACGTGCGCAGGCTCTGCCAACGCAGCTTCTTCCCGCTAACAATGTCGCCAACATCACCAATAATGGCCTTGTACGGTTTGCCCAGCCCGATGATGGCACCTATGTGGGTCAGATCGTCGGGACCGGTGCCGTCGAAAAGACCGGCGCTGGGGTCCTTACACTTGAGCCTTCGGTTGCGGCCGGCAACACCTATTCCGGCGGAACCTTCATCAATGGCGGCGTTGTTGCAGTCGGCGCTGACAATGCGCTGGGCGCTTCGACCGGCGGTGTCAGTTTCAATGGTGGCACCCTGCGATTAAACAGCAGTTTCGACTTGTCGGCGGATCGCGCGGTGACCCTGAATGTCGGGGGCGGCACGATTGATACGCAGGCTTTCGATTCGACATTGGCACAGGGCGTAACCGGCCCGGGCGGGCTGACCAAGACAGGAACAGGCTCTCTCGTCCTGACGGGCAACAGCGATTATAGTGGTGGCACCGTGATCTCCGCAGGTATCCTCCAGCTTGGCGACGGCGGAACCAGCGGCTCGATCGCCGGCGATGTGTTGAACAACAGCCTCCTTGCCTTCAACCGCTCCGATGCATTTTTAGTGCCGGGAGTCATTTCCGGTTCGGGTGCCGTGGAGCAGAACGGTTCGGGCACCACGATCCTGACCGGCAACAATACCTATAGTGGCGGGACCATCATCAACGCCGGAACCTTGCAGCTCGGCAATGGCGGAACTTCGGGCTCTATCGTCGGAAATGTCGCTAACGATGGCTCCCTTGCTTTCAATCGTTCCGACAGCTTGAACTTCGACGGTGTGATCTCAGGCTCGGGTAACGTCAGGCAGATCGGCGGCGGAACGACAATCCTGACCGCACAGAACACATACGCCGGTGCAACAACGGTCGAGGCCGGAAGGCTCGCGGCTGGCGCAACGAACGCCTTTAGTCCCAATTCCCCGACTTCCGTGCTTGCTGGCGGAACCCTCGATGCGGCCGGATTCGATCAGACCGTGAGCGTGCTTACCAATGCCGGACTGGTCAATGTTGGTGGTGCGCCGGGAGCAACGTTGACTGTCAGCGGCAACTATGTGGGCGCCGACGGGACCTTGCGGTTGAATACGGCGCTCGGCGATGACGCTTCAACGACGGACAGGCTCGTTGTCCTCGGTGACACGTCAGGGTCGACAACGCTTGTTGTGGCGAATGTTGGCGGCAGCGGAGCACCGACAGTGGAAGGGATACGGGTGATCGATGTTGCCGGTTCTTCCGCCGGCAGCTTTGCGCTTGATGGCGACTATGTCTTTGAGGGCGACGAGGCCGTCATTGGCGGCGCCTATGCCTACCGGCTATACAAGAATGGCATCGCGACGCCAACCGATGGTAGCTGGTACCTGCGTTCCGCCGTGGCCGACCCTGCGGATCCGACCGATCCTACAGATCCTGCAGATCCAACCTCCCCGCCATTTTCGCCGCTCTACCAACCTGGCGTTCCCGTCTATGAGGCGTATGCACAGACATTGCTCGGTCTCAACGGACTGCCGACACTGCAGCAACGCGTTGGCAATCGCTATTGGTCGGGCGCCGGCAATGGAATGCTGTCGCAAGGTGATGGACCCGGGACAATCGAGCCGGCTCCGCAGCCTTCTGACGGCGGGCCGGCCTTGATCGAGGGACGCGGCTTGTGGGCGCGCATCGAAGGCGCACATGGACGCTTTGACCCAAGAACGTCAACGAGTGCCACCGATTACGATTTGGACACATGGAAGATCCAAAGCGGTCTGGATGGGCAGCTTTATGAAAGCGAGAGCGGCAAACTCATCGGAAGCATCACCGCGCAGTATGGCAATGCATCCGCAGATGTCTCCTCCTTATTCGGCAATGGCGAGGTCGATACTGATGGCTACGGAGTGGGCGGTACGCTGACCTGGTATGGCCAGAATGGCTTTTACCTTGACGGGCAGGCGCAGGCGACATGGTACGAAAGTGACCTGTCTTCCGGCGTCCTTGGTAGTCTTTCGAATGGCAATGATGGTTTCGGCTACGCCTTCAGCTTGGAAACCGGCAAAAGGCTTGCTTTGAACCAGAGCTGGACGCTCACCCCGCAGGCCCAGCTCGCATATTCCAATGTAGACTTTGACGCCTTTACCGACCCCTTCGGCGCTGATGTTTCTCTCGGGTCGGGTGAGAGCCTCAAGGGTCGTCTCGGACTTTCGGCAGATTATGAAAATGCCTGGGAGGGTGCTTCAGGAACGACAACCCGCACGCACCTTTATGGTATCGCCAATCTTTATTATGAGTTCCTGGATGGGACGGAAGTTGAAGTATCAGGCGTAAACTTTGCCAGCGAGAATGATCGGACGTGGGGCGGCATTGGCACCGGCGGCAGCTATAACTGGAATGATGACAAGTATTCGATCTACAGCGAGGTTTCCATCAACACCAGCCTGTCTCACTTCGCCGACAGCTACAGCCTCAACGGCACGGCCGGGTTCAAGGTGAAATTCTGAGGCACAGCCTGAGTGAAAACCCCTAGTGTAGTTCAGGAATCTTCCTGAGCTCCATTAAGGGGAAGGGAAGCTATATTCGAGGAGTACGCTGCGTCGATGCAGATCGGCGATTGTAGACGACTAGAAATCCGTTATGGGCGGCCTTTTCGAAAGGAGGGTGCCGACACGTCCCACGATAAAGAACAGCCGGGACTCTGTGTGTCGTGCGTTCGATTCCATTCAAGTGACACCAGACACTTATGATGTGTCGTGATCCCGCATATGAGTTCTCCAGTTTTTCACACTAAAATCACGTACGTCGAGTATCTGAGTTAATTCATCGAAACATGCCGTTGGAGATGTTTCTCAGCCACTCGGCGCGCGACCCCTCTAAAAAATGCACACAAAAGAGATAATGGCAAAATCGGCCACCTTCCAGGAACTGCAAGTCTTGCGCAACATCCCGTCATCATGCTCTGGGCACACGGTGGCGATCGCCGAGCTGGCCGAAAACCTCCAGGCTTCGGAGCGCGCGGTGCGGTTGATCCTATCTCATCTGCATCGCAAAAAACTGGTCAAAACCGATAATCCCGAATTCACAGATGGTTCGAGTCTATGTTCGCGAACGGAGGCGGGGGACTCTGCTGCAGCGAAAAGGTACCGATTTCGCTGAAAGAGGCCAGCGCACAAAAACCGGCTGAAGTGTTCAGCGGGTTTCGGAGTTGGAAGTCTGGCAGCAGATGCGTTTCTTGGTCGCGATCCTTCGCCCAGGACAGGTTCCTTGACGACCTTGACCACACAGGTTTGGCGGTGCGGCAGAACGTGGCGAACCCTACGGCAACGCCTGGGTCTATGCTCGGAAACGCAATAGTTGGTCCAGATAATGACCTCCTCGACTTTCTGCGGCTGTCTCGACCAAACTGCGCCAGCAAGGACATTCTTCAACGCTGCTGCCACTGTCGTGCTGAAGTTGATGGCAGTGAGTGTCAAGACGCTGGAACACCACCGGTAGAGTCTTGCCTGGCCTATATAACGATCGGAGCGCGTGACACCCAAACCGCCGGTCTTTCAACGTCAAGGGCGCAAGGGGGTTAATCAATTTTCAAAAAATTTGGAACGGTTGGCTGAACCGTTCTGTACAAAATTGCGTTAAGCCGTCGTTCAACAAGATAAAAGATGATCGGAAATCTGTTACGTTACTTCTTCCGCCAAAATAAGCGACATCACATGCTTCAGCTTCAGAACACTATCCTCGAAATGATTGCCACTGGCAGTTCGCTTAAGGAAACTCTTGATTGCTTGTGTCGGGAAGTCGAGACGCTGGTCCCTCGCATGGTGTGTTCTGTGGTCGCCGTCGATCACCAACGGCGACTCCGCCCCCTTGCAGGCCCCACGTTGCCGCTTGCCTATTCGTCGGCCTTTGACGGTATCGAGATCGGACCCTTTTCGGGATCTTGCGGGACCGCGGCCTACTATCAAGAGGCAGTCTCTGCCATTGATATTGAAACCGATGTCCGTTGGCGTGATTTCAAAGCTTTGGTCCACCCGCTTGGTTTCAAAGCATGCTGGTCGACTCCGATCTTAAATGCTGACCGGGTGGTGGCCACGTTTGCCTTTTATTATTTCGATCAGCGCGGACCCAGCGAGCTTGAAGAGAACATTGTCGGCGCCTGCGTTCATCTTTGTTCGATCGCCTTCGAGCGACACGAGCGGGTAAAGGAGAGGCAACGCCTCACTTACACCGACGCACTCACGGGATTGGGAAACCGGGCGCGGTTCAATGAAAAATTAATCGAACAGGGTTTGCGACGACCGTTTGGAATCCTGCTCGCCGACATCGATAATCTGAAGATGGTCAACGATACGTTTGGCCATAGTGCGGGCGATGACCTGATTAAAGTTGTGGCGGACAGGCTCATGTCGGTCACAGGGTCTGATCTGATCTTCAGATTGGGCGGCGATGAGTTTGCAATTGTGGTTGGTCATCAGGATGGCTCCGATCTGAAGGGCGAGGCTTTGACAGTCCTGTCCGTCTTGGAACAGCCCTGCAGTTGCAACGGTCATGTCGTCTTTCCGAAGGTGACCATTGGCGGCGCAACTTCGGAACCTGGTGACAGTCCAGACGACGTTCGGCGGAAGGCTGATATCGCTCTCTATCACGGCAAGGAGCAAAACCGCGGGCGGTTCGTTGAGTACCATGGAGACCAGGGCACCGCATTGACGCGCCGCTTCCACGCTATACGACAGGTTAGCCAAGCGCTCGCAGATGATAGGATTTCTCCGCACTACCAGCCGATCATTCGCCTCGGCAGCACAGACTTGGCGGGCTTCGAGGCCCTGTGCCGCATCACCACGGCGACGGGAGAGATTATCGAAGCTGTCAATTTCAATGAAGCCACCAAAGACGCACATGTAGCCGCCGAGCTCACTCAGCGCATGATGACGCTTGTTGCCGCAGACGTCCGCAGATGGTTGGATATGGATGTGCCTTTTCACAGCGTGGCAATCAACCTCTCAGCCTCCGATTTTCACACGGGCAATCTTAAAGAGCGAGTGTGCGAGATCTTTGGCTGGGCAGGGGTCCCATTGCAGCATATCGTTTTGGAAATCACAGAATCGGTTTATCTCGGCCAGCAGGAGGACTTCCTTGCAAGGGAGATAAAGTCGCTGAGAGACCTCGGCCTTCATGTCGCGCTGGATGATTTCGGAACGGGCTTTGCCTCTCTCACCCACCTGATGACCGTGCCTGTTGACATCATCAAGATCGATCAGACTTTTGTCAAAAGATTGGTCCCTGGAGACCCTGCAATCATCATAACGGAAGGTTTGCTGGAAATTACCGCAGGACTTGGAATCGACGTCATTGCCGAAGGCATCGAAACATCCGAACAGGCCCGGCAACTGCACGCGCTTGGCTGTGAGTTCGGCCAGGGCTATTTTTTCTCAAAGGCCGTGGACTGGGAAGCAGCCACCCGACTGCTTCGTCCGACAGTTCAGGCGGCCGCTAGAACCAGTTGACCGATGTCACGTATTTCATTTCGACATCCAATCGAGAGCGTGCTTTCAAGCATGATCTCATGCCGGCGATTTTCCGCCGATCCTCCAGCTGGGTTCTGGACGTGCAACGTGGAAGGCGACAGCCGGAGGTCGGTGAGATCGAAACGTCGTTCTCGCAATTGTCCTCGTCAATTCGCGTATGGAGACTGTCAAAGCCAACGTATCCGTTCAAGGCGATCATACTGGCCGCATCCGGCGGATATCGTTGAAAAACTCGGCCAGGTAGCTGTTCATCGGGCTGTTGCAGCATCCTTCCGGTAGGGATGATGGGCTATCTGCCCCGCACTTTCGCGTAGGGTATCCTTTCTGGCCGCTTTTATGCAGCAATGACGCCGTGTGGTGGCCTTTGTGGTCTGAGTTTCGCCAGCCTTCTGAGGTTCTGGGCGGTTGCTGCAAGCAGGAATTCGTCTCGCGCACCACATGGACCTCGCAGCCTCAAACGCGCCATCCGGAGAATGCGTTTGAGGTGAGCGAAGAGCATCTCGACCTTCTTGCGGCGATGCCGGGACCGCTCGTAAGCGGGTGTGGCGGCAATAGCTCTGGCGACATCGCGGGCATCTTCGTTGAGATCACGCGGCACCTTGCGAGCAGGCGCATTCGGGCAGCAGCGCTGTTTGAATTCGCAGGCGTCGCAGTTCTTTTTGCTGGCGCGATAGAGCCGCGTCCCTTCACTCGTTATCCCCGATCTGGGCGATGCATAGGTTCGGTGAAACTGCTTGAGCTCTTCGCCTGCCGGGCAGATGTAGCGATCATTCTCGCCATCCCAGGTGAAGTCCGAACGCGAGAAGGTCCCGTCGGTCCTGTTGGATTTATCAAACACCGGAATGTGCGGCGCGATGTCCTTTTCCTTGACTAGCCAGGCAAGATTGTCAGCAGAACCGTAAGCGCTGTCGGCTGCCAGATAGCCTGGCTTCAAGCCGAAGCGGTTCTCGGTTCTGTCGATCATCGTGCGGGATGCTCCGACCTCCGCCTGACGGATCGCTCGCGTAGCCTCGACGTCAAGGATGACACCGTGATCAGTATCGATCAGATAATTGGTGGCGTAGGCGAAGAAGGCATGCCCCTTATGAGCACCTGTCCACTGAGCTGCCGGGTCGGATTGCGAAATGAACTTCGGCGTCACCGGCGAGGCAGCGCCAAAAGCCGCGTCATCCAGAACCGCCAGATATTCCTGAACCGAGCGGCCAGCATCGTCTTCGGCTTTCCATTCAGTGCCGGGCACCGAACGCTGCTTATTGGCGTCCGCCGCGATCAGGCTGGCATCAACCGCAAAGCCTTCTGCTCCCACCAGCCCTTGGGCAAGGCACCGTTCCACCACAGTCTCAAACATGTGCCGGAGGATATCACTTTGCCGGAACCGGCCATGACGGTTCTTCGAAAAGCTGGAATGATCCGGTACCTTTCCGTCCAGGCCAAGGCGGCAAAACCACCGATATGCGAGATTGAGATGGACCTCCTCGCAAAGTCGCCGTTCCGACCGGATACCCATGCTGTAGCCGATAATCAGCATTCGCATCATCAGCTCAGGATCAACTGAGGGCCGCCCAGTGTTGCTATAAAAAGGCTTCAACTGTGCTCGAACGCTATCGAGATCGAGGTGACGATCGATCCCGCGCAGCAGATGGTCCGCAGGGACATAATCATCGAGGCAGAAGTCGTAGAAGAGCTGCGCCGAAACCGCCTGACATCCCATCATTCGCCTGATCCCCTGCAAATCACTCAGAGGATTGAATCACGCGTCCCAAGCATCGGCAATGCCGAGTTTTTCAACAATATCGGCCCAAAGAGGACACTGCGTGGAGTTGATTGCCATGCATGGGGTGTGCTGGGGAATAAGCATCTCTCACCGAGTTCTGGTCGCTGCTAGGCCCGATCATATGTGAATGAAGTCAGCAGGGTTGTAACGAAGTTGCTGGCTTTCTCTTTGACAAGCGTTTCCGTCCATTCGTCAGTTCCCCGAAGCATTAAGCCGCTATAAATACTATCCACGGCGGCCTCTTCAATACGTTTGATGTGCGATTTGAAAATGCCTTCATCGCCCGTTTTATAAATATCCCGAACAACCATCCGTAAAATTTCCTGCATGGCAATTTGCCACGCTGTATTAATCGCCTGCAATTCATTAGCCGGGTCTGGCATCCAAACCTCCGTTGATACGAATCAATTATTGTTCAGCATTGTCAGAGGCCCAGCTGGATGGTCCCTGTTCTTTGAAAATAAAAAAGGCCAGACAAATGCCTGACCTTTCTGCTTAGCTTGCTTTCGACAGTGCCAGTACATCCGTGGTCAAAGGAAAGCAGTCACCAAATTTTATATCGCTTGCAGATTGCAAGCCGACATCTTGCCAGACTTGTTGTCGCGTTCCAGCTCATATCCGACCTTCTGGCCCTCAACGATCTCACGCATACCTGCGCGTTCAACTGCGGAAATATGCACAAACGCGTCAGTCCCGCCATTATCGGGTTGGATGAAGCCGAAGCCTTTTGTGGAATTGAACCATTTAACTGTGCCAGTGGTCATAACGAACCCTTTCATAGCAATTTTAAAATACCGCAACGCAGAAAGCATCGCGGATGATGAATTCGATTTTGAAGGGGGAAGTTCGTCCAGGGCACGCTGCCAGCGCACGATAACAAAAGTCAAACAAGCAATATCGACAACGCATAGCTACGCTCAAAGCCTGCCAATGTCAAATTAACGCTCTCTTCGATGTTTCAAGATGAGGAACGATAATTTTTTGCGCGCCCTTCTTGACTCCTCCAATTGTCAAACCAAATCATTCCGCGTCGATCGCTGACTGTAGGATCGATACCGCTGGAGGCGTCAGCTTCGGCGTCTCGGCGTCATGTTGCTTCAAGGAGGATATGACTATGACAGCAAATTCCAATTTCGCACCACTGTTCCGGTCCAGTGTCGGCTTTGACCGTGACTTCAATCTGTTCTGGCTCAACGGACCTTTCCGAGACGAAAAATAAAAAGGCCGCCTAAGCGCTGGTGAGGTTATTCAGGCCCGGGGAACTGAACCGTTCCAGATTTACATCATCTGATGCGAGCCGATGGCCTAAAAAGCACTGATCACTGCGCTCGCTTGGCTGGTCGGCCACTTCTGCCGACATTGATTTAATGCGGTCCCGGGTAGACCGCTAGCGATCCGATACGATTTTAAGATCGGTGTAGGACTGACTAACCACTTTACAGATGAGATGCCGCAAAGAACCCGGATGTACTCCTGATCCAGCGACACGTCAGATCAATCGGTTTCTGGTTAGAGTTTGCGAACGTACGGGTTCTATGGGTAAATCAGAGGGCCTCCCTCCATGCATGCTGGTCCTCACGCCGGCGGTCGAATGGCTTCGCGGTGGTGGAGGCACCCCAGAAGGGCGGTGCCTCCACCACCGCGCGTCAATGACGCGTCCAGACTGGAACTTCAACATGTCGAGATACACTCTATCTGTATCCTGCTCCTAGACTTAGTCGGGGCCTGTTGTGTTGGGATTGAAGGACGGCTTGCATTACGGGGACGTACGGAGCCAAGCCCATCGTTCAAGCTCGGAAGAAATAAACTGAGCGAATTCAGCCGGAGACCCACCAACGACCTCGATCCCGTTTTTTGAAAGTTTATCCCTGATGTGTGGGGCGGGTGCTGTCACATTGTTTTTAGCTTAAGAATCGATAGACGGTTCTGGATGAACCAGCCCATCGCCCATTACAAAAACCACCGGTTCCCGCCAGAGATTATCGCCCGCGCCGTTTGGCTCTATTACCGGTTTCCGTTGAGCCTGCGCCACGTTGAGGAAATGCTGCTCGAGCGCGGGATCGCTGTCTCCTATGAAACGATCCGCCGGTGGGGCAGGAAACATGGCTCCGATTATGCCCGGCGCGTTCGCCGAAAGTCACCTTCGGGCAGTGATGTCTGGTATCTCGACGAGGTTGCAGTTGCATCAATGGCATGAAATGCTGGCTATGGCGCGCTGTCGATCAAGATGGTTATGTGCTCGATGAGATCGCCCAGAAACGTCGCAATACTAAGGCGGCCAGACGTTTGCTGACCCGGCTCTTGAAGAAACAAGGCCTTTCACCCAAGCGGATAATAACCGATAAACTCCGCTCCTATCGAGCAGCAAAGCGCCAGGTCATGCCGGATGTCGAGCATCGCTCACATAAAGGCTTGAACAATCGGGCGGAGAACTCTCATCTGCCGTTTAGAAAGCGGGAACGAATGCGACAGGGCTTCCGTTCAATAGAAAGCTTGCAGCATTTCGTTCGCTGTTCTCCGCCGTCCGCAATCTCTTCGTTCCAGATCACACAAAACCTCTGCCAACCAAATTCGCAACCACCGCCTGCAGGCCATGGCTCAGTGGAAGGCCGTCTGTGGCCAGCTCGTCTGAAACTCTAAGTACGGGCCTTAATGCGTCTACCCTTCAAACAATGTGACAGCACCAGCTGCAAAGGAGGCTGATATCCACGTCAGAGAATGAACACCCACGCCCGCCCAACCTTAGGTTAGCGATCAGGTGGCAACGTCTGCCGGAGCCGGAAATTCTCGGTCTGGGTTTTTCGGCATGCGTAGTTTGCCATACCCAACCGAGCTCAAGAATCTCATCCCATAGATGAGTTGCGCAAAAGACACGTCAGCGTATCGACCAGTTCCTCAAACATGAATGGCTTTCGGATTATCGCCCGGTCGCCGTATCCATCCCAAATATCCTTGATACTATTGCCGGTGGCGAAGACAAAGGGGACAGCCCGCATGGCGAGCGCGTCTGCGACAGAGCGGCTTGTTTGGCCATTCAGGTTCATGTCCAGCATGGCTGCGTCGAAAGATTGGTTCTCAATCAGGGAAACGGCGTGATCGGCCCTGGTCGCTGTGGTCACAGACCGGCATCCGAGGTCAGCCAGCATGTCTTCAATCATCATAAGGACCAGTACTTCGTCCTCAACGACAAGGATGCGCCGGCCAGCGAGCAATTTATCCATTGCGGGCATCTTGGGGAACGGGAAATTTCATGGTGCAAGCAAGGCCCTCCGGCCGGTAATCGAGATGCACTTCACCTTCAAGTTCCTGCGCTAAACCGT
Source organism: Phyllobacterium zundukense (assembly GCF_025452195.1). NCBI lineage: Bacteria > Pseudomonadati > Pseudomonadota > Alphaproteobacteria > Hyphomicrobiales > Phyllobacteriaceae > Phyllobacterium > Phyllobacterium zundukense. The sequence continues at coordinate 499,037 of NZ_CP104972.1, read as the reverse complement.
TTTCGATCATGCGTGATCCAAAGCCCCTGCGGGAAGGAGTGCAACACGGCTGGTCCGTGCTGCTCTTGCCAGAGCAGAATCAGCTCCTTGCCTTCCAGCGTCGGTTCAAGTTTCCACTGGATCAGGACCGATCCCGTGCCATTGGAAAATGCACCATACTTCACGGCATTGGTTGCAAGTTCGTTGAGCGCGATCCCCAACGCCAGAACGGCCTTTGGGTGGAACTGAATGTTGTCGCCGTTGATGACAATGCGATCCTTGCGGCCGTCTGTCACCACGAACGGTTCCAGCGCATCGTTGACCACATCGAGCAAACCTACGCTTTGCCAATTTGTAAGCGTAAGCATGTCGTGCGACCGCGACAGCGCGTGCAACCTTGATTCAATCGCCTCTCGAATTAAAGTTGGGATCGGTCGCCGTCCGCAAGGCCTGCCAGACAATCGATTGCGCGGTTGAAAGGGTATTCTTCACGCGATGATTGAGCTCATTGATCAGCATCCTCGAGTGAGCTTCTTCTTCCTTGTGCCGGGTGAGATCGACGAAAGAAGCAAAATACTGAACAATCGCGCCGCCTTCATCGCGAACGGGACTGATGAAAAGCGCCGCCCAGAACTCGCTGCTATCCTTGCGTCGATAGCGAATTTCCGCGCCATCGCCCGAATGACCTTCAAACTCGGCTTCAATTTGTGCCAATCCTCTGCATCGGAGGCGTGCGCGATCAGGAAATTGAAACTTTGACCGAGGACCTCGTCACGCTCATATCCCGATAGTGCGAGGAAACTTTCATTGGCAAAAATGATCGGATTGGCTGGTTCCCTGGCATCGGTAAAGACCATCGCCATTCGCGTTTGTTCAGCGGCAACAACGAATGGGCCAAGGTCTCTTCGAAAGCTGTCAACGTCTGCTTCGGCGGCCAGTTGATCTTCAGACTTGCTTGTCTTTTTACTCAAGATTCATTCCCGGCTCTTCGATCGCGGTACGGCGCCGGACCAAACAACCGGTCCGAAACCGGATTACGCTTTATCGATGATCTTTTTCACAGCATCCTTGGCTTTACCTTTGGCCTCCTGGCCCTCGCCCTTCATCTCCTGCATCTTGCCTTTTGCCTGCATTTCCCTGGAACCGGTTGCCTTGCCGGCAGCCTGCTTGATATTGCCGGCTGCTTTATTGGCCATTCCGGAAACTTTGTCGCTTGTGCTACCCATGGGTAAACTCCTTGAAAGCTTCTTTCATAAAGCTAAACGGTCAACGCCGCCCTTGGTTCCACTTGGAAATATAGTCCAGCCTATTGAAATAGTGTGACAATAGGCGGCGCGCTGCGGGCATCGTCGATAGCCAACCCTGTCCCCAAAACAAAGTTCCGCTAACGCATGCCTGGTTCATGTTGCTCCAAACACACCACGTCGAAGAAACGGGGAAACCTCCCCAAGACATCAGGAAAAACCCGATTTGATTTGTGTTCTAACTTTAGGGGCAACAGCTTATAGACTGGCACCCAGCCATGTCGTCCGTGACAAATGGCTATTCGCCGAGTAATGGCCCGGTTTAGTCGGGCTGCCGGCGGGTCGCCCACACTTGTCCCAAACTTTGAGGCATCGAGCGAAGATCGTCATGCGGCTCTGACCCGAAAAGCGCACGACCCCGGCGACGGTCGAATAGTTCGGGACCTGGCATTTGCAGCGACGCGTCCACATCAATTTCTCCCAATGCGTGTCGATCGTCATCCCAATGTGTCGTTGCGATTTAGCGCCCGGGGCGACGTCACTTTTCCGAAGATGGAACCGCTTTCACAACAGCGCGTTTTAGCGACATCCATGGGGCGTGGCTAGCGTTTCGCTGGGCCCCTCCGAGACAAGATTATGAGAAAATCGCTTGAGGCGATGGATGACGAGATAAGAACAAATACGCCCATCCAACGCTCATTACGACCGGTGCGCGACAGGTCTGCCGGTGAAGAAACTCCGTAGAATGATGATGAAGGCCTTCATTCTTCGCTTGGATTTAGAGGTGAGGCGGCAATTGCAGGTACCGCGAGGTGTCGTGCTTGAGGAGGCATCGATGAGGAAGTCAATCTTTTCTGGGACTGTTCCTACCAGCAAAGCGACGCCGGTCGACATCTCCGATCTGACAAAAGAAGCGGGACCCTTCACCGCCGATCCGAAGCTTGTCATTCTGGCCTGTCTCTTGATTCTCGCGAGTTTGACGGCGGCTTATGTCGCCGCTGAGATCTTGCTGCCAGTCATTCTTGCGTTCGTTCTAAAGCTTCTGTTCCAGCCGGGAATGCGGCAACTGGAAAGGCTCCGCGTCCCCCGACCGCTTGCGGCACTCACGGTCATTCTGACCTTATTTGGTCTTATCGTGGGTCTTGGCGCTGCCGTATCGGGGCCGGCCTCGTCATGGGCAGGCCGTCTGCCCGAAGGTATTGAGAGGCTACAACAACGTCTTCATTTTCTGAGCAAACCGATCCAGACCTTCCAGAATTTCATGCATCAAATCGACGGCGGACAAGCCGATGCCGGCTTCAATCTGTCCGCTATCCTGCTCCAGGGAACGCAGCACTTCGCAAGCGGGTTGTTCGAGACCATTTTGATCCTGTTCTTTCTTTTGATTTCCGGCGACACGTTCCTGCGGCGAACCGTCGAGATCATTCCCCGTTTCAGCGACAAGCGCCAGATGGTCGCCCTGTCACAGCAGGTTGAGCAAGATATCTCTGCCTATCTTGTGACCATCACCTTTATGAACGGGTTGGTGGGCCTTGCAACCGGAACGGCAATGTGGGCAACGGGCCTGGGCGATCCGATCTTGTGGGGCGTTTTGGCTTTTGTCCTGAACTATGTGCCGATCCTGGGTCCGTTCGCTGGTGTAGCCATATTCGTATTTGTCGGTCTGCTTGGCATCGATGGAACCTGGACAGCTTTTTTGCCCGCAGGGCTCTACCTATTGATCCATTTGATCGAAGGCGAAATCGTTACGCCCATGCTGCTCGCCCGGCGTTTCACGCTCAATCCAGTTCTGGTCATTTTGTCACTGATCTTCTGGTTCTGGATGTGGGGCGTGCCCGGCGCCATCCTCGCCGTTCCCATGTTGGCGATCCTAAAGATCATCTGCGATGAGATTGCTCCGCTGAATTCGATGGGGCATTTTTTGGAAGGGTAAGGCCAAAAAAGACGAAGTTCACGCTTTGGTTTATCGCGCCGCCCAGCAGACCCGGCGCGTTGGAATGGCCGCGTTTAACTGCTATTAGCGCCTCGTCTCATTTGCAGATGCGCCAAGTGTATCGGCAACCACGGCTCCGCGTTCTCCCATGGGAGCCGGATCTCCGATGGTCGTATCGATCGCTGTTTGATGTTCCAGTTCAGCGTTCAGTTCAGCGCCGAGGATGAGGATGATCACCGAGATCCATGTCCATACCATCAGGCCGGCAACCGCACCGAGCGCGCCATAGGTGGCATTGTAATCGGCAAAATTGGCGAGATAGAATGTGAAGCCCGCCGATGTGATCAGCCACACCAATGTGGAAAGAATGGCCCCCCACGACAGCCAGCGCCATTTGGGCTGCTCGCGGTCTGGCCCAAAGCGATAAAAGACGGAGACGGCGGCTGCGACAACGACGGCAATTAAAGGCCAGCGGGCCAAGCTAATCAGCACCGCATTCCAACCGTCCAGGCCAAGCAGCGCCAACGCGTGTGGGATAATACCCAGCGCAGTGATCAGGATAATTCCAAAAAACATACTGCCGAACGTGAAAACAAACGAAACCAGATTAACGCGCACAAAGCTGCGGGTTTCATTCTCGCTATACGCAACGTTCAAGGCTTCGAATATTGCCTTGATGCCATTGTTCGCACTCCACAGTGCCACCGAAAGTCCGATGAAGAACCCGAGACTGAGAACTTTCGTATCCTGCGCTGCAAGAGCCTCAAGCTGGGATCGGATCAGACTAACCGAGTCCGCCGGAAGAATGCCGGCGAGGAGTGAGGTGTTACCTGCGACGGTGGCGCGGTCAGCCAGGAAACCGTACACCGACACGAACGCTGTAAGCGCCGGAAACAGCGCGAGCAGCAAATAGAATGTTGCTCCTGCCGCAATCAACATGATCCGGTCTTCCCACAATGAGCCGTACACTCTGTGGAGAATATCCTTCCAACCCTTCATCGGAATTTCAGAAGGCGCATGCGCGCGGCGGCCGCGACCCTGCTGCCTTGCACGCCGCAGTAGCGTCTTAGCGGCCATGGCAGAACCTCCCCACCAGAACCAATCCTTTCAAATTTCTGAGGGCTTATCAAGGTGCAAGGGTTCGATCATCCGTTCGCGCTTGACGGCGATCATGCTGGCATTTCATTGTGCCGATCCAGCCCGTCGTCCTCGGGTGGGATCTCAGTATGAAGGGAATGTCCGTTCCGCTGGTTCATTTCCACGATAGATTAGAGCGCGGTCAAGTTGATTGATCCGCTATTGGCCGCATAGGGAAAAGCCGGTCTTCCATGGAACTTCCATCAAATATCCACGTTTCTGGGTATGCGCGATCTGCCATTTCCATACGTTACGATAGAGACTGAACCCCTCGGCGGCACGCGGAACATTTCGTCGGTAGAAGAGGCAGCGGATTTCCTGGAAATATATTGGCCGATCAAGACGGGCAAGAAGTTCGTTGAGGCGAAGCAGGCCTGCATTGAGGCATTGGAGGGCAAGATCATGTGCACCGCTGCTCGGTCAGCATTTATCGAAGCTGCCAAGGAAGCCGATATTTACGTCGCAGAAAAGAGGCTCTAATCCGCTTGATTAGAAAAATGCCAATGAGGCTAGGATCTGCTTCTAATACCGCATGGCATAAACCGGCTTTAACGGAACGATCAGACGAGAAGCCTAGTTGCAATCACTGTGCCTTCCCTTGACGCGATGATCCGCTTCCGTTGTTGGTACTGTCGGCACCGGTGCGATGGCCTTGGGGACGCTGTTCTGTCAAAAAACTTACATTCAAGCGTGTGCATCTGCAATATTTCGAATCGCGCTTTGCATTGTTGGATACAACCAACGGAGTGCCGCATATGAGATTACATGTCGGGTGTGAACTGACATTCGAGTTTCCGCAGGAAACACCGCTGATTGCGATATTGAACGTTCACCATTCCCGTGTGGCCGATTTGATCGACGTTGAAACATTCACCACGTCACCCGCAATCCGAGCCAGCGGGTACCACGATCAGTTTGGAAACTGGTGTAATCGGATTGTCGCACCAGCAGGCACATTCAGCCTCAGCACGAATGCCCTAGTGAACGACAGCGGCGGACCTGATCCTGTCGTGCTTAATGCCGTTCAACATCGCGTGCAGGACCTTCCGGACGACACACTCGTCTATCTCATGGGTAGCCGATACTGTGAGACGGATTTGTTGAGCGATAATGCTTGGAAGCTGTTCGAACATCGCGCGCCCGGGTGGCAGCGTGTTCAGGCGGTTTGCAACTACGTGCATCACCATATCCATTTTGGATACGAATATTCCAATCCGACACGCACGGCTTATGGGGCATTTGGCGAAGGCCGAGGTGTTTGCCGGGATTACACGCATCTCGCCGTTGCGCTTTGTCGATGCCTGAATATCCCGACACGGTACTGTACCGGATACATTACCGATATCGGGCTGCCGCCCCCGTATGCGGAGATGGACTTTTGTGCCTGGATGGAAGTGTTTCTGGGTGGTCAATGGCACGCATTCGATCCGCGCAACAACGCCCCTCGCATCGGGCGTATCAAGGTTGCACATGGCCGGGACGCGGCCGACGTGCCGCTCACAAATATATTCGGGCCAAACGTTTTGACCAAATTTAAGGTGTGGGCCGACGAGGCAGCCCACACGTTCGAGTAATTGGGCGTTAATGGAGCATTGTAGTGGCGTCCAAAATCAATCTCGGTCTCCGCCACGCAAAGATGGTTGATCCCTTTTTTACAAAGACCGTCCACCAAGGCCAAAGTCGCGGTAGCCCGAAAACTCTCAATCCTGCTTCATTGCATTTGGGTAGATGGGACAACCTTCGAATGGAACGAAACGAACGCATAAGCCTCACTTAATCCTGCCAGTTTATCGGCCCGCAGCGGAACCTGTGATATCTCCGCCGGGACGGTGGTTGTGGTGACCTCGTTGCATGGGCTGCAGGCAGGCGGCTCGGCCGCACTTCGTTGCTTGAGACCCCGATCCAAACCTCATCATGAGGCGAAGACCTCGAAAAGGACCATGACCGCGGCAAGGATGTTTACGAAAGGCCTAAACACAGGCAGTCGGCATCTGACTCTATTCGGCCGCACCGCGAAGCAGAATCTTCTCGCTGTCGGCCTTATATGCCTCTGCCGAATAGGCCGGGTGCTTCTCAAGCTCGTCCTTGGTAAACGGCGTAAAAACGGAAATTTTTCCATTGTCATCGGCGAGCAGATCGAGGTTTTCAATCGAGATTGCGATCGGCTTTTTGCCTAGTCCAAGAAAGCCACCAACATCCACGACGAAAGCGTCGACCTGGCCGTCACCTGCCATCAATGTATCTGCCACGCTGCCGAGCTGCTTGTCATCGGGGCCATAGACCGCTGAACCTATCAACTTTTCAGAGCTTATCGATGCAGTCGGAACAGCCTTGAGCGCGCTCCTGATATCCGAAGCAGCCTTATTAACCACGCTTTCCGGTTTAGCATTCGTTGCGACTTCCGTAGCCGGTCCCTTGACGGGATCGGATGCGCCGTCCCTGAGCAAACTAGTGCGATCGAACGTGGGAGCGCCGCTCAGTTCCTCTTTGCTGCTCGCAACAACCAGCCACCGCTTGTTGTCCGCGCGAGTCACCCATGCCAATTGATCGAGACTGACGGCAATATCCTTCTGGCCGACGCCAAGAAAACCGCCGACGCCAATAAGCGCCGCCACCGCATTTCCGTCTGGGCTGAGCACAATATCGGTCACTTCGCCGATCGTGGCAGCGTCGTCTGCCGGACCGTTATAAACTGTTTGTCCGACGAGGCCCGATGTGAGGACGAGCCCTTTCGAAGCGACGAGATAGCGATCGTGATCGCGTACCGCCACCGATGGTTGCCCAAAAACGTCGTGAGACGTCCTTCCGTCTTGTGCGAATGCCCCTGTTGTCATCAATGTTATGAGAAAAGTCGTCGTGAATAAAGTTTTCAAAATTGATTGCTCCTGGAAGGCGGCACAATGCGTGCAGCCAAGCACAAACGCAGAGACTAGCTCTCTGTTCCAGGTTGGCTGTGAAAACATCGCCGAGTAGCCGATCTATCTCCAGAACAGAAGTGGGTCTTAGCAGTCAATCTCACCGAGTGCCCGGTCTCGCGGAATGAAAGTGGCACATACGCCTCCGCCGACAACTTGCCATGCTGCTTCTTGTAAGCACGCGACGTATAGCTGCCATCATAGCCCAGAGCACGAAGCTGTTTATATAACCGATCAATGTCAGCCGCTCTCGCGATGACTTTCCCGCATTCGCCGTCAGAAAACGATCAAGCTCTTCCCGCCACGAGGCAGGGGGCTGGTGTTGTTGTTCGTAGCGGTCCGAGCAGAGAACCTTGCGCACCACTTTGCGCGAAATCTTCAGGTCACGGCAAATCTGCTTGATCGATTTGCCTTGGACCCGTGAAAGCAGACGGACCTTTGCAATCGTCTCCACTACAAGCATCCAACACAGGCCTCCGGTAAAACGGAAGACACACTAGCCAAAGCCGATGGGGCCCGTGGATGAATATAACCCCCAAAACAGGGGTCCTTACTTCATGAACAATCACAGCTCTTAGAAGATGACCAGCCTAAACGCCCCGAGGAAGTCTGAGCCCCCGGCTCCTCATTGCGTCATGTTATTCGAAGACAATCCAGTTCACCTCGCGGAACAAAAGGCGCCTGCCTGTGTTCAGTGTTGGACATCAGCTTTCTTGGAAAAATTGAATGGAAACTGCCGGAATTGGATGGATTGCGGTGGCGTTGCCGGATGCTTGCCGAGATCTGTGATCCGAAGTCATGGAGATACAAAGTGAATTTGCTAAGTCCGAGTTGCGCCGTGAAGCGCTCCAGAAATCAGTGTAGCCGTCGAAGGTGTATTCGAAATTCCTCTGGCGTATCACTGTAACCGCAGCCTGGAAAATCCGGCGTAATTAGTCGCCAACCGTCGGCCAGTGGCGGCATGTAGTTACGAAACTCATAAGACGAACATGGATATCCATGGGGTAACAGGATGACCGGAGCGTCTTTTGACCCAGCCTCACGATAGAAAATTTTCATGCCGCCCAGGTTCAGTTCTCTGTGATGTGCACGCCCGTTTGTCATGCTTCTTCCCTTCTTCATTGAGAACATCAAAAGCTTAATGGGAAGGTTCGCGATGGGTTCCGAGCAGTACTGATTGAATGGGTAGTGAAATTGCTGGGGCGCTGACGAAACGCCAATCGGCAACGTCCTTCAAGCGCGGTTGCCAGCTGGATAAAAGCTCTCGAACATGCGGTTCATGCGATGGAACAACAAGCGCGCACCATCCTGAAAGGCCAGGAGGGCCGGCTGGAGAACTATCCCGATCTGCGCCAACGGATTTCGCAGCATATCCGCGAGACCCAACGGCATGCGGAAACGGTTCGTGGTTGCCTTGAGCGGCGCAAGCCGAATCTTCGTCCCTCTCTTGCACAGGTTCTACGCGATGCTTAATATCTGTCCGCATCGGGGTGCCGCGATCTGCCAGGGACCGGTTTCCGGCACGACAAAGCAGACCGACAGCCGCGAGTTCGTCTACGAGCGCTCGGGGGAACTGGTTCGCTGCGCCTGGCACGGTTGGGAATTCGACATCCGCAGCGGCGCCTTCCTAGTCGATCCGAAAATACGGGCAAGAACTTTCCCGGTGACGGTTGAGGACGAGAAGATTTTTGTGCATCTTTGAGGCTGTCGTTTACCTGGTCCCCACATAGCAAGGACACTGCATGCCGCTTCGCTCGAAACTTCTTCTCATTGTCCTCGACGGCCTGCCATGGCGCAACTGGCGCAAATATATGGGCAACCTCGAAGGCTGGGTGCAGTCGGGCGAGGCGCGCGTTTGGAAGATGCGCTCCGTCCTGCCGTCGACCTCCGCCTCCTGTTACGCCTCGATCCACACCGGCGTATCGCCGCAGGTCCACTATGTCGTTTCCAACGAAACGCTGTTTCGGGTAGAACAGCCCGACATATTTTCCGAAGTTGTGAAAGCGGGGGGCAAGACAGGGGCAGTCACGCATTCGTTCTGGTCGATGTTCTTCAACCGCGTGCCCTTCGATCTCGTCCGCGACATCGAGTACGACGAACCTGGCGGACCGATCACCCATGGTCGTTTTCACACGATGACCGGCTACAATCACAAGAACCAGATGACGCCCAGCGATACGGATTTGTTTGCCACGCTGACCATGCTGGCAGAGCGTCACGGCATCGACTACGGCATTCTCCATACCTGCACGCTGGATTCGATGGGACACCGCTACGGTCATGATTGTGGCGAGATGGACCATGCGCTGTTTGCCATGGACGCAATGCTGGCCACTTTTCTGCCGCGCTGGCGCAAAGCAGGCTACGAGGTGATGGTGACGGCCGATCACGGCCAGACGGACCGCGGTCATCATGGCGGTCGCGGCGACGAAATGCAGGATTTCGCGCTCTATTATTTCGGCGCCGGCGAAGGACCTGAAGACGATGTCCTGCTCGACCAATTGCAACTTGCCCCGACTGTCCTCGAACGGCTGGGCGCACCGGTGCCGGCAACGATGAAAGCCGAATCTTTTCTGAGATAGGTTACTCTGCGGTATTGGCCGCTCCGGGGTAAGCCTTAACAGAACGCCTGTAGGCGGAGATATGATGCCCTCTGTCTGCCTGGAGATTCGCAGTGGATCATGCCACAACGGCAACAAACACGAAATTTCAGTCGGCATGGTCGGCGATCATTATTGCCGATTTTCGGATCTGAAGCGCCGGACGCGGCGGTCATGCGGCCCGCATGTGTCGTCTGAGCACCACCGCCGCCGCCCACCTCTCGTATGATCGATGCCAGCAGTTCTTCCCGGAGACGCTCCCAGATGATTGAGGGCGACTGGATAAAGCAGGGAACCACTGTCATTGATGTCGGCATCAACCGCATTAATGCGCCGGAATCCGACATCGTGATTGTCGGAGGTCGCCCAGCAGGTCTTGCGGCTGCCATCCGTCTGAAACAGATCAATCCAGATCTTGCCGTCGTCGTTCTTAAAAGGGAGCAGAAATAGGAGCGGATATTCTATCAGGATCGGTAGTTAATGCGGGTCGGCATCAACTGCTGCCTAGGAGGATCAGTTCCTTTTGGTCGGACCGCGGGCTCAATTTCGTCTCCCTAACATCCTTATGCCGCCGCTGATGAACAATCCGGATGCCAAGGCAGCAGATAATCTTCCGAATTTCATAGAAGCGATGTTTGACTACCCGTTGAGCAGGTCATTGCGAAAAATGGTGCCGATCAACTCCTCAGAGTCATTGTAAACTCTGATAAGCCATTCGGCCGGATCGATGGCGCTATCGACCAGCATTTTACCTGCCGCGCGTTTTGCTTCGGCCAACGCTGCTTCGTGGTCGATAAATTCGACGGTTATGTCGTTGTTTTTGGTCCCTTCATGAAATTCAAATCGAAACGATGGCATGCTAGTCCCTCCGGAACGGACGGTCCCGATCTCGTGTAACGCGGCGGGAGGTCAATCGTTGCACGCAGACTTCGAGGGCCGATCATACGACGTGTCTTCACCGTTCCAGCAAATCAGCCGGGTCGGATCGTTAACCGATGGTGGCGCTGATCGACGAAGCACCCGCCGGCATCCGTCGCCGCCGTCTCTATGACGAAAAACTTGTGACATTGATGCGTACGGATCATCCGGCCGCTGTCGGAAAACTCACGCTCGACCGCTTTCTAGCGCTTGAGCATATCGTGGTCAGCGTCACCGGCGCCGGCGCTGCGCCCGTCGATGAAGTGCTTGCGCGCATGGGGCGGAAGCGAAGGGTGAAGCTGCGCGTGCCGAACTTCTTTGCAGCGGTGGAGATAGCCGCCTGCTCCAACCTGATCATCACCCTGCCGTCGAGCCTGGCGCGATCCGCCGCCGACATGATGCGCTTCGTGTCGCGGCCTCCGCCCCTCGATCTTGGGAGCTTCACGATGAGCCTCGTCTGGCACGCGCGTCAACAGGACACCCCCAGGCACATCTGGTTGAGGCGCGCCATTGTCGCGGCGACGGCGGATATGTCATCGGCCGACCGCTGAGGCCCCAAACGCGGGCTATCTGTCGCGCAACTGATTTATACCATTCTCTGGCGATTGCACTGGAAGGTTGCTCATAGGAACGAGGCGGGTATCCTCCATGTTCGGCAATGGCGAGGTCGACACTGATGGCTACGAGTGGGAGCTACGCTGACCTGGTATGGCCAGAATGGCTTTTACCTTGACGGGCAGGCGCAGGCGGCATGGTACGAAAGTGACCTGTCTTCCGGCGTCCTCGGTAGTCTCTCGAATGGGAATGACGGTTTCGGCTACGCCTTCAGCTTGGAAACCGGCAAAAGACTTGCTTCGAACCAGAGCTGGACGCTCACCCCGCAAGCTCAGCTTGCATATTCCAATGTAGACTTTGACGCCTTCACCGACCCCTTCGGTGCCAATGTTTCTCTCGGGACGGGTGAGAGCCTCAAGGGTCGTCTCGGACTTTCGGCAGATTATGAAAATGCCTGGGAGGGCGCTTCAGGAAGGACAACCCGCACGCACCTTTACGGTATTGCCAATCTTTATTATGAGTTCCTGGATGGGACGGAAGTTGAAGTATCAGGCGTAAACTTTGCCAGCGAGAACGATCGGACGTGGGGCGGTATTGGCACCGGCGGCTATAACTGGAATGATGACAAATATTCCATTTACAGCGAGGTTTCCATCAACACCAGCCTGTCTCACTTCGCTGACAGCTACAGCCTCAACGGGACGGCCGGGTTCAAGGTGAAGTTCTGAGGCACAGCCTGAGTGAAAACCCCTAGTGTAGTTCAGAAATTTTGTGAGCTACACCGAGGGAAACCTGATTGACGTGATCCCCGCGCTGTCCCAGGACTTTCTGGTGTTTTCGAGGATCCAGTCAGGGCACGCGTAGCAAGAGCTACATTATCAGCGTATGGCATTCGGGCCACCCCTGCGTTTTATCTCCAAAGCATTCAGCTCGTCTCTAATACGCCTGGCCTCGGCAGCCTCCAGCAGAATGGCGTCGAAGCCCTCTATCGAGGCCGGTTTCTCGGTAAACACGTCATAGACTGTCCACTTATTCTTCGTCTCACGTCTAATGTCGAACCTGAGGGTCATGCTGAAGCCGTTTGTGCAATAAAGACGCGGTGGCCTAGGTCCACCGCCAATCCGCGGGCCACAAACTTGTATGGATCATGCGCCCGCCCGGCTGGAACCCCGGTGTTCAGGAACAATTAAAATCAGACTTGGTTCCGCCGCTGCCCGGCGCAGGGACGGCGGAGACCCCAATGTGCGAAGTTTCGATGCTTTATTCACCGAAACAAAGCATTCCCCTGACGCGCCATACACTTTTTATTTTTTGATGAATTTCGTCCGCACTACGATGGGGAAAATCCTTGCCGAGGGCCGCGGCCATTATCGATGCGTTCGTGACCTTGGGGCGGGATTCATAAGCGATTCTGGCCTGCGCCTTGATCTCAATCATAAGTCTTCTGTCGTCGTCGGTCATGCTGTCGCCCCGTTGATTTTGCTACCATATCAGATGCTCCCCCTGTCGCCCAGCGGACGATGACACATTCTCCAGCGTTGTTCGGGTGGCGACGGGGCAACGGGTACCCCAAGTGATTAAAAACTCAGAGGCTGGCGGCAACCCACCGCGAGATTCTTGCGAGTATATGTTGTCAGAAAGCAGAACCGTCCGGAATGATGAAAGTTCTCGGACACTGCTTGATAGGATAAGGCAGCGATTGACCAGACAAAACTTGGTTATTCGCTTCTTCCTGGTGCTCGCCGCCGTGTCAATCCTCATCGTCCCGCAAAGTCTCTTTCGCACCAACGATCCATCCCAAGAGGGTTGGCACGTACGGACATGGAATGCGCAGGATCAAACATACGTTCCACAACACGGCGGCGGCCAAACCGCGCGGGGAATACGTCCAGAACTTCCGTAGCGGAAATATGACCATCTGCTCCTCCGGTAGGCGAGGATAAGTGCCGCTCCTATGTGACACTTTCAAATTTTGATCGCTTGCTACACGTAAGATGCGGCAGAGCCCCGTGCAAGTCATGGACATCCAGGGATCGGGTCTGCTGGCACGCGGATTTGTAAGAAGTTGAATTTGTTCAAGTCCGCGCCAGGCGAGGCATGTTTGGTATCGTCAGCATCTGCGTGCGAACCGAAGCGGAGCCGACCGGCCGGGACGCAAATCGTCGGCGGTCGGGTTTTGAAGGGCTGATGTGAAAAAGAATCTCTTCTAAATCAGACCGTTGCTGAAACCGGGGGGCTTTCAGCTATCTCAAGAATACAGGGTATCAACTCTTGGTTCACCTCCGGTCCGGCAATGGACCAAGACGATCCTTGTCCCTCTTGTGCGTGGTCGCCAGCGTATGTCACAAAGCACGCACAAGAAGCGGAGTGAGAGGAACGACGTTGAATTGGGATGCGATAAAATTTCACGATACCTTGGCTCGCGAGACATCGAGACTGCAACACAATGAAGCATTGTCCGATATTGAGCGGGAAACTTTCATCGTTGCCTTGAGCGAATTGAGTGACGCAGTTTTGAGTGCCGAGCCTTATCCGATGGCGGTTGGCGCGCACCTTGACGTTGAGAGCTTGCAGGCATTGCGTGATGCGATACGGCTTATACAGACAAAGCGAATTGCTCGGGAAAGCGCAGCCAAGCGCGCATTTACCTACAAGTCTTTTGACCTTATGACACAAGAGGAAGCCAATTGCAGCGGTAGCGACAATGTGGTCGTTGCAAATTTCCGATCGCCGCAAAAGACATGATCGATAGGGGAAAAGGAAGAGAGATGGCCGAGCCTTTATTGGTCAGACCAGACAACCAGTAGGTCAACACTTGGCGGGCGATAATAATATTTGCGTTACTCTACGTCCATTTTGGTCCCATTGCATCCTGGAACAATCCCTTCAGCTCAGCCTCTGCTGGGGTTTGGAATTCTGCAGCCTCGAACCTGGCATCCATTGCCTTCCGGTTCCATTGCGCGCCGTTAGATCTATGGGGAACGCTACTTGTCCACCAGACGCCACGTGCCGGCGGCAGTGGTCATGCAGCCTTTGGTAGGCGCGAGGTGAAGGTCGCCCGCGTGATCGACACGCTCGTGCCTTTTGCACTGCTGGCAACATCCATTTTCGCATCAAGTTGCTTGACCAAAGCCTGGACGATGGCTGTTCCAAGTCCGCCAGCGGTTTCGCTTGTAGTAACAGTGTTTTTGCCGATGCCATTGTCGGAAACGATCAACTTCCAGTCAGACCTGTCCACTTCGTATGTAACGGCGATCGCGTCATCTGCTCGAACCACTGGAAAGGCATATTTGATGGCGTTGATTACGAGTTCTGTGACGATCAGTCCGAGGCTGACAGCCTTGTCCGAGCCGATCCACTCCTTGTCCGCAAGGACGTTGATGGCGACCGGATTGTTCTCGCCGGTCATCGAGGCGGCCAGACTGGCGCAGAGCTTGGACAAGTAAGAGCCGACTTCAATCTGGTCGACACTGATCGACGTATGCAGATGTCGCTGCACCTCAGCCACCGACATCACACGCTGATGCGCGTCGTGCAGATGCAGCCGTGTTTCCTCCGACGTGACGGCGCGTGCCTTCAAAAGCAAAATGCTGGCAATAATCTGCAGGCTATTGGCAACACGATGTTGCATTTCCTGTAGTAGCGTATCTTTCTGGCGCAGAAGCTCTTCCGTCTGCCGGAGGAGATTTGCCTTTTCCCGCTCGATCACGCGCCGGTCCGTGACATCGGAAAATGCCAGAAGGATCGTTGAAAGGCTGCTGTCGTCATAAAGTACTTTTCGCGCGTTGAGCAGCATGGTCCTGTGGCCGAGATTGGGGAAATCATGCTCTACCTCGAAGCCGTCCATCGCTGTCTTTTCCGGGATGATGGTTTCGAGAAGAATGCGTAGTGCAGGGATGTCCCACTGGCCGTCTCCGAGTGAATAGAGCAAATGGCCCCGCGTCTGTTCGGGATCGACTTTGAATTTTTCGTAGAAGGATCGACTTGCGGCGAGGACGCGAATTTTATCGTCAAGCACGAGAAAGGGTTCGGGAATGGTGTTAACGATAGCTTGCGCAAGCTTTTGCGCGTCTTCGAGATTGGGCAGGTCGATCATGACAAAGGGTGGATCCGATCCGAACCCGGTACGGCTTCGATACGAGCGCCCATTTGATCCTCGGGTGATAATAGACTGTTCGCCCACCAATGTCGCTAACGGATTATTCACTGCGCAGATCGTCTGAGCGAACCGGAACGTATGGACCCGTGACGGGTCGCCTTCCCGAATGGTTTTCAAACCCACCACTTTACGGAGGCAAATAAAATGCAGTGCGACACTTGGGATGGAATTGGCGTGACAAGCGACACTCAAACTGCGGGAGAAACCTACCGAGTACGGCGGGCCAAAACTCATCACCAGATCAGCATTTTTCACAGAGGTGCACGATTGCGTGGCTTGATGCTCGCGCGTACCGCACGGCGTGCGGTTCGTGCAAATTTTGATCTCGGCACGGCGTTGTCGCAGCGGGGATCATCTCGTAAAACGCATCGTCATTGAACCGCCCGATCGCACAGCAGGCTCAGTGGGTCAAACGTCGTCAAATACACCTCACCACCGAAGCAATGATTGTGGAATTTCATTCGACAATCACAGAATGGAGAAAATCAGCGATTATCGGCACTTTCAAAGGAAGGTGGCAGGTTCTGCAATCGGATAACAAGAGCCAAATCCTTGGCAAGGATCGATAGGGCTTGCATGTTGGGTAATGGGTTCGAGTCCTCCGATCGGACGTGAACCGCTTCGTGCTTCCCCGAATGATTTACGATTTTCCTGAATTAGGAAGCTGGAGAGAAAATGGCTCCTTCGTGTATGATACTTGCGTCGCCTTGCCTGCGCGTTTTTTGGACAATGACAAATCGAAGATCGCGACTCTTGAAAGGACACTGCAAACGACTTCCGTCTCGTTAAAATAAGAAATGAACTGGCTCATTCGGATACCGTGGTTCTGCCGTGGGATGGCATAAATCTGAAACTCATGCGTTCGGAGCTAAGTGACAAGTATCAGATGGTTACTTTTCCCTTGATAAATCGGGGGACGAGAAACCAAGGTCGCGCAATACTGCAACTTGTACAAGGCCTTCCAGCAAGAGCATCTAAGCATGCCCGCTGCCTGCCTTGAATTTGTCAGCGTTCCTTGCCGGCCAATGCGCAGCGAGCCAAATCTCCGCTTCGACGACAGACCCAATATCCTTCGTGTTACCGAATTGATCGGCAAATCGTTACATGAGGGAACGCAAGGTCGCGATGCTAATAAACACGTAACAAGAAAGGCCGTTCCTAGGTTTTGGGACGGGCGACTTGCGCAGACAACAGTTCGGCGTATTGTGCTTTGGGTAGGGACTGTTGAAGGGGTTCAATATGGATGTCTCAGCGCCTCAATCACCGGTTGGAATGCCCGCATTGCGGTACATTGTACCTCAAATTTCCGACCGTTTTATCGGCTGAGAGCCCTATCCACTGCAGCACTTGCGGCATGCCGCTTGGCAGGTGGATCGAGCTGGAAGAAGACTTCAACGCTCAAGGTGGGCAGAGCGGCGTGTTTGAGCTGCATGACGGCCAGATTATTCGAATAGATAGATCGTCCTCCTAGTGATTTTGCTCAGATCCAATGATGCCTGTTTGTTTCGCATCCTGGATGTTCAAGAGATCGCTCAGATAGTCTGCTTGATCTTGGGGAAGGTCGATCGTAAAGAAACCGTTGACCACAGTTGGGAAGCCCGTGGACAGGTCATAGACGGCCCACTTTCCATTGGCTTGCTGCCTCGGCTGGTATTTTCGCTCTGCCATTCCGGCGGAACGAATAAAATGTTTGCTTGTTCCTCGTTTTAGTCGTCAGAGTCAGCCGACATTTTGAGATGGCCTCCTCGCGGGCTCATCGTTGCCACGATGAGCCCGCCTCGTTGTTATAGCTTTTTAGTTCGCCGGAGCCGGCGTCGCTGGTGCCATTTTATTGTCTTGAACTGCCGGAGCTGGGTCGGCGGGCGCTGCATCAGTCTTTGCTTCGTTCGCCTTGTTTGGATCAGCCACTCCCTCCGTAAACTTTGCCGATGTCTCGAAAGCCGGAGCGCTCTGCAAGTTTTCCTTGGTCGTGTTCACCACTATCCAGTTCGACTTGTCGCCTCGAACGGAAAGTTTGAGGTGGCTTGCCGGGATGGCCACGTCTTTTTGGCCAACCCCCAGGAAGCCACCGACACCGATAACCGCTGCATGTACGGTTCCGTCCGGCGTGAGGATAAGATCGTTAAGCTCACCAATAGACTGCGCATCATCGCCATCGCCATTGTAAACAGCTTTGCCGATGAATTCAGAGGCGAGCACCTGACCCTCCGAAACACTGCTGATGGGCTGAATTTCGGTCGAAGCCTGACTGCCGGAAGGGGCTTTGAATAGCTCCTTTGTAACTGCAGGTTCTGCACCAGCCGGTGCTGCGTTATCGGCGGGTGCAGCAGGCGTGGTTGCTGTCTGTGCCCATGCACCGCCTGATACCCAGGCCACGCAAGCGGTAGTAATCAAGAATGTCGTACGCATTTTAGATCCTCCTTTGAAGCGCCCTGTGCGCGCTCCATTGGAGAATTAACAAGCAGTGTGGCTGTGTTGTTCCGCCGCAACTCAACCTTCGTGTAATAATTTCTGTAAGCATCAAGTCTAAGTTATACGGGAGGGACTATGTTTGGGTGTCCCTTTTCATGCGAGGAAATTCACCGTAGAAATATCACCGATGGATCGATTTAGCTTCCGGTTTTCAATATGGGTCATTTCGGGTTACCATTAGGTTCTAGTTTACCCGCACTTTGGGCCACATAATGCGCCTCAATAATGGTGCGTTAACCGGAAATCGGCGCGCCACATCTCGACAGTGGTGCTCGAACGGTGCACGGGTGAGACAACCACTATTATTACGGAGATGATCCCGTCTCCGTAAGTACAGCATTTTTCTCATCACGCGGCTGATGTGTCTCAGGGAACGTCCTAAACGCTTTCGGTGCTTCATTCTCAAGTAGTAGCGCAGAATCCGGTCATCCTTTCCCATAGCTCGATGCCCGAGAGGTCGTGACCTCGAGGTAAAGCAAATCGAATGCGACCTAGCAACCGTAGATCAGGAATTATTCTGTGATTTCAACTAGGCTAGCCACTAATAAAAATTGTCCAGCCGATGACTATTGTCCAGAGTGCCAAAGTTATTATTTATGTCACCTCAGTCCAAGTGGGACAATTTTGCTCTGTATCAGCAACAATGCCATGGAAATTCTAATCATTTACCATTTCACATCATAAAACATTTGCGTTCGCAGTGTAATTCGAACGATTTAGTGACAGGGCGGCTTCGCCAATAGGGGGAATCAGGATGAATTCAAACAGTAGCCGGCGCAAATCGGTCCGAATCGCGACTTCACTCAAGCTACTGACCATGACATCCTGCTCTGTGCTGACGATTGCCGCTCTGCTGCCGCAGCACAGCTGGGCGGCAAATCACCTGGCATCGAATGAAACTGAGCTTCGCCAAGCCATTTTGGACGCCAATGTCGATGCGGACCCCACTGCCACAGTCACGTTGACTGCGAACATAATCATCATCGATCCCACGCTGCTTCCTGCTTTGAGCAGACCGGTGACGCTCGATACGGGCGCCTTCGCACTGTCGGTGTAAACGTCGCCAGTGGATCCGCGCCGGGGGACCAGCCTGACTTTCTCAAGGGCAGGATTGGACTTTCCGCCGATTACCAGAATGCCGGGAGGATGGTGCCGGCAAGCTGACCCGCACCAATCTCTATGGCATCGCCAACCTCTATTATGAGTTCCTCGACGGCAACGAGACCGATGTGTCGGGTGTGAACTTTGCCACGGCCAACGACCGCAACTGGGGCGGTATCGGCGCTGGCGGCAGCTATAACTGGAATGACGACAAATATTCGCTCTACAGCGAGGTTTCCATCAACACCAGCCTGTCCAATTTCGCCGACAGCTACAGCCTCAACGGCACGGCGGGGTTCCGGATCAAGTTCTGAGGCACCAGAGCCCGTCCCGACCTGCCTAAAACGCAATACAAAAGGCAGGCCGGGTTGCTGACATTTGGGGCTCAGCGATCATAGCATGCTCCCATGTGATTAAGATTGAGTGAGACCCGACGTGGGGGTCAATGGGCGGTGACACGCCGGGCCTCGGGCCGGAGCTTGTGAGCTCTCCGACAAGGGTCGAACGTGTCGGATGAAGATTGGCTCCGGTACTAATTCCAATAAGCTAGGTGAGGCCCGACGCCCCTCCTTGGGCTCGGATGACAGACGTCGGGACCTCTGTCGAGCTGTGGCTAAGTTCGACGCCACTACAACGCACGAATATGAGTCTGGTTCTGCCGGAAAGGCGATAAGATCTGTCACTTACAGCGAAATGAGTGGCCCGGCCGACCGGAACGCAAAATACCAGCGGCCGGGCCTATCAGGTCTGATGTGAAAAAGAAGGGCTGCTTCTTCCTCAGACCTCTTGCTGAAACGGGGCTTCAGCACATGGGAAAACAACCAGCATTTAATTCTGGTTCCACGTCAGTCCGGCAATAGACAGAGGTTATGTCTCGGCTTGCTCTTGTGCCACCTTGTCACTTCAAAATAGGCGGTGGCCGCTCCGGCTCATATCTTATGCTTCCTCAAAAATAGGGATCAAGGAAGTCCATAGGCTTGGCGCCCAGAACCTCACAAATTCCTACGAGAGTTGAAACTGCGATTCTGTTTTTGCCCTGTTCGTACTTTTGAACCTGGGCGTGTGAAAGGCCCATCGCCGTTCCAAACTTCTCCTGTGACATCCCGGCTTGAAGCCGAACTTCCTTAAGCTTGGCCCCAATTTCGATTTCTATTGTTCGAGCGTGATAGACTGGCAACCTTGTGTCTCTCCGACGGTCTCTCTGCACGTTTCCATGCGATGTTTCATGAGGAAGTTTTGAGCTGAATTGCACATCGGTCGAATCGCTTCGACCATAATTTTGTCTCCCCATTTGTTACACGAAGTTCGCAGAGCCCGAGGGGGGCGTCAATCGCGCTTCTTTTCGTCGTGTCTTACCTCGTCAGTGATTGTTCTCATCCCGAGCCTTAGTGCGCTGAGCCTCTTCAAGGTCCATTTCTTTCTCCATGGCAACCCGAGCCTCTAATAAACCCAAAATGCCCTCCCGAGCCTCATTCTCATTCCAGCCGGCAGCAATCGCCTCTGCATGAAGATCCGTCATAGGCTGCTTGGCTTCAACCAATTCATTGAACCGGTCCTTCATGGCCTCTTTACACGAGAGAAATCTGTCAGGGTGACTCTCCGGTAAATTCGGTCGTTCAACGAGAGCCATAGCTCCCTCCTGTCCAAAGCCAAGCATGTCAATATCCGGAACATACAACGTCGACTTGGCATATCAGTTGCACCTGATCACCGGCTCATGTTGGAGATCAAAAAGAAGGCGGCGCCGAAGCACCGCCGATGAGTTGGATTTCTACCGCCCGGACTCGAACCTCCCGGCGCGACTGTCGTTCCGTTCAATTAACAATCGCGGTCAGGGCTGCCGGATAAAGGGTTTCCTCAATCAGGCCCGGAGGAAAGGTTGTCTCTATAGATTCATCCTAGACCCTTAGATGATGAGAAATTTGTGCCCGCCGCCGGTTGTCCGGTTGGCGGGCCTTTTGCTTTAGAATGACAGATGCTAGTGCGCCAGCGCTTGTTGACTTTTGCTTTTGGCCCTCAGACTAGTCTTTTAGACCGGAACGTTAATGGTCGTGGCACGTTAAAATCCGAATGGTCATTTCAACCCACCATTTGCGGAGAAATTTATGTTTAAGAAATTTGTGATTATCGGTGCGACTGCAATGCTCGCTCTGGCAGCGGCGTCACCGTCTTTTGCCCAGAGCGTTGAGATCGGACCGAACGGCGTAAGGATGCACCAGCAACAAGACCGGATAGTGCCGAGAGATGGAATGCGTCGGGACGTCGGTATAGGAGAGCGGGAGGCTATCCGTATCGCGCGCCATGAGGGTGTCCGTCAGGTTGATGACGTTCGAAGGACTCGCTCAAACTTTGTAGTGCGTGGCAGTGATCGAAGGGGCAATGATATTAGAGTCGCAGTGGATCGCCGGTCGGGTGACGTGATCTCAGTAGACTAGTATTAGGCACGCCAGTTCCAAGAAAAGCTCGTGGGGAAAAATAATCCTGCGAGCTTTTTTCATGGTTGTAGGTCTAGGATAAACGGGCCTCGCTTGATCTATGTCCCCTTGCACCAACGCCCAAACTATCGGTGCAGCACTTGGTTCCAGTAATTTAAGATTGGTCATGCCCGCCGAAGCTTGCTCTTGTGCCACCGAATGGATTTGCCGGTCGGCGGTCCACGTTCCGGTTCATCCACATAGTTGCCAGCCTCCTTTGCGGCTTGGATAAATGCAAAGCGCGCCGATCCGGGGGAGAGGTTCCCTTCCAGACACGCTAGCAGCGCGTGTTTCGCCGCCGTCAATATCTCGCTTTCCTCGATCGGCCAATCTGTGAGAATCAGCTCTGCGGCTTGAAGTGCCGAGGTGACGACGCGCATCCGGCCAGGATGGCTTGTCATGATGCGAACTTCTTTGAAGGGTTTTTCTTCCATCGCGGGCTAACGACCAAAAGTGGACTCAGTTCCGCACGATGGGATAGTCAATATTTATTATCTGAGACAGGACTCAGGGAGCATTGGCTCCCAAGTCTTCTACGTGCGAGAACCACCCAAGCGCGACAGCGATGGCAAGCGCAACAATAAATACTAAGCCGTATAGACAGTAGGGCAGGTCACGCGGACCGTGTTCCGGATCGTCACCAAAATCTATTCGCATAGGATCATTCCCTGCGTATGATTTGACCGTCATGCATTTCAAAGATGCCGTTCTGGCCACCTTGCTGGTTAAAATCGCGTTCGAGCTCATCCCAACGGCCAAGGAGATCTCCGCATGAGCTGCAATAAATGGGCGTATGGCTCTGAACGTTTTCGGGGATTTCCAAATAGATCGTCCCGCAGGCTTTGCAGTCGAGTTTATGATCCAAGCGTTGCGGCATGTTGCTACTCATAGAGTTTTCCAGATATGGAGCCATGTGATGCAGATGAATGCGATAGATGAGCGCTGTGCCGGTGACGCCCTTGCTCGGTTTCGGACCCGACAGTCTGTTCGTTGATGACTGCCAGAGAGGTAATCAACTGGATATCGCGTTTTCCGTTGTTGAAGAGGCGCATGACTTCCCGCGCCAGGCGTTGCGCATGCGGATCGGTCCGAGGTGAACGTTCCAGCATTGCTGCTGCCCTGGCGTATGCGTCGGACATCACGCGCCAATCCTCTTGGCTATATACGACTTCAGAAACGGATGTGAGTGGTTGAAAGGTCATGATCGTACCCCATAATCGAAGGATTTTCGTCGTTGTGGCAGCTGCAAGCATAAAAAGGCGGTGGACATTCCACCGCCAATTTGTGAGCCATGAAATACGTGCCTGGCAAATCATAGCCCAACCGATCTGGAATATCGGCCTCCACCAAACATATAAGATATGCTTTGGTTCCTTCTCTGTCCGGTGAGGGGCAGATAGCCCGATCAGCAGGAAGATTTTCAGCTGATCGGGCTGTTGGCCCCCTGAAGGGTCATCCCGACCGGGACGGGCCGGGACCGAAAGATACCATGTATTCCGTGACCTGAAATCGGACCAATGGCGCTAACCACACGGCAAAAGACCTACAGCCGCTTTTGAGTGATGTAGATACCGGCTTCTTTAGCGGCTTCGATAAAGGCGTTCCTGCAACTCGTACAAGTGGCCTCGCCGGCGAGAGCATCCAGGCATGCCCGCTTTGCTGTCTTGAATTTATCGGCGTTCCTTACCGGCCAATGCGCAACAAGCCATATTTCCGCTTCGACTGCAGAGCCAATGTTCTTCGTGTTCCCGAATTGATCGGTAATGGTTACATAGGGGAACGGTAGGTCGCGCATACCATTAAACGCGCAATACGAAATGCCGTTCCTTGTTTTTGGAGCGGCGACTTGCGCAGACAACAGTTCGGCGTATTGTGCTTGGGTAAGGGACTGTTGAAGGGGTTCAATATGGATGTCTCAGCGCCTCGACCACAGGTTGGAATGTCCGCATTGCGGTACATTGTACCTCAAATTTCCGACCGTTCTATCGAAGGATAGCCCCATTTGTTGCAGCACGTGCGGCGAGCTGCTTGGCAGATGGATCGAGCTCGAAGAAGACTTCAACGCTCAAGGTGGGCAGAGCGGCATCTTTGAAATGCATGACGGCCAGATCATCCGAATAGACGGATTGTCCTCCCAGCGATTCTACTCAGATCCAGAAGTGCCCGTTTGTTTCGCATCCTGGATGTTCAAGAGATCGCTCAGATAGTCTGCTTGATCTTGGGGAAGGTCGATCGCAAAGAAACCGTTGACCACAGTTGGGAAGCCCGTGGACAGGTCATAGACGGCCCACCTTCCATTGGCTTGCTGCCTCGGCTCGTATTTTCTCTCTGCCATTCCGGGCGAACGAACGAAATGTGTGCTTTGTTCCTCGTGCCAGTCATTAGCGACGGCGCACATTTTGACATATCTCGCTAAGCATCAGATCGTTCGCGATTGGCGGCGTGCCACGCCCTCAGATAAGCGGCGTAATGCTCCTTATTCTCCTGCCGCCACTTCCGGGATCTTTCTGCCGCCTTTGCCTTCTGCTCGGGACTCTGCGGATTGGCCGCCCGCCATTTACGCATCCTCGCAGCCGCCTTGGCATTCGTGTCGGCCCTAGTCGTATCATCGCCCATTATCATGCAGACTCACTATACTTCATACTTCCGCATCACCTTTGTGTTCACCGCAATACCACTCCAGCCCGTAGCGCTTGTCAAACCCGAACGATCCCCACGGCTTGCAGCCCTCGTGCATGCAGTAGTGCTCAAACAGTCCAGCAGGAGCTTTCTCCATGTGGGATGGATAAGAAGTTTGTGGTGGGAGCCGAATTGGTTCGTCGTTCATTCGTCATTCCGCTTACGTTCACACTTGACAGTCAGACAAGTGAAATAGGTGAGGTCGACGTCGTCACGACCACGCTAACGACGCCAGACCTCGGCCGAAGAGTTCGGCGCTCTCCGACAAATTACCAACTACGATAGTAAAGGTTTGTTCCGGCAGTTCCGTCCACAGCAGTCATAAATTCGCAAGCAGCCCCCGCCGGGTCCTCTCATTCAGGCACGTGCTCTATAGGAGGATCTGCTAACAGTGTGACTGCGGTCACGTAGCCGATGAGGGCTAAACCGATTACGCCTATTGCGGCAAGTACGGTACAAATTTTCATCAAGCGGCGATTCATATAACAAACATGCCTCTATCGGAAAACTGGTCACGCCGAGTGGTCTGTAACTTCAACCGGAGTAAATTGTTCCGGCTACTTATCGGTTCCTAAACGCGATATGATAGCATTTCATATGAGCATAATCTGTTGTTCCTTTTGGGACCGCACTTTGGGCCACATATCGCCACAGGAATGGTGCGATCAGCGGAAACTCTCAATGTTATCAATAGTGCGGTAACATGGATGGTGCGTCTCGACCGCACCGAACTTTTGGCTCGTTGCCCATGAAATCGGTGCGCCACTTTTCGACGTGCTCGAATGGTGCACGGATGGCGAACAAAATACAGGTGAAGGCACCTACGACGACCATCTAGTCGCCCGACTTCAGGAACTCGATGATCGTCTTGCGTTGCGCGGCATCGGTAATGCCGCCATAGGGTTTCATGCTGTTGCCTCTTACCACCTGGTCGGGATTGGCGATGAACTGGTCGAGATTTGCCTCGTCCCAGGTGATGCCGGACTGCTTCATCGACGACGAGTAGTTGTAGTCCGGCAATGAGCCGGCCTTGCGGCCGACGATGCCGGCGAGGTTCGGACCTTGCCGGTTGTCGCCTTCCTTCATCGTATGGCAAGTGCGGCAGCTGTTGTTGAAAGCGGTCTGACCATCGTCCTGGGCAAGCGCGAGAGGGCACGTCAGCCCGCCGACGAGACCCAGCGCGAAAAAGCGCGTGTTCATGTCATTCTCCGGTTCTGGTGCCGGAGGCACAACGTCTGCCGGTCAGAATCCGTTCCGTGACGCTGGCGCAATTCACTCGCCAGCAGTGCTGCCCGCCAACAGCGCCACGGCACTCGCCGGGGCGTCTGCACAAAAGTGATCGTTATCGGAGCGAAGCGGACTCAGCCAAAATTTATGAGTACACGCCGTAGTGTGTCCCATGCACACGCAACCCAGCCAAATCTTCATAGCAACAACGGCTCTTCCTCTGCCTTAGGTTGCGGCAAGACAATCAGTTCATTATCGGGCTGGCGGCCTTTGCAGCGCAGCGCTTCCTCGGCCAGCGCATTCATCTCGCTTTCCGCGGTCGGCCAGTCTATCAGGATTTGCTCTGCGGCCTGTAGCGCTGATGTGACGACGCGCACCCGCCCGCGTGCGACCAGGGAATGTTCTTGGCGCGATGCTCAGACCTGTTGCAAGTGCCTATGCTTCGGCTTGCTCTTGTGTCAGTTTCAAAATAGGCGGTGGCCGCTCCGGCTCCTATCTTATGCTTCCTCAAAAATAGGGATCAAGGAAGTCCATAGGGTTGGCGCCCAGAACCTCACAAATTCCTACGAGAGTTGAAACTGCGATTCTGTTTTTGCCCTGTTCGTACTTTTGAACCTGGGCGTGTGAAAGGCCCATCGCCGTTCCAAACCTCTCCTGTGACATCCCGGCTTGAAGCCGAAGTTCCTTAAGCTTGGCCCCAATTTCGATTTCTATTGTTCTGGAGTGATATACTGGCAACCTTGTGTCTCTCCGACGGTCTCTCTGCACGTTTCCATGCGATGTTTCATGAGGAAGTGTTGAGCTGAATTGCACATCGGTCGAATCACTTCGACCATAATTTTGTCTCCCCATTTGTTACAGGAAGTTCGCAGAGCACGAGGGGGGCGTCAATCGCGCTTCTTTTCGTCGTGTCGAGCTCTTTGCCATTTACCCCCAACGGTGCTTGATGAGGCTGAGCTCCGCAACCCTCGATAGTCAATATTCATTACTGAATAGTCCTGCCGTTGCTGCGCTGCAACAGATTCAAGTTTTCTTAAGCAACGCAGAAGTTTGCCTCTACAACCTATTGTTGTATTCACCGAATCCCATAGGTTGCGACTGCGGGGGCGGTATTGAGGGGTAAGGTCGGTGGCATCAAGCATCAGCAGAGAGATTTCGGGGACGCGGAATGCGCTTCTCGCGGGCGTGAGTTGTGCCGCATTGGCAATCGTTTGCGGAGTTCCCTCGGAAGTCATAGCCGGCAATTATACAGCCAGCACCCGGGGAGAATTGGACGACGCGATCCGTCAAGCGAATATTGATGCAGATGCCACTGCCACCATCAGGCTCACCGACAACGTAGTATTCTCAGCCGCGGCACCAAGCTTGGTCGTTCCCACCAAGCCCATTACGATCGACACACAGGGCTTTACCCTTTCTGGCGCAGATGGTTCCGGCGCCGCCAATGGTACCGGAATATCCTTGCTGGGGAGCGGTGGCGGCCGCTTTTATACCCTCGTGGGTAACTTCAAGGGTGGCAACGCGGATCTCGGAGTCGGCGGGAGTGGCCTTCGAATAACGCTCGGGCCGACGGTAACCAACGAGGGAGTGGTTCAAGGCGGAAACAGTCTCGGTGGGTCAGGCGGCGTGGGCGTCGAGCTTGGGGGGCCCGGGGCTGCACCTTCACTAATCAACAAAGGAACGATTCGTGGCGGGACCGGAACTGTGGTGAATGGCAACGGGATTCTCGTTCGCGCAGGCACGATCATCAATACCGGGACAATCGGGGGTGGCGCGGGGGCTCTGGCGATCGTGGGTAACGCAGGCAATGTCAGCCTCAATGTCGTCAACAGCGGCACAATCCGCGCGGGTGCTGGTCAGACAAATGCGATCCTGCTTACGCAAGGCGGCGCGAATGGCATCACATTGGAACTGCAAGCAGGTTCGGTCATCGACGGCAATGTCGTCGGCAATTCGACTGTTACAAACGATATCTTGCGGCTGGGTGGAACGGGCACCGACAGCTTTGACGTGTCGACGATCGGCCCGCAATACCAGAACTTCGATACTTTTCAGAAAACCGGCAACGGCACCTGGGCGCTGACCGGCACGGGTGCAGCGACAACGAATTGGGACATTCAGGCTGGAACTCTCGCTTTAGGCAATGGCGGCACGAGCGGTAGTGTCGTCGGCGATTTGGCTTTGAACGGCGGATCACTAGAGTTCAACCGATCCGACGTGGTGACCTTCGACAATGCGATCACCGGAACCGGCAATGTACTGCAGTCCGGCAGTGGCACGACCATCCTGAATGGCGACTACACCTATAGTGGTCTAACTTCGGTTGTCGCCGGTACTTTGGCCATAAACGGCTCAATCACAACCCCGGTCTCCGTGGCGACTGCCGGTACTCTCGGCGGCATCGGCACGATCTTCGGCGATGTCGAGAATCTAGGCATGATTGCTCCCGGTAATTCCATCGGCACATTGACCGTGGCTGGCAACTATATCGGCAATGGTGGCACTCTGGAGATAGAAACCGCGCTTGGCGACGATGCCTCGCCGACAGACCGGCTGGTGGTTACCGGCGATACGTCGGGCAGCAGCAATGTAAAAGTGATCAATACCGGTGGCACAGGGGCGGCGACGGTCGAGGGCATCAAGATCGTCGACGTTGGCGGCGCTTCCAACGGCGCCTTCTCGCTGCTCGGCGATTACGTGATCAATGGCGAACAGGCGGTTGTTGCCGGCGCCTATGGGTATACCTTGCACAAGAATGGGGTCAGCACCCCCAGTGATGGTGACTGGTACCTGCGCTCCGAGCTGACGCCGACGCCTCCGACAACACCGCCCACAACCCCTCCAACCACACCACCGACCACTCCACCCACCAACCTTCCAACCACGCCACCGACGATACCAACCACGCCGCCGTCATCAGGTCCGATCTACCAGCCAGGTGCGCCTCTCTACGAAGCTTATGCGCAGGTCCTGCAAAGCCTCAATGGTGTCTCGAGCCTGCAGCAGCGTGTCGGCAATCGCTATTGGGCAGGCGCGGGCAACAGCGCGCTCGCACAAGGCGATGGCCCCGGAACGCTGGAAGCTGCTCCGGCGCCTTCGCAAGGTGGCGATATCGTCACTGATGCGCGCGGCATCTGGGCGCGGATTGACGGTGCCCATGGCAAGTTCGAGCCGAGGACTTCCACCACGGCCGCCGATTACGATATCGACACCTGGAAGGTAGAGACCGGGATTGACGGCCAGTTCTACGAGAGCGACGCCGGCAAGTTGATTGGCAGCCTCAGCGCCCATTACGGCCATGCCTCGGCTGACATTTCCTCGTTCTTCGGTGATGGCTCGATCGACACCGACGGCTATGGTCTCGGCGGCGCGCTGACATGGTATGGCCAGAACGGCTTTTATGTCGACGGACAGGCACAGGCGACGTGGTATGACAGTGATCTGACCTCCGACACGCTCGGCACCAGCCTTGCCGACGGCAACAATGGCTTCGGCTATGCCTTCAGCCTTGAAACCGGCAAGCGCATCGACCTTGACCAGAGCTGGACCCTGACGCCGCAGGCGCAGCTTGCCTATTCCAATGTCGATATCGACAACTTCACCGACCCATTCGGTACAGACGTGTCGTTTGGCAGCGGCGACAGCCTCAAGGGCAGGATTGGACTTTCCGCCGATTACCAGAATGCCTGGGAGGATGGTGCCGGCAAGCTGACCCGTACCAATCTCTATGGCATCGCCAACCTCTATTATGAGTTCCTCGATGGCAACGAGACCGATGTCTCGGGCGTGAACTTTGCCACGGCGAACGACCGCACCTGGGGCGGTATCGGCACTGGCGGCAGCTATAACTGGAATGATGACAAATATTCGCTCTACAGCGAGGTTTCCATCAACACCAGCCTGTCCCATTTCGCTGACAGCTACAGTCTCAATGGCACAGCGGGGTTCCGGGTGAAGTTCTGAGCCGCGAGAGTCCGTCGGCCTTTTTGCGTTTCCAGAGCTTACTTATCAGTCTCGTTAAGTGAGGCCCGACTTCTCCGCCACAACACTTTTACTCCGGACAGGTCGGGCCTCTGCTGATCCGGGGGGCTGGGATCAGCAATGCAGTTAAACTAGGTCAGCGAAACACCCATCCGAGCACCAGGGATATCGCGATAGCGAGTAAGAAAACTGGACGGTACAAATGATAGGACCAATCATTTGGCCGCCGTTTCAGCTTTCCAGCCATTGTCAGGATACCATGCCGGTACGTTCGTTCGCGATTTTGGTCGCCGTATGTTCCTGCTCCGCGGCTCTGGCCGCAATAAGCAGATCGTCCCGCAGCCCCTGGTCGAAAAGCTTCATCACGATCTCGCGCGAGACGGTTTGCGTTTTCATGGGTGATTTGGCAACGGCCAAGCATCTGCGACGCCTTGGCGTGCGCACGTTGCATCAGATCCCAATCTTCGGGTGAATAGTTATGCTGGCTGAGTAAGTGAAGCATGGTGCTCTCCCATAGGTTAGGCGGGAGCGCGTTCCATCTCTCAAGCGTCAGTGGCCAAAGATGCCTGACGACGTTTGAATTGTCTGCCAAGGGACGAAAGGAGTCAATTGATAGCGGATAAAGCAGTCACTTCCAATACTTGCGGCCCGGTCCGTGGCGTGGGCCGCAGTAACGAACGGAAGCCATGCGACGAGGAGGATGCCGACCAGGCTACGACTGATGGTGATACTATTCATAATAGCAGTGGCTGTTCTTGCTCTGCCTCAGGTTGTGGCAGAAGCCATACACCGGTAATCATCTTTTCGATTTCGTCCGTGCCATGTTGTTGGAATCGACCCGCCAGGGTTGCTGCCAGTGCGTAACGGTCCATCCGAGCCGGCCTCATCTCCTCCGCTCTATCGGCTTGCCGGTTGATTTCACGCATGAGTTCCTCGTCGTCATCCGCCATCGTCTTACCTCGTCAGTGATTGTTCTCATCCCGAGCCTTAGTGCGCTGAGCCTCTTCAAGGTCCATTTCTTTCTCCATGGCAACCTGAGCCTCTAATAAACCCAAAATGCCCTCCCGAGCCTCATTCTCATTCCAGCCGGCAGCAATCGCCTCTGCATGAAGATCCGTCATAGGCTGCTTGCCTTCAACCAATTCATTGAACCGGTCCTTCATGGCCTCTTTACATGAAAGAAATCTGTCAGGGTGACTCTCCGGTAAATTCGGTCCTTCAACGATAGCCATAGGTCCCTCTCCAAAGCCAAGCACGCCAATATCCAGCACATACAACGTCAATTTGGCATATCAGTTGCACCTGATCACCGGCTCATGTTGGAGATCAAAAAGAAGGCGGCGCCGAAGCACCGCCGATGAGTTGATTTCTACCGCCCGGACTCGAACCTCGCGGCGCGACTGTCGTTCCGTTCAATTAGCCATCGCGGTCAGGGCTGCCGGATAAAGGGTTTCCTCAATCAGGCCCGGAGGAAAGGTTGTCTCTATAGATTCATCCTAGACCCTTAGATGATGAGAAATTTGTGCCCGCCGCCGGTTCTCCGGTTGGCGGGCTTTTTTGCGCTAAGTCGGAACCGATCATCGGGCTCATGGTTCCTACTGTTAACATCGGAGCGCGACAATGACGGAGAAACGCGGGCAAGTAGTACGGCTGGAGCCATTCAGGCCGGAATACCGGTTCGCTCTTCGCTTTCGTTACCGCTTGTGGTGGGACTGCAAATTCTTACCTTTGCTGGATCGACTTGCCCGCGCTGAGTCCCGCGCTGACTTTCGAAAGGACAGCGAACCGGGGCACCTCTTTGATGGCTCGTCAGCTAACCTTCTTCACGGGCGGCAGAACCCACGAACCGTCAAGTAGCGATGGGTTGCCCTCCTTTGGCCAATACAGCCGCATCATC
Organism: Phyllobacterium zundukense; assembly: GCF_025452195.1. Lineage (NCBI taxonomy): Bacteria > Pseudomonadati > Pseudomonadota > Alphaproteobacteria > Hyphomicrobiales > Phyllobacteriaceae > Phyllobacterium > Phyllobacterium zundukense. Next base: position 467,766 of record NZ_CP104972.1, on the reverse strand, counting down.
AGGACAAATTTGCCTTTCGGTGCGGGTAGCCAGTTGGCTTCCTTGTCCGCCCCAGGACTGGCATTTTGAATGAACAGATCAGTGGACCCATCCGCATTCATTTTTAGATCCTGGCGGGCACTGATCGAGTAGCGATTGATCGGGTTTTCGACGAAAAAGTAATTCTCGTCATACATGGTCAACGACCAGAAGCCGCTGACCGGAGGCATGGCCCCTTTTTTGAACGTCAATACGTAGTTCTCTGAACCCTGATAGGCTCGTTTGATCAATCCGCCATCGTATTTTGCCGACAAGGGATAAACAGCATCCTGTGGCCGGTTGGCCCCGAGGCCAATTGCGGTGATGAGTGCGCGTTGAATGTAGTTGATGCCATAGATGCCGGTCTTGGTGGTAAAGCCCCAGCCATTGATGTCTTTCACGTCGCCATCGCTGAACTTGTAGTGCAGCATGATGCGATCAAATCCGACCGGCGGAACCCGCTTCACCAACGCCGGATCGAACTTGCTCTTGTCGAAATCCTTGCCCGGCACGATCCCGATACGACCCAACTTCTCGACCATCAGTTCGTCGGCCTCGCTCGGCGGATTGGTTTTGAGCAATTCGGCGAGCAGCGTGAAATATTCAACCGCATCCATACGGTTGACCTGATCGCGCACCGCTGTCTTGGTATCGATGGCGGGATCGACCTTGCCCTTCGGAGGTGTCCATTCCTTGCCGTAAGCGCTGAGCGGAACGAGCTTGACCTCATCCTGCAAGGGAGAACCGCAATGCTGTCGCCCTCGCATCAGTCGTCAGCATCGCCCTTGTGTGTGCTGCAATACCATTCCACACCATCGCGCTTGTTAAAGACGAACGATCCCCACGACTTGCATCCGGGGTGCATACAGTGATGCCTGAGCCTAAGGATCGATTCTAGTTCGGCGATCCGATGCCTAATAGCACTGACGACCTCTTGATTGCCAATCGCTCTTGCGGCGAAAACCTCACTACTTTCGATCACGGCAAGGTCATCCCGCAAGTTCGACAACGCTACCCGAAGTTCCCTCTTGGCTGGCTTGCCTCTCCACATCTCTTCACTCATTTGTCTCAGAAGACAGTTCAACGCATTCTGGGCGAACCGGTTCCCCGGATTTGGGCCACCCAGATGATGGCAGCAAATACACCATCAACGTTCAACCCGTCATCCGTTCACCCTGAACGAGGACTGGAATGTCAGCTCTCGCACTATTTTGCCGATCGTCTGGCAGAACGACATTGCCGGGCCATCCGGAGATCAGTTCGGTCTGGGGTGATACGACGCAAAGCTTGTTCTTCTCGCCAAAGAAACCGACCGCTTCAGGCATTATCTGGGGCGTGGGGCCCGTCTTCCTTCTGCCGACCGCAACGGACGACTGCTTGGCGGCGAGAAGTGGGGCGCGGGACCCACGGCCGTTTTCCTCAGGCAATCCGGGCCCTGGACCTATGGTGCATTGACCAACCACATCTGGTCGTTCGCGGGTGATGATGATCGTCAGGACGTGAACTCGACGTTCCTGCAACCTTTCATTTCCTACACGACACCGAAAGCGTGGACCTTCGCGCTGAACACGGAGAGTACCTACAATTGGGAGACGGAAGACTGGTCCGTTCCCATCAACTTCACGGTCTCAAAGCTGGTGAAGGTCAACAAGCAGCCAATTCAGTTGGAGGGGCCGTCGCCGCCGGAGCCGCCATGGCATATCCCTATTATCAGCGGCCAGCCTGCGGCCCTTATCCGTATTCGCCCTGCTACTAATCACGGCCAGATCGCGTAGTGACGGACGGTGGTTGGTCGCTTATCCGTCATTGCGGTATCGCTCAATCCTCCGACTAGAGCAGTAGCGGCTGTTCTTCCTCTGCCTCAGGTTGTGGCAGAACAATCAGTTCATTGTCGGGCAGGGGTCTTTGCAACTGCAGTGCTTCTTCGGCCGGCGCATTCATCCAGACGTCTATTTCCTCGGATGTACGCAAAATGACCGGCATTGCCTGTTCATGGATCGGTTTGACCACGGCATTCGGGGAGGTCGTCAGAAACGCGAAGATGTCGGCTTGAACGGGCCCTTCCTTCTTTTTCCGCACGCTGTACCAGCTCGTCCAGATGCCAGCGAACCAGAACAGCGGTTTGTCCTCGTTGAGGGCAAACCAGTACAGTGGCTTCTTCTTCGTCACCAGATCCGGAACCTTGCCGTATTCGGAGAAGCTTGTCGCAGGAACAACGCAACGGTTTGCCGGGCCAAGCCAGGCTTGCCAGTGTGGTGATTTGACGTTGCGGATATTGGTTACACCGTAATCGACTTCGCCTTTCAGAAACTGCGGCGGCGTCGGCATGCCCCAGCGGGCAATTGCCAACTCGCGGTCGCCATTGGCGTCCTTGCGGCCTATCGGTGCCGGATAGTCGGGAAAGACATCCATCTGCGGTGTCAGCCGGTTGGTCAGGTCATTGATCGGCAAGAAGAGTTGCCGCATCGCTTCATGGGTTGTTGTTGCATTGTACAAATTGCACATGGCTCTTCTTCACAATTTTGGAAGTTCTGCAGGGCTCAGAAATAGGTTTCCGACACGAACTACGATCCACCAGAAGACGAATGCTGCCAATGCTGCCAATGCTCCCGTTGCTGCCATGGCCGGGGCAAAAAATATCCACCACCACATAATTAACGTCCCCCACTGATTCACCTGCAAAAGCATGGCGGCGGCGCCCGCGACGCCTACCAAGCCACCTACGACGATAAATGGGGTAGGCGTTTGCTTCTTTCGCTTGAAACAGATTGCTGTGACAAACAACGCCGGCAACAACGAGAATGCAATGATAAATTGCACCCATATAATCCAGAGGACCAGGGTAGCCAGAGGGTCGTCCACGAATTGGCGGTAATTGTATTCGAGGACATGGGCCATAAACCCGTGCTCGCGATCATGGAGGCAATCAGCAAACCAACGAGAAAAAAGACTACCCGTCCGAGAAAGACTACGAACACATTGGGGGAGGTCCCGTCGCTCATCGCTCGCGTGCGGACAAAAAGCAAGAGAGCCACTAGTGTTATGGGAAAGCGTGTTTAAAATTCAGTATATACGCGAAATAGTGATTGCAGCTGACTGGCGGACCGAGGGACAGGGAATACTCGACGGGCGCATGGGAAGAGCTTCACGGCTTCCCGCCATGAAAGCTATTCACAAAATTCAGTTTCGAATGGCGCAGTTCGGTAGCGCGCTTGGCTCATGCCGTCGGTTCCCAATCCGGCTTCTCCAACCAAATCACGATGGCAGCGTTACAGCATGCGCCGGACCCGTCCTAACCAATTCCGCAGACGGGTTGAAACCTAAGATCTGGCCTACGCCGCCGACTTCAGCTGCGTAGGCCTCTATTAGATTTCGCTTAAAGCGGGCGATACATTTTGGCGCGATCACGTTCACGCACTATTTCTTCGTAGGTAAGATCAGGATTGTCCGCATCGAAGCGTTCCCAACCTTCCTCTCGATACATTGCTCGGCGCGAATCGATGTCAACCGGGCGGTTTTGGTCTAGGATAGAGCGGGCGAGGTCGGCCTGGTCATCGTCTACTCGCGCCGAAACCAGTGTACTGCCCCGGCGAACACCTTCTGCATAGACATGGGCTTCATCTTCGTCCACTCCGGCACTCGTCAGCGAGCCGATAAGCCCGCCAGCAGCCCCGCCTGCCACTGCACCTGCCGCAGCACCGGCCGCCGTCGCCGCGAGCCAACCTGCGGCAACAACCGGGCCTATACCAGGGATCGCCAGCATGCCGAGGCCAGCTAAGAGACCGCCTGTTCCACCGACAACAGCGCCGATGCCAGCGCCCGCGGCCGCTCCTTCACCGGCATTACTCTCGGTCTCGACACCGTCGTGGTCTCGGCCAACGATACTGATATCCGATGAGGACACGCCGGCATCCTCCAGAGCGGTTACCGCTGCGCGTGCATCGGAATAGTCGTCGTAAAGTCCTGTAATCGTTTGCATAGTCAAACCTCCAATCTAATTTATTGTTCTTATTTAGCGGCTTCCGTGATGTTTCCCTGATAGTCCAACTTTACCTCAAACGACTTCCCGGACTTCATCGCTGTGCCGGTCCAGATGCCGTCTTCACCCTTTGTCAGAGCTGTTACGTCGGTATAGCCCTTAGCCTCTATCCGTTCCTTGGCCTGGCCCTCGGTAAAGCTATTGGCGCCTGCTACAGGAGCGGTAGGATTTTGGGTGTCAGGCGTGGCAACCGCTGGGGTTTGGGGATCGGTGGACGGCTTTGCCGCTTCTTGAGCGTTTGCCGCGGCGATCACGCTCAAGGCAGCAAGGGCTAATAGTAGACGTTTCATTTTTTTCTCCCAGAGCAGGATTTCTGTTGCTCAATGGAAGATCAACCCATTCGGCGGTGTGAAGGTTCCGGAGCCGAGGCAAAAGACCTGAAGATTTGGGCAAAGGGTTGTGTGCGCCGAGGTTTCCTGCCGTGTACTTTGAGATGTTGGCTAAACGATCAACTTGGCAGTTCAATGCAGAGGCTCTTTTTATCGAAGATTGCTGCCTCGTGTCTGACTGCCGCACCCCGTCTTGCATTAAATCCGGAACGATCAAATTAGCTGCGAGTTGTTGAGGTGCTGAATTGAATCCGGAGCACCAATATGAAAACACTTGCAGAGCTGTTCGAGCACACCCTCAAAGATGTTTATTACGCCGAGAATGCTATCGCAAAGGCCCTTCCAAAAGTATCCAGCGCGGTAAAAAACCCAGCGCTTAAACAGACCTTGGACGACCACCTCGCAGAAACAAAGGGCCAGATCAAAACCTTGGAAAAGGTCTTCAAGACCATTGGTGTAAAGGCGCAAGGCGAGAAATGCGATGCTGCGGACGGTCTCTTAAAAGAGACGGACGGTATTCTGGCGGAAGCCCAAGGCGTTGCCTTGGAAGCTGGGGCATTGGCCGCTTGCCAAGCGGTGGAACATTATGAAATCGCTCGTTATGGTTCTCTGCGCGAATGGGCAAAGGTTCTTGGAAATGAACAGGCTCATGTTCTGCTGAGCGAGATTCTTGATCAAGAAAAAGCAGCCAATAACAAACTTACCAACTTAGCCGTCACCTCGATCAATAAATAAAAGTCGCAAAGCAGCATTAAAAAACCCGGCAAACATGGTTTGCCGGGTTTTGCTATTACGGAAATTTTAGAATTAGTAGTCCAACGCAGGTCGCTTGGGAGGCAATTATCCTGCGCGTTTAAGCCATGTGATTTGCGTTGACGCCGGATTGAAAGAACAGACACACGCCGAGGGCATGTGAAGAGCTTCACGGCTTCCCGCCATGGAAAGCTATTCACCAAATTCTGGCGGAACTATAAGCAGTTCTACCGGTTCACCTTTCAACGAAAGGACGAACAATGGTCAATCAGCGCACACCAGATAACAACGTTAAGGAAACCGCGAGGGAAGCGAGACAGGGTCCGCTTGGTAAACCCGTTCTTTGGGTTCTAATTGGTGGTTTGCTGCTTGCACTCTTAGCCTGGGGTGGCGCCGAAATGTTTGGCGAAATCACTGACGATAAAGCTACCCAAGGTCAGAATGCCCCTATGACTGGTCAGAACAAACCTTCCGATCAGGCAACGCCGCCAACAGGCGATCAGCCAACGACTAACGCACCTGCGGAAAAGCCCACGCCACAAACTGGATCAGGCGGAGATACCCAAGGCAAGCCGCAAAGTATTGCGCCCCAATAGGAATTTTTGCGGAGTGGAGAAGTGGTCATCTCGTCGGGCTCATAACTCGAAGATCGTCGGTTCGAATCCGACCTGCCGCAACCAAAACTGTCTTACTGGACAAAACCCTGTTCGGCCATACAACCCTTAAAAGTACCCTCTGATGCGAGTGACTCCCGCAATAGTCATTAATCGGGGTCAACAGGCCATACGCTCCAAATTCGCCGACGCTTTCGATGCGATCGTCGCAAGGGGCAACCGCTGCCGCCCAGGCTATCGGAATCACCCGGGCGGAACCAATCCGCCCCATGCTGCCGCCCGAATGTCGAGAGCATATGGGTCGCGTCATCCCCAAGCTTGGCGAGAAAGCTCGCTGGACACAGAAACGTTGGGAATACAGCGCCGATCAAGTCGATGCGAAGATCGATCGCTGCGCGCAGTTTCATGACGATCAAGCATCGTAAGCGCAGGATACCGCGTGTGGTGGGACTGCACATTTTTACCTTTTCTGGATCGCCTTGCCGCAATTGAGAACCGACCTCAAGCCCGGCGTCGGGGATTCCGGAAGGGCTTTCCCACTGGCGGGCCGCGTTAATTGCCAGCTTCCTTTGCCGCCTGGATAAATGCAAAGCGCGCCGATCCTGGGGAGAGGTTCCCTTCCAAACAGGCTAGCAGAGCGTGTTTCGCAGCGGTCAGTATTTCGCTTTGCTCAATCGGCCAATCTGCTGCCTGAAGTGCCGAATTAACCACGCGCATCCGGCCAGGATGGCTTGTCATGATGCGAACTTCTTTGAAGTACCGTTCTTCCATCGCGGGCTAACAACTCCCCTTCGACTCAGTTCCGCACGGCTGGATAATCAAATTTCATTATCCACCATTGTCAGGAGGAACCACTATCGGCGCCAACCCCTGCAAAGCACGCAGTTTGTTTGCGGTTGAAATTGAAAGTTTCGTCCACGTATCGGCAATGTCTGCTGCGGCTTCGAAAAGATCGTCATCAACATCGTCATCATGGTCCATTTCTTCCATGATCCGGTCAAACGTGGATGCTCCCTGTTCAACAACCAGAAGGAGCCTGGAAACCTGGACATCACTCAGCTGCGGAAGCTCAAGCGTGAGTGTCACATCTTCAGCTATGCGCGTGACGAATTCAGCTTGTTCTTGCAGCGTTGATATCCAGTCGATGGCCATGTTAGTCTGCTTGATCTTGGGGAAGGCCGATCGCAAAGAAACCGTTGACCACAGTTGGGAAGCCCGTGAAAAGGTCATAGACGGCCCACTTTCCATTGGCTTGCTGCCTCGGCTCGTATTTTCGCTCTGCCATTCCGAGGGAACGAATAAAATGTTTGCTTGTTCCTCGTTTCAGTCGTCAGAGTCAGGATCGTGCGCGGTGAGCTTTGCGTAAAGCCCTGAAGTAAGCTTCGCGCCCGTATTGACTAAGCCTGCTGAGATGGCCTCCTCGCGGGCTCATCATTGCCACGATGAGCCCGCCTCGTTGTTATGGCTTTTTAGTTCGCCGGAGCCGGCGTTGCTGGCGCCATTTTATTGTCTTGAACTGCCGGAGCTGGGTCGGCGGGCGCTGCATCAGTCTTTGCTTCGTTCGCCTTGTTTGGATCAGCCACTCCCTCCGTAAACTTTGCCGATGTCTCGAAAGCCGGAGCGCTCTGCAAGTTTTCCTTGGTCGTGTTCACCACTATCCAGTTCGACTTGTCGCCTCGAACGGAAAGTTTGAGGTGGCTTGCCGGGATGGCCACGTCTTTTTGGCCAACCCCCAGGAAGCCACCGACACCGATAACCGCTGCATGTACGGTTCCGTCCGGCGTGAGGATAAGATCGTTAAGCTCACCAATAGACTGCGCATCATCGCCATCGCCATTGTAAACAGCTTTGCCGATGAATTCAGAGGCGAGCACCTGACCCTCCGAAACACTGCTGATGGGCTGAATTTCGGTCGAAGCCTGAGTGCCGGAAGGGGCTTTGAATAGCTCCTTTGTAACTGCAGGTTCTGCACCAGCCGGTGCTGCGTTATCGGCGGGTGCAGCAGGCGTGGTTGCTGTCTGTGCCCATGCACCGCCTGATACCCAGGCCACGCAAGCGGTAGTAATCAAGAATGTCGTACGCATTTTAGATCCTCCTTTGAAGCGCCCTGTGCGCGCTCCATTGGAGAATTAACAAGCAGTGTGGCTGTGTTGTTCCGCCGCAACTCAACCTTCGTGTAATAATTTCAGTGGCAAAAATCCAGGCGGCGCGAGCTTCGCAGGAATATCCGAACCATTGGCCCTGATCGAGGATGTGGAGTGGTTCCAATGATATTTCCTTGTGCCAGACGCTAAAGATGCCAAGAAGGTTGGTGACAATTCAAGACAAAGCTACTTCCTCTCTTATTCATAATAGCAACGGTTGTTCTTCGTCTGCCTCAGGTTGTGGCAAAACAATCAGTTCATTATCGGGCAGGGGGCCCTTGCAGCTGCAGCGCTTCCTCGGCCGGCGCATTCATCTCGCTTTCCTCGATCGGCCAATCTGTCAGGATTTGCTCTGCGACCTGTAGCGCTGATGTGACGACTCGCATCCGGCCTGGCTGGCTTGTCATGATGCGCACTTCTTTGAAGGGTTTTTCTTCCATCATCGCCGAACGGGAAGCGATCAGCCTCGGTTCCGCTATGCGTTATAGCACGGACCCCGGAAACCGCGCATCATCGCATCCGGCGCCGCAGGGCAAGGCCGAGACAGATGAGCAGGCCGTAGTGGTGATAGGGCAGGTGACACCACCCATCGCCCGGATCGTTATCGTTATCGAAATGTATCCGCATAAAATCATCCCCTTCGAATGATCTGACCGTCGTGCATCTCGAAAACGCCGTCGCCGCCGCCATGTGCGAAAAACTCCGCCTTTAGCTCTCCCCAGGTTCCTAGGAACTCACTGCACGAGCTGCAGACGATGGACGTGTTCGGCATCATCTTCTGCCTGAACGTGAAGTATATGTTTTTGCATTTGGGACACGCGAGCTTGCTGTTGAGGCTTTGTGCTAGCACGCTGCTCATGATGCCACACTTAGCGCCATGATCGCCGCGCAAGGGCCAATACCAAATGAAGGGGCGGCGGATTCTCGGCCACCGCCAATTTGTGGGTCGTGATCTGCTACGTTGCGGATCATAAACCCAACCGATCTGGAATATCGGCGTCCACCAAACAAATAAACATGCTTTGGTTCCTTCTCTGTCCGGTGAGGGACAGAAAGCCCGATCAGCTGGAAGGGTAGATCAGCTGATCGGGCTGTTGGCCCTCCTGAGGGGCATCCCGACCGGGACGAGCCGGGACATAAGGCTATCATGAGCTCCGTGACGCAAAATCGGACCAATGGCGCGATCACAATAGGCAAAAGGTCTTACAGCCGCTTTTCTTCTACGTAGATGCCAGCCTCTTTGGCCGGTTGGCTCTTGAGTGGTCTATCGAGATCGGAAAGGAGTCCGATCGTCTGCCATTTGCGGGTGGAGCGCTTGCCATCCAGCTATTGAGACAGAATTGCAGTCACCGGTAAATTATCAATTGTTATTATGGTTTCAGGCCCGGTTAGCCGCGGGCAATATCGCTCATCCGGCCGGCTTGTACTTCGATGCTTGGGAAAAATCGCGGCGGCAATCGGTGCGCAAGGAACCGCCTCGCGCGCGAGATCGTTTTCATAAGAAGAGGAATACGTACAACACGGAGGTTCAAATGCCTATCCGGCTTTTCACAATCGCAGCGGCCACGCTCTGGTTTGCTGCCCCGGCGGTCGCGGACTGCCAAGAAGAACTAAACAATCTCAGGCAACCGACTGTAGCCGCGGAGACGGGAGCAGTGACCGATAATTCTGGAATGCCCGCCACCAAGCATCAAGAGGAAGTCTTGCCAGGCAAGCAGCAGGACAGCGGGTCGACAACGGGCGCGGTGGAAGCAATTTCACCACACCAAAAACAGGTCACCGACCAACCCTCCGACAAATCGACTGACAAAATCGGTCAATTGATGGCTGATGCGCGCAAGATGGCCGACGCCGGCGATGAACAAGGTTGCATGAAAAAGGTTTCAGAGCTGAAGAACCTAATGGGCATTAAATAGCCGGAACCAAAGTTGTCGGCCCGTACAGACGTATCGTACCGCGGATGGATGTCGTGCGCCGAAGGTTCACAACGTCGAGAGGCTGGATCCGGATTTACGAATTCCTCGACGGCAACGAGACCGATGTGTCGGGTGTGAACTTCGCCACGGCGACCGACCGCACGTGGGGCGGTATCAGCGCTGGCGGCAGCTATAACTGGAATGCCGACAAATATTCGCTCTACAGCGAGGTTCCATCAACACCAGCCTGTCCAATTTCGCTGACAGCTACAGCCTCAATGGCACTGCAGAGTTCAGGGTGAAGTTCTAGGTGCACAACAGGCCGTGCCGGACAATGAGGCTTTGGCCTCATTGCGTGCTAGGTTCAGGGAACGTTTGCTCCCAAGTCTTCTACGTGCAAGAACCACCCAATCGCGACCGCGATGGCGAGCGCAACAAAAAATACTAAGCCGTAGAGACAGTAGGGCAGGTCACGCGGACCGTGTTCCCCATCGTTACCGAAATCTATTCACATAGGATTATTCCCTGCGTATGATCTGGCCGTCGCGCATTTCGAACACGCCGCTGGCTCCGCCTTGGACAAAGAAATCTGCCTCCAGTTCACCCCATGTACCCATGTGTTCTCCGCAAGAGCTACAAACGATTGGTGTCTTCGGCCCTATATCTTGCGTAAAAGTGAGGTAGATCGTTCGGCACTTTGGGCATACCAGTTTGCTATCAAGATGTTGATTAATATCGTTGGGCATGAGGGGACCTTGCCGAGCTTCGCAAAGACACAATTTTGGCAATTAGTATTTCCTGATTGGCAGCTGTGCGAGCGATGACTTCTGCATCGCGGAGGCCCTGATCGAACAGTGTCATCACTCTTCGCGCGAGACGGTCCGTATCTTCGTGGCCTCGAGCCCTGTGCAGCTTTCTGGTGGCCTTCAAAAGCGCACTCTGCATTACATTCCAGTCTTCGCTGTAATAGATAAAGTTCCCGAAATGACGGGGCATAATATCCCTCCCGCGCTTGGTTACGGCGGGAGCGCATCGCATCTCTCAAGCGCCAGCGGCCATTTATGCCTGGCGACCTTGGAATAGTCCGCCAATGGCCAGAGAGAGTCAATCATATCCCAATAATTTGAATTTCATGAATGGAGAACCGCAATGCTGTCGCCCTCGCATCAGTCGTCAGCATCGCCCTTGTGTGTGCTGCAATACCATTCCACACCATCGCGCTTGTCAAAGCCGAACGATCCCCACGACTTGCATCCGGGGTGCATACAGTGATGCCTGAGCCTAAGGATCGATTCCAGTTCGGCGATCCGATGCCTAATAGCACTGACGACCTCTTGATTGCCAATCGCTCTTGCGGCGAAAACCTCACTACTTTCGATCACGGCAAGGTCATCCCGCAAGTTCGACAACTCTACCCGCAGTTCCTTGATAGTCGCCTCGGCCCTATCCATTTTTTCTTCCCTGCTCAGATGTACTCTAACGGTTCGCAGTAGCAACTGTTCCTTAGCTGCTGCGGCGTCTTTGGCGCTTGACGGTCTGGTCCTATGTTCTCATGTTGTTCTCATGACGAGAACAATCAAAACATTAGGGCAGGCGGCTCGCCATGGCATGTTGGTGCGATCCCGCTGCCGGATCTGCAAAAAGGCTGCGAGCTTCACAGCAGACAGCCTTGCCGGGATCTTTGGCCATGGCCAAGAAATCAAAAGCCTCAAATTCAGGTGCAAGGACTGCAATAGCACCGATTGCGAAGTTCTCCCGTACGAAGACATCTTTGAACCGAAAGCGACGCCGCAACCCGTTCAAATGAATGATAGCAGCGAAAACGGCACCATCGGCGCTATGATCGACAACGGCTATACGCTTTGGGTATTTTGTCAGCGAGAGGGTGCAGCCACTCGCGGAAGATCGATCTTCAGGAGTTGGCACAGAAGCTCGGAAGCCACAGCGCCATGCATAAGGAGCTCGCGCCTAGGTTGAAGTGCTCGGCGTGCGGTTCAAAGCAGCTTGGCCTCAGCGCGACGCCGTATTGATAGCGGTGTGGAAGAACGCAGCGGGACGTGCGAAAAACCCGATGCGACTTTTGTGAGGCTGACGGCTATCGAGTGCAGCTCAGCACGTTTCTCGCATGCCCATTTCTGGCCATGGGTAAAAAACGGAGCCCTCAGCAACTTCTTCAGGTTCTGCGTGTTGAACTACAGGAGGAATTGCCATGCAAAATCCAGACACCGGTGACAAACTCAGTTCGCTACAACCGGGCGATCCTGTCAAAGTGATCCGAGGCGGTGATTCCGTCTCGGGTGATGAGGAATGGGTGCAGGCAACTGTCGTCTCGAACTCCGAAGCTGCTGTGGCCGTGAAATATTCAGATGATGGTCAAGAAGTCATACCTTGGGATTCCGGTCGCATTTGCGGACCAGAAAGCAAAAAGTCTAGATAGGCCAAAATTGGGTCAAATCGAGTCACCTAGCGCGATGGATGCATTCGGCGTGGCAGACCGCCGGAAAGGCATATGCTTGGCTTGGCCGCGACGACAATTTCCGTAGATTGGTCGAGTTCCAAATTCTGACTTTGGAAAAATAGTCTCACTGCAATGACTGCAAGGATCGGATCCCCGCAAATAAGCTTGCTGCCTCTTTCACTTGCCCGAACTTCCATCATCAGGCGGAAACTCTATCGGCGCCAATCCCTCCATTGCACGTAATTTGTTTGCTGTTGAGATTGAAAGGCTGGTCAATATATCGGCAATGTCTGCAGCGGCCTCGAAAAGGTCGTCTTCCACGTCGTCTTCATCCATTTCAGCTAGGATACGATCGAATGTGGACCCACCCTGTTCGACCACCAGGTAAAGCCTCAAGGCTTGGGCATCACTCAGATCAGGAAGCGCAAGCGTACGGGCTACATCTTCCGCAATTTGAGCGAGGAATTCCACTTGTTCCTCAAGCGTGGACATCCAGTCGACGGTCAATACATTACCCGCCCTTCGCCTTGGCGTAGGCATTTGATCCGGGCTTCCATTGTTCAGGTCTAAAGTCCGGATCCTCCGCCCTTGTCAGATGGATATTCGAGGTAGCGCGCAAAGGCCGCTTTGATCTTGTCGGCCGCTTCCTGCTTGTTATCCTCGACGCCGCTCAAATCGCCGCGTCGAAAATCGCTATGGCCGAGTTGGAATGACCATTCCCATTTGTTCTTCTCTGGTCCACCGTCGATCTTCATCACCCGGCCGATGGTCTGACCTTCCGCCTCAGCAACGAAGTCGCCGGGTTTAGAATAATATTAGGTGTGGCAGAGCGCCTTGCAAGTCATTGATATCTAGTGATCTTATTCTCTGCCACACCGATCTACTCCAGTTTGTTAGGAATCAGCGCGCTCTTAGTGTCCCCCCAACACGAGAGTCTGGACGGGCAGCATCAGCGCCTGCACTCGAAGGATCATGGCATGCACGATCGCGACCGTATCCACGACGTGCAGGAATATCCAACGTGAGGTGCTGATGTCGGGAGCTGCGAGCGCATCGTGGTTGTTGGTGTAGGCGTTTGCGATGCAGCTGCTGCCAGGCGGAATACCCGCCAGTTGCCCCGGATAAAGCGCCTCGAGGAAGACCGTGAGCGTGCCCGGCCGCGCCAACTGCTGCACATCGATCAGCTGATCCGAGGCACGGATTTGCCCCGCAGCAATGACGTCCTGGACATCGGTCACGACCATGGGAATGATCGTAAAGGGTTTCCCGATGCACGTGGCCTCGGCGATCATTCCCTTTTTCATCACCTGCGCTTCGATTTGTCCGAAACCGGCAACGAGAGCGACACGTCCAGCTTCTCGCGGGACAAGGATTCCTGCCGGGCGCAGCATTGGGTTTACAACGTCGCCGGGCCGAAGGGCGAACTGCTGAACGGTTCCGGCAACACCGGCCCGAACCAGCGTTTTATCCAGCTCGACTTGAGCCTGCTTCAGGGCTGCTTCTGCACTGGCCTTCTGCGCGGGCAGGAGCGCTGAAAGCTTTGTCTCTATGGTGCGTTTGTTGGCGATCGCCGCGTCGAGCGCTCCCTTCCGGCTGTCCACGTTGATTTGCAAGCGCTCCACCTCGCGAACCGAGACGTCCGCCCTGCGCCGCAAAAGCTCTTGCCTGGTTGCGAGTTCATCCAGGGCCTGCTGGTATGCGCCTTGTGCCTGCTGAATGAGCCCATCCGCCCCCGCCAGTTCTGTTTGTGCCACGGTGGTCTCGGCAATGGCCTCATCTATCAGGCGTTGTGCCGTCTCGTGTGCTGCCTCCTGTTCTGAACTATCGAGCCGGAACAGCGGTGCACCCGCTTCGACCTTTGCATTGACCCCAACGAACACTTCGGCCACCCGGCCGGAGGTTTCTGGGAGAATGGTGACTGTACGGAATACCGCCGTGACGTTCTTCGTCGAAGGATGGTAGTAGAAAATCAGTGTGATCAGAGCGACTGTCAGCAATAGACACGCGGTGATGCCCCATCGCAGTTCATACCACATCGTGTAAAGAGTGATTTCACGCCCTATGCGCTTACCTTGGACATAGCGGCGATAGAGATAATCCGGAAATATGGTGACCATTGAACAGAGAAGTAATTCAAGCATCGCTCAGACTCCTTCACCGGCCGTAACGGGCTTAGGTTCCGGTTCAGGCGTTATGATCACTTCATCTTGGAGGGCAGGGGCACGTCCTGACAATTTCTCGAGTGACTGGGCTATGGAAGTCATCGGCGTGGAGAAATCCGGCAGATCGATTAGCGCCAACAACAAGCCTGCGATCCAGAAGATATGGTTGTGGGTAACGAGGGATATGAGCGCAAGGACGGCGACGATTTCCATCTGCACTTTCTTCGTCCGATGCGCCATTCGTTCGGGAAGAGCATGAATTTGAAAATAGACATTGCCAATCATAAGAACGGCGGCCAAAAAGATGACGACCACGACAGTGAACAGCCAGTCGCTTTGGCCTGGAGCCGTGATGAAGCCGGGCAGGTGCTCTATCGCTGCCGGATGTAAAGTGTCGTCCATTGCCAGATCCCCCTCCGCCGCTGTCACGGCCCTCTGGACGTTTCAGCCTCTACATGCTCCGCCTGTATGTCAATGGAACATCGTTTTGTCCGGGCCTCATTTCCGATAGTCTACCTAATACGTGAACCGACCGTTCTAGAACGCAAAAATTTGGAAGAGACGCGTCTGAATGACAAAAGGCGATGATACGAGCGAGGTCGACCGTAAAGCCAAGGCGGCTGAAAGGATGCGTAAGTGGCGGGCTGCCAATCCGCAGAGGTCCCGACCAGAAGGCCAGGGCAGCAGAGAAATCTCGCAAGTGGCGGCAGGCGAACGAGGAGCGCTACAAGGTTTATCTGAAGGCTTGGCGTGATGCTAATCGCGAACGATCCAACGCCTCCCAAGACTCCCGCCGACAAGCGCCCGGGCTACGAGAATGAGGAAAGCTCTTCAGGCGCGTCGCGGTAAAAATCCTTGAGCGCGTGTTCCTTCCGTCATTCGCCGGCATCTTCTTTGTGCTCGCTGCAATACCACGGAACGAAAACGACCGAATACTGTTTTGCAGTTAAGTAAAGAACGGGAGGAATTTAGATGGCCGACGATAAAAATAATCAGGATAACCGGGATCGTTCAAAAGTCTAATCCAGTGACGACTATGAAGTCCAATATCTGATGACCAAGTTTGACTTAAGCAAGAATCGTGCTCTCGAATTAATTATCAAACATGCAGGAAGTCGCAAAAAAATCGAGGCCGAACTCTCATTCCTGAGGGAGATAGACAATGTTTAAGGCTCTCGGCGCAATTCTCGTGATCGCTGGCGTGCTCTATTCGGTTTGGGCAGCGCTCAGTCATCGCAAATTGAGCCAGCCGCCCCACTCGTCTGCCAATCAAAACTCGGCATCTTTGGAACCTCGCGCCCAAGGACTGAAGTTTCTCGGTTTGACGAAAAACCTCCCGGCAATAGCCCTGATCCTTATTGGTGGCGTCCTACTTCTTTACGCAGATTGAAACCTTCTGATACCCTCCATTTAGCAAATGTGATGACCCTCGGGTAAGTCTACAGGTGCCGAGTTACATGACGCGACACTATTCGCAGTCGCAATAAGTATCAGGCTTGGCGTTCCGAGTTCAGGTGCACCTCGATCAACCGCGTAATAGCTTTGCGCGCTTCCGCTTCGGGCCAACCCACCGACTTGGCGTCTTCCAATAGCTGCAGTAACGCCACTCCCGCATGCGCCTGGAATTCCACTTCCAAAGCTTCCTGGCAATCCAGGTCGTCGCGGTCATCCTGTGGCGGCATTATGGGCATGGTGGCTTTCGGTTGCTGTTAGCGGGATTGATAAAAGGTATCCGGCTCAATCCGCCGCCGTCACTACCAGCGGTTTCAAGATAACGCTGATAGGCCCGTGCGACTTGCTGGGCCGCGTGTGGCCTTGAGCGTTGAACGCCACTGACGTCAGTCATACGAAACTGTGAATGACCGAGGAGAAAAGTCCAGAACCAAAGTCCGAGGTCTGGGCCACTATCGATTCGATAAACCCGGCCGATATTGATGCCGTTGCGGCTTGTTGCGGTAAAGTCTTGCAATTGCCCGTCCTGTCCCGGGGGTGTTTTTTGCCATTTGATTTCCATGGCTTCCAAACTCTGCATTGATGATTTGGTTGCAGTCTACAATGGATTTCAGAGGTCTTTTCGTTTCATCAACTTGCCAGCTCGGTTTTAACCGACAGCAGGTCATTGGGATGCATTGCCAGATTGGTATTCTCGGCAACTTCGATCATCGCAGCGAGGATCTCTTCCTTGGTCCACCCAGCAACCTGGGCGTCACCCAGGAGCTCCAACATGCGATCTTCTATCGCCCGCTGACAATCGTGGAAGCGATCCGGATGGTTTGGTCGATGTTGTGGTCGTGGAATCGTCATGAGCCGTCACCCGTGAACCGCTCATCATTATAGGGCGGTTCGCCGAAGTCTTTTGCGCTATAAAGCGCGATCATTGTCCTTCACCTTCGTTCGGCACACCTGAAAAGAGGAAAACCTCACCGAGTTCAGGATGATGACCATGGACGCCGTTATACGCGAATTCGTCGGGATCGGAGGATTCGTGAACGGTCACGTCATCAACGGAGTCGCCCTTCACATGAATAACTATTTCTGCAGACCCTGAAAGCTCTCGCGTGTCTGTCAAAGCCTCCCGGACCTCAAATTCAAACTCCGGATCCCAGCCCTCGTTTCCAATGAAATCCCTATCGCGGAACCTGACTTTCCATGGCATGGCTCAATCCTCCGATCAGAGCAGCAGCGGTTGTTCTTCCTCTACCTCAGGTTGTGGCAGAACAATCAGTTCATTATCGGGCAGGGGTCTTTGCAACTGTAGTGCTTCTTCGGCCGGCGCATTCATCCAAACGTCTATTTCTTCGGATGTACGCAAGATGACCGGCATTGCCTGTTCGTGGATCGGTTTGACGACGGCGTTCGGGAAGGTCGTCAGAAACGCAAAAATGTCGGCTTGAACCGGGCCTTCTTTCTTCTTTCGCACGCTGTACCAGCTGGTCCAGATGCCAGCGAAGCAGAACAGCGGTTTCTCTTCGTTGAGTGCAAACCAGTAGAGCGGCTTCTTTTTCGTCACCGAATCCGGAATCTTGCCATACTCGGCAAAGCTGTTCACCGGAACAACGCAGCGATTGGCCGGGCCAAGCCAGGCTTGCCAGTGTGGTGATTTGACGTTGCGGATATTGGTTACACCGCAATCGACTTCGCCTTTCAGAAGCTGCGGGGGCGTCGGCATTCCCCATCGGGCGATTGCCAGTTCACGATCACCATTCGCATCCTTGCGCCCAATCGGAGCTGGGTAGTCTGGAAAGACATCCATCTGCGGTGTCAGGCGATTGGTCAGGTCATTGATCGGCAGGAACAACTGCCGCATGGCTTCATGGGTCGTTGTGGCGTTGTAGAGGTTGCACATGCGGGAGATGATACCTTAGCAATCGACGCTGAACCTACGGTCACTCGATTTTATACGCTTGGGTATTTTGTCACCGGCGTGGGTGTAACCACTCGCGAAAGATGGATCTGGAGATGCTGGCGAAAGAGCTCGGCAGAAAACACAGCGCCATGTACAAGGACCTGCCCTCCAAGGTGAAGTGCTCAGCGTGCGGATCAAAGCAGCTGGGTCTTAGCGCGACGCCTTATTGAGGGTGGGAGGCGGAACATTCCCTTGCAGTAAGCAGTTAAGAGCTCATCATAAGGAGACATTGATATGGGTGATCCAATACCGTCCCCAGAGCCGGAACCGTACCCGCCACTGCCGGACGATCCGCCTATCCCCGACCCCGATAAGCCAGGACCAGTACGGCCATTGACGGAGCCACCCCTAATTCAAGTACCGGATGAGACATCTTTATTGGAATCCCGATGAGGTGCAAGAACAGCCAAGCATACTGAGTGGGCCGGTTAGTAGTGGGTCATGAAGATCGTGTTTTCTACACTTTGGGCGGTCGGGCTTAAAGGCTTAGAACTCTTCCTGTTTTATGGCACCGTCTGGCTGGTGATTTTTATAAACGCTTGTTGATTTAGAACAGTTTCTTACGGCCTTCTAAGCCGACCGTCACTGGTTCGAATCCAGTCGGGATCGCCACCTTTTCAATGGCTTAGCTGATATGTTTTGTGAAAGTTTAGACTCGCTGTGAAACCGAGTTTAGACTTTTGAGCGCTATTTGTTCCAATCACGGATGCGACGCCTGCCAATAAGGCGCGCCTCGTCGACCTGTCCGACACTTTCCAGATCGACCGGTTGATAGGAGCCAAATCAGCATATAGGCCCAGGCGGTTGATTTGAAGTTCAGTGCGGACCTTCGGACAGGAAACACGCGCCGGCCAAACCCAGCCAAGCAGCAGCTTGAGGCAAATGGAGGTTTATTCTCCAAAGTCGGGTTAGGCCGCCAGTTTCAGTGGCGACGCTAGCCACTTGCATGACCGATGAACGGCCCCTTCGACGCAGGCGGCACCGGCTCCGGCCCCCCTTGATTATGCTACCATAGAGGTCGAAGGGAAAATCGTTCGGGAAGGTTCCTTGACCAGGTGAGAAACTCGCCAAGATCGCGAGGGGTGGGTAAATAATCCAAGGAACTAGAGAATAATCCTTACCGTAGGGAAGAATCAGTCCATGCACGCGCAGAAGCTCGGAGTCGCCCGAAAGCAACTCTTGGCGCGCCGCGGACACGAAACGTTCCTGCTGTGACGTCAGCCCGATTATGCCGCCTTCGCGCCTCCCTGATATCCTGTTGATCCGGCCAAACACGTCAAGCGTAGTCGATCGAGGGCTTCTGCCTTCCGAAAGCCCCGTCTCAGTGCCCGGCGCATTGCGACACGCTGATCGTCAACGATCCGGGTCACGAGCTGCGCAGAATGGTCGCGAAGGAGGGCTTTACTGTCCGGATTGCGGACACCGAACCGGAGATCACCCGGTTGCCTCCGGGAGCCTTTAATTTCGGCAGGTTGTCGACCAGGCTGGTGCCGCCCGAGTTGTAGGCTTCGGCAAAGGCGAGTTCCAGAGAATGCATCCCGATCAAGTTGGATGCCCCGATCCCGCCGGCGATGTCGCCCTTCTCAAAATGTTCCACGACCGAAGGGTGATACCCGACTTGATCGAAGCTTGAGCATTAATCTCTCCATACAAAAGGCGGCCCGCAACGACCGCCTTCAGCTAGTCAGAGCAGTGGACTGGTTTTTTAGAGGCGGAAGATCGCCAATGGGTACCAATATCCGTCGTTGTGCCGCCGATAGCCGCGGCGATGTTCGCGATAACCGCGGTGGCCGTTCCAGTAGCCACGACGATCACGACGGTTCTCATACCGATCGTGGCGACGATCATGCCGCTCCCAACGCTTCTTTTCGTTCCGATGTTCGTATCGGCGTTTATCATGCTGTACCTGCACAACGTTCGAAGCGGCAGGAACCTGTATGGAAACCGGCGATGCGGATGCCGTACCCAGCGATGTCAGGCCCATGAAGACGGCCATGATTCCTGCGATAAATAGCGAGACAATTCTTTTCATAGTAGCTCCTGTTAACAATACGCTGAGTGGTGCGCCTTTGACTGTTAACGGAGCATGAACAGAAATTTGGTCAATCACGCCGCAAGTGCAGCTGGCCTATTCCATGTCGATTTTGATGATTTGCCGACTCATTCGGCGCGGCCGTTTCACTCGACAAGAGCGACAGTCTGAAAGGGTCGCCTTGGCGTCTCCGCCGACTACCAGAATGCCTGGCAGGACAGTTCCGGCAGGATGGCACGCAGCAATGTCTACGGGCTCGCCAACCTCTATCACGAATTCCTCGATGGTTCGCAGGTTGACCTTGCCGGCGTCAATTTCGCCAGTGAGAGCGATCGTACCTGGGGCGGGATCGGCGCTGGCTTGAGTAACGTCGCCGACAGCTACAGCGTCAATGGCACAACGGGCTTCAAGGGTGAAATTCTGATCATGATACCAACAAAAGGCGGTGGATTTTCGATCCACCGCCAATTTGGTATCAATGTGAATATTGGGTCATCAATCATATCATGTTCTTTAGATGCTCTTCTTCAAAAGCCCGGGCAACTGGAGTCTCAGGTTGAGCTGACCGGGCTGCCTTAATTCGTCGCCGAGAGATCGGACCAAAGACCTATCAGGAAAAATAAATGACCTATTCATCCTCCAATGCGGGATGCGTTAATTACCAAAACATCGGGTCTGAGCGTTCCAGATAGGCTAACCAACTGCCCGCGATGGCGACAGCAACGCCGATACAAAATATGAGGCCGTAAAGGGAGTAAGGCGGTGTATCCCGCTTGTCATCTGGGTCGTTGTCAAAAGATGTTCCCATAATTTATTCCCGTCGAAAGATTTGGCCGTCGTGCATGTCGAAGACGCCGCTGCCGCCCGCTTGCGAATGGAAATCTATTTCCAGTTCCCTCCATCGACCCAGCACTCTGTCACACGAACTGCATTGAATGAGAGTGTCGTCCTTTACGTCATCCGGTATTCGCAGATAGATCGTTCCGCATTCTGGGCATTCGAGTTTGTGATCGAGACGTTTGTTCATCTGATTACCTCCCAACATCACCCAATAAAATTTTACGCCTAATTTCGCTCGCTACAATTGCTGGTGGACACTTGGCCGCTTCGGAACGAATTTTTCCGAGCTTGTTTCAATAACAAGGGCACGAAGCTGCGCCATGCCCGGGCCTTACGCCGTCACCGCAACCAGCGCTTGGCGGCCGCGCCATAGGTCGATCCATGACGGAAAAAAGAACAAAATGAGGAGGAAAAAGATGGAGAGGGAAGAATTTGTATCGTCGGCGGTTCAAGCGGCCTTTCGCAAGCAAATCAACGAACTGAAGGAAAGGGACGAGTTCCGGATTGCGGCATGGGCCGGATTTGTCTGGGGAAAATCAAGGGCGCATGCAGTAATGCTCAACCAATTCGACTGGCGCTTTCTACATGTGGGCAGGGTAGGCAGGTTTCCCGGGTGTTTCGCTCATCTGCGTATTTTCATCTTCAACTGCACACCTTGGTAGTTTTGGGGAATTCCTGCCTTGGCATGGGCTTTCGCCAGTCTGTCGAGCCAAAGTGCAATGTCGTCGGGTATAGGTTCTATTTCATTGGCCCAAGCATTGACCAAAAATACATCACATTCCAAGGCGGCTGCCAGATCAAGTTGGGACCATCGTAGAAGCTTGAGGCATTCGTTAAATCGTTCAGGCGTCAAAATTACTCCAGGTCCGGTACGTCGCCGGATTGAAACAGAATCGTCGGTGGCCCGAATTCACCGATAACAGGTTGTGCTTCACGACTCCAAGCTAAAACGCCTGGCGCATTGTACCGCGAGATAACGCGCCATTCGAGTGGCGTCTTCTGCAGTATCGAACTGCACCGGATCGTAAGCAGGCACAAGTTGCCCATTGTCGGCGCGGCTGAATGCAACAACAACGATAAGGCGCGTGCGATGTGATTTGGCGTCAGCCAATTCAGGCTCCTTTTTTCCGGCGGCTCCACCATGCGCTCTTCTATCGCCCGCTGACAATCCTGGAAGAGCGCAAAGTGAGCGACGTGGTTGTCCCAACCTGGAACGAGGCTGCTCGTCTCGAACAACTTTACCAGATGCAGGTGAACCATATCTCAGTGCGCGGCATATCCATCGCTACCACTAGGTTCCAGCGTCAAAAACATTCTTCCAGTATTTCCAGCCTTCGCCTTGTATAAGCCCGTGATCCGATAGATCTTTCCAGCTTTTGTAAACACCCGTGTCCTCGTACAAGAACTGACGCTTATCCTCGCCTGCGGGATACACTGCGTATTCTTCGGTGTGCTCCGATCGATTTGCCACATCCGAAACCTTGTGAACGAACGTGGATAGAAACTTGAAATGCAAAAGGGCACCCGATACACCGATTGCTCCGCGCATGTCGCCCAAATTCAAGGACAACGGCCAAACCTGATGAGATGATTTGAGAAACAGGCACTCACCCGCCACGTAAACGAGGGGTATCTTGTTAAGCGCGGGGCCATCCCAGATACGGCCTTGGAAGTAGACCCGCCCCCGAACCCCGCCTTTGATCCATATCGTCAGATTGCGCTTGTCGAAATGCGACACGTAGCCCGAGCGGTCGAAGAGGTTGCAAACTCCCAAGGGGTTTCTTCCGGGCTCGCATACGTTATCAACGATAGGATTATGGCTGTACATATCGACCATGACCGATCGCAGAGAACGAGCGCCCACGGTATCCATGTAGGCGGTCAGTTGACTAATCGATCTTGTATCGCAATGCGGGTAAACCAGAAACTCATCGGCATCGACGTAAAGGACCCATTTTTCCTGGCAATACCGGTTGATGACTTCGTTGATCCAGTCGTTTCCGAACCTTGCTGCCTTGTAAGACCCGTTGGCCGAAAGGAGGGACACGTCGTCGAAGCTGGACAATTGTTCGAGCGTGCCGTCGGTCGACCCGTTATCGATGCAAAGAAAATGCTCAAAACCAAGATCGCGATAATACTGCAGAAAAAATGCCAACCGATGCCCTTCGTCGCGGATGACGCATATGACAACATGGCGCGCGTGCTTGAGCCCGCTACGCAGCAGGTCGCACTTGACCTGCCTGGCCTTTAGGGACCGGCGCAGTCGGGCCTTTGCGTAGTGTGAAATGCTGGTGAGGGAGGCACTGTGGATCATGTTTTTTTCGATCATCACACGACATAGTCGCCGACAAGCAGACTCTGCACTTGCGGGACGGACTTGTCCTGTTGCCGCGCGTGTTTGATGCGCTCGCGAATTGAGCGATACTTGTATAACATTTTACGGTCGAATGTTATGCCGCGATACAGCGCATCGTATACAGGGTGCGATTTGCGCAAGTCGACGTAGACTTGGCTTTCGGCATCGCTCCATGGAAAGAAGGTCCCATGCCACGGCTTTGGGTGCGCCATGTAGTGCACGATGGACAAGGAGGACATGTTCACAAGATGAAGAAACTGCTTCGGAAAGTTCCAGCGATTCGATACGAGGATGAGTGAAGATCCGCAGACATAGTTCAGCGCACCTTGATCATGTTTGCCCTCGCAGGCCTCCGGATTTTTCACAAAAAGCTCTAACGCCTCCTGGCCGATCCATCCGTTGCGGTGAAACTTCAGAACACCTGCGTTGAAATAGCGGCTGTCCCTTCCGGTCCGCAGCAGGGTGTCGATGGACGTGTAGTCACGCGCCGCAAAAAATTTGCCCTCGGGGGCGACGGCGTTCTCCAATTCAGCCAGATTGCTGACGATCTGCGTGTCTCCATCAAGATAGATAATCTGGGTATACTCGGCCGGCAGGACCTGGCAAAGGACCAGCTTGGCCATCGTGCTGACGCTGATGCGTCCCTGGAAATGCGAACCGTCGAGCTTGCCGAGCGAGTCCTTCAATGCCGCGGTTGCATCGATCAGTTCGACCCCGCTCATTGCGAGCAGACCTTTCAGCTCTGCAAAATTATCAAGGTGTTCCGACATGAGGACGCAGATGTCGGTCGCTGCACTGGCAAATTTGCGAGCCTGGAGCGCCGAAAGAACCGTTGGAAATGAATATTCGATATCCGTAACGTAAACCACGCATTGATTATTCATGGAGCGATCCTTTTCTGAGTGCGAACACCTTTATTGGGCCTGTCACGGATACTGTCGTATAAAAACGCGGTCCGGTATTTTGTTGCCAATGCGTAGCGGAGCCGCCGGTTTGAAATAAATGGCTGGTTGATGACGACTTTTGAGCGTTTAATTGTTGAAATTTGAACCCCGACGGACGTTGCAATATCGTCAGTCTGCGGTGCTACATCGCGAAGACCGGCAGTTGGGACCCTTGCCGTGATGCAGAGGGAGGGGGGATGACAATGCTGAGCGGCGCAATCGTCGTGACTGTGATTTCGATCACGGCCGGGACCGCCATCCGCGTCTGGGCATCCGCGATCTTTGCGTTTTTCGTGGCATGCGGCTTGGGCATCGTCACCTTCACCCAAGGCTCGTCCCTGATTGCCGCTGCGCTGTCCAGCATTGTTATCCTTGCGCTCATGGAGGTCAGTTTCCTCGCAGGCGTCTTTTCGTCGGGACTTTGGCGCCGCGCTCGCAGCCTTCGGAAAAATGATTCCGTCACTGACCCCGCGCATGCGACAGACAAGAACCGCCGGGGATGATGCCACAATAGAAGCTGCGGCGTATTTTACTGTGAAGCGGCGCAGAGGGGGCGTCATGGCGTCAACCCAATCGGCGTTTTCATCGGAGATGCCGATGCCTCCAGGGATGGACTCATAAGCGATCGGGCCCCACGTTGCGGCAAGACATAGGGGCGGTCCAAGCTACCGATGGCGAGACCCGCTGTAATGCTGAATAGCAAGCCCAGATCCGTACTGCTCCCGGAGATCGTCGCCGAGGCGATCTGGGCGATTGATGCCAACACGGCGGCGATTCCGATGGCTCGATCCACCCGATCGCTTGATTTGTGGCGACTGGCCGCCGTCAAGAGGCTGTACAGGAAGACGGCGAAAAGCACCGTGCCGCACAATCCGACATTCGACAGCAATGCGGCAATAAAACTGGAAGCCCGAACTGTGCCGAGCCCGGCACCGAAAGTGCCCGTCTCAACGAATGAGACTAGCGCCAGGGTGTTCCAGGCGGTGCGTTCTTCGCCGGATTGAGACTGGAGCTTGTCTGCGAAGGTAATGCTCGTGAGGTCCGTGATCGAATTCCACGCATCCGGTATCAGCATGAGTGCAACGATCGTGCAGGGAACCATGAACAGTGTGATGACCAGGAAAGCAGCATAGGGGGCCGTGGCCCGGCCACTGGGGAGGCGTTTCAGGCTTAGCAGTACGACAAGACCGAGAACAAACAGACCGGCAATGTAGGCAGTTGTCGACGTGCACAGGATGATCGTTGCGCCAACAGATACCGTTGCCAGACCGGTCAGGCGGCTTGGAAAACGCTCTAGCCAAAGCAGCAGCGTGAAAGAAAAGAAGACCAATGCAGCCGATCCATAGGAGCTTGCTTCGGGAAACGAACCGACGATGCGCTTGAAACCGTTGATCGTCTCGGCCGTGTGCATCGTATAGTTGGCATTGCGTATGGAGCCGAGTAACGCGGCCTGGTCGGTCATGAACGCTCCGATATCGAGAAGTGCCAGAACGAGGCATGCCATGGCCGTCACGATCAAATTTCGAGCGATGAGACCAGCGTGCCCGAGTCGGGCAAGCCCGCTGACGACGGCAAAGCAGGCAAGGTCGCCGAGCAGATAGACAGCCTGTGTAAAATTGGACGAACCTGGAGCCAGCGGAGAGGCCACTGTCGACATCGTCCCCGACGCGTCGCGGGCGGACGAGTAGACCAGGGTTGCACCTGCAAAGATGCGGGGCAGAAAGAAAGCCGATACGGCGGAGAACAGGATGTAGACAGCGAACCAGAAGCCCGGGCTCGGATAGGCGATGCTGGCCAAGGCCGCTTGTGTTTCGGCGCGGCGCAGCAAGGCGGTCGCGACAACGAAAAACAGCAGAAGATGGCTCGGTTGGATGCTGCCTCCCCCAAGCGAGGGCAGCTTGAGTGCAGCTGCAGCTCCGAAGAGCGTCAACAAGCAAAGTATCCCGATTGCAAAGCGTGCTCCGTAGATCACGCTAAGCGCGCCAAGCAGAAGAACGACGTAGCCAATCGGTTCTATGGTCACGCTTCAAATCCCGACCTTTACGGCGCGCGCCTGGCTTGATCTCGCCGTCCGCGTTGATGACGGCATCCATCCAGCCGGCTCTCCTGCCAAGCGGAACAGCGCAAACCAGGGCCATCGATCTGCGATGGCCGCTTCTTCAATCATGGCTACCTCCTTGTTTTAACCTGCTTGAGACGTCGAGGCGGGCGCCTGACGGTCCACCTGGAGCGACATCGGGAAGCAAGGCAGCCGATGCCTGTGGTTGAAGCAGGGAAGAGGAAGCTTGAGCATCCGCATCGGCACCGATCTCGACGAGGTCGTGCGGCAGCAAAGCGGTCGTCTCATTCGCCTCGATAGTGTGATAGGTTCCGTTGTCGCTGCGACGCGCGATCTTGAAGGTTTTCTGTGTACTTCCGAGGCTCGTCGACTCCGTTCCAATCCGGGCAAGTTGAGCATTGTACCCGGCCTCCTCGCCAAGCAGTTGCGCCACCTGGATGTCGACCGCTGCCTTGGTGATATCGAGACCAACCATATTCAGCAGCTGCTGGTTTTCTGCGTTCTGCTTATTGATGATCCCGGTCTTTTCGCGCTCACTGTCGCTCAGCGCCTGACGGGCCTTGGTCAGGGCGATTTCCAGATCGAGCATGCTGCCTTGGGCATCCGCCAAGGCGCGATCGAGTGCAAATTGGCGAGCATTGTTCGATAGACCTCTGCTCGCAAGGCCGCTGACGGCATCCAGTTCCTCCTGCGCCAGGGTGATCTGTCGCTTTTGCGAGATGATCTTGGCTTCAAGTGACTGGATTTCCTGACTATACAGTCGGCTGAGATCATTCGCCGCCGCGATCTGGCTTTCGGACTCGACGCGTCGCAGCCGCATCAGGTTGGACTCCTCCGTCTTCAGTTTTTCGACATCTGGCGTTCCCACAAGTTCGGCAGGAACAACGAAACTGGGTTCGCCGGCTATCTCGGCGCGCAAACGGGCCTGTCGCATCAGAAGATCACGTCGGCTGAGGAGGGCGGTGCGATAGGCCCCGGCAGCCTGAATCCGGTCGCGCTCGAAGACGGCATTGCCCTCACGCGCACGCAAAAAGCCGCCCGCAATGCTTACCGCCTTCATGACGGTCATGTTCGTCACAAAAGGATAGCGCCCCGGGGTCTGCACGGTTCCTGTCACGAAGATTGGTGCGTGCTCGGCGATCTCGACGGCAATAAAGGGTTTTCCCGGCAACTCGGCCTTCTCGGCCAACTCGCTCGCGATGGCGTCGGCGAGTTGCTCTGTCGTCTTCCCGTTTGCCTTTATCTGACCCACGATCGGGATCGATAGATTGCCCGTATCGTCGACGGCATATATTCCATCAAGCGCCTCCCAACTGGCGTATCGGGTATCGGACGATCGCCACTCGACGATGCGTAGCTTTATCTTGTCGTCTGCCACCAGCGTATACGTGTCGGCACCGGCCGCGCTCCAATTGGACATGCACGAGAAGACAAGCAAGAAAAGGCCGGACAATACGAGGCGCTCGGGCAAAATCCGAATTTTTGAGTCTAGCAGAGCGAGCAATCCGCCGGTGCGTCCGCTAGCGCGACTTGACCGCCCGTTGAGCTCTGGCAAAGACACGCATTGCATGACGCCTGCTACCTCCGTTTTGCTGCGATGGACGGTGAAGACATCGCGTGATTTGAAGAAATGGTGAATTCGAGGATACGCGAGGGAGACGCGCGCCCCATGAAGAGATCTGCCAGGGCAAGCATGTTGCCGCGCAAACGTTCCCGTCGATCGCCAGAACGGTCGCGTAGCACGCCGCGCGCATTCGCCAGAATGTTGCGGCCAATTTGTGCGATGGCGCGCGCCCTCGACATCGTGCCCTTCCTGACCAGGTGGGCAGGGTTGGCAACCTGCGAATAGCCCAGCCTTCGACCGGGCTGACGACCGGATTTGACGCCGAGATGCACACCGCGGGCGCCCGCAACGCGCACGCATCTGCCGCAACGGGCGATTGATCTGCTGAAATCGACATCCTCGAGCCAGCCATAGAGCGGGAGCTGCTCGTCAAAGGTAAGGCCATGCTCGATAACGGCCGACAGGCGGAGCACCATGTTGCAACCGTAGGCGTTATAGACATCCGTCACCAACTCAGCCCGCTCGCCAGCGGTCTCGATGATTTCCAGGGCGTCGGACATGGTAAGGCCTCCCCCACGGATGCCGTCAGCAAGGACTTCGCCCGTTGCGATCGTCACATCCGGTTGGCGTGCGAAGACGGTTTCCATACGGGAGATGAAGTTCGCCGCTGGAATGAAGTCGTCGTCCAGAAAGATCAGAATGTCCGTATCGGGAACGGCCGCCCGGAGAATCCTGTTGCGTTGGCAGGTCAACCCTCGGGAGCCGACAATAAGCTCCACGTCGCGGCGATCGCCGAGCCCCGCTGCATCGTCGACGTCGGGAACGCACACGATGATCCGCTCTGGCCGGTTTGGCAGGCCAGCAAGATAATCGATCGTCTCCAGCAGTATTGCGGGGCGGCCTGCCGTAGCGATGCCGACGGCAATTCGCAAGCGACGGCCTGCGCACCGCCGCTCATTCACGTTTACGCCGTAAGCCATAATCGCCGACTCCAGCTCAACGCCTTGTCCGGTTATTTCTGCACGAGCCGGGATCACGACTGCATCCTCAGCGGAGATTTGTTGATGATCGCGCCCAGAACCTCCGCGCCGACGTTCCGCATGCCGTCGATGACTTCCACGGTATCGTCGATCGAGGTACGACCATGACACGTGACCACCAGGACTCCGTCCAGCTCCGGCGCTATTGCATTCGCATCCGGGGACGTGGAGAACGCGGAAATGTCAACGAATATGGCATCAAAGTCCTTTTTGAGATCGTTGAAGTTCAATTGCGTGCGCCCGGAACTCAAGCGAATGGCCGGCGATACCCCGCGCATTCGGCCGAGGGGGAGAAACGTCAACGTCGGGGTTAGAGGCAATGCCGCTGTCTGGATCAAATCGATATTATCGAGAACGTCGACAAGGCCTGTTGAGCTATAGGGCGCGATCGAACTGCTGAGGGAAGGTTTCTCCGCCGCTGCATCGATCAGGAGTGTGCGACACCCGGATTCGGCGGATTGGACCGCAAGCTCGCACGCTATCGTCGACGCTCCGCTGCCCGGATCGACGGCGACAATGCCGATGACAACCTTCCGCTTGCGCCGAAGTCCTGCGACCGTTGCGGCCAATCCCGCCATGCCAGGTATGATCGGATAAGTGGCTGAGCTGCCGCTGCCTGCATCGGCGGCCAGGAAGCAGGCAGAGTTCCCGTTCCTGACCTTTTCCGATCTTGCTAATTGTGTGACGAACGGCAGTTCGGCCGCTTCCGCGAGCCGTAGGGCGCGGACGATCCGGCGGTCGCCGGCGTGCCGGATCATGGCGAGCATCAAGCCGGCGCCCGTTCCCACGGCCGTAGCGAACGCAACGACAAGCCCACCGCGGGGCCTCGCCCTCGAAAGCGGGGCCGTGGCCGGCGAAACAATCGTGGCATCGGATACAGAATAGGAAATGCGCTGCTTGGCTTCGGTAAACTGAGTAAGGGTGCTTTCGTAAAGGGTGCGGCGTGCGTCCGCCGCACTTTGCAATTCCGCGAGCTTAAACTGATCGCGTGGATTGCTCTTGAATGTGGCCAAAGCGTTCGCAGCTTCGGTTAGTCCGCGCTGCTGCTCGGTTACAAATTTTTCCAGCCAAGCGCTGTATTGACGCGCGGCTTCGGCCTTCATCAGAATATTTTTTCGGATGTATTGCTTGGCGAGCGTATCGGCAATTTCGACCGCCCTCCTGGGGCTCGATGCGTCGGCCGATATCTCGATGATCATCGAACGGCCGATGCGCCGCAGGACCACCATGTTTCGCAGCCGGGTAATAATTCGGTCCCGACGCAGCACTGCCAGCCTTTGCAATCTGGCCACAACCCGATCGGCGGGCTCGGTTTTTCCCTCCTTTAGCGATTCTTGCTCCGCTGCATCTGTCGCCCCCTCCGTTTCCCCATCATGCAAAGTCCCGGTCAGCCAGGCCTTTGCCTTGTCTTGCAGCGAAGGAGCCTTGTCGGCAAATGCAGGATCGTTGGCAAGATCAAGCGTCTTGGCGGTTTCACCAAGCACATCGTTGGATTTGGCAATTTCCAGCTGTGCCTCCAGGAATGCGTCCTCAGCGAAAGCGCGCTGCGCTTCAGAGCCGTTTACCTGGGAAAAGACCAAAAGTTGAGTGCTGGCTACGAATATCGGTTGGGCCGTGAGAACATAGACTCCGGCCAGTGCCAGGAAGACACTGGTCGTAGCAAGCATCCACGGCCAGCGCATCTTCAGAAAAAAGACTATCTCCCGCAAGGTCAGCGGTGAACTCCCACCGGCGGCTGCGGCAGGTAGGGATATTGAAGAAACACCGCTGAAGATGTGACTGGAGGTCATATCGTCCTAATCCAAAATAGCTAGGTCGCGGGCGGGGCAGCGCTCCGCCGGAACCCTGGTCTAATACGAGCCCTTCCATGAGAAGAGGATGAGAACGGTCTTCGCCATGATGAGAAAATCCCGGCCAATTGACCAGTTGCGCAGGTAGTGAACATCGAGAGAAACCCGATGCTGGTAGCTGACATCGTTGCGGCCACTGGTTTGCCACTGACCTGTCAGGCCCGGGCGGCCAGCCATGTAGGTTGCAATATTTTCCCCATAGAGCGGTAATTCCTCGGCCGTGATCGGCCGTGGTCCTACGAGACTCATATCGCCGCGGACGACATTGATCAGCTGGGGAAGTTCGTCGATACTCGATTTTCGGAGAATCTCGCCGACGACCGTGACCCTCGGGTCGCTCTTGAGCTTCCAAGTCGTTTCCCATTCGGTTCTTGCTGCCGGATTGGTTCGCAGCAATTCGGCGAGCTGAGCGCTTGCATCAGTCTTCATGGTGCGAAACTTGAGGCACCCAAAGGTTGCTCCACCAAAGCCGATACGGGTATGGGAATAAAGGACTGGGCCTCTGTCACCAAGCTTCACGATCAGCGCCACTATCAGGAGAAGCGGCAAAAGGAGCACCAAAGCCGTGGTCGCCATGAAAAGATCTATCGCCCGCTTTGGCGATTTACCGACCGCATCCGTTCGGGACACATGAGGATCACCGCTTCGCGGCAGCTTCTCAATGCCCGGCCACGATTGGCTGGTTTCAATGCCCTGTGCTTTCCACATCATCGGTCGTCTCCCCAAATTCCGGTTAGGACCAAAAAAGCTTGTTACTGCGCTTTAACTAGGTTGTCTGTGACCGAGGTCATAATAATGAACAACCTTTTATGCTAATGAGAGGTAATTGAGACGTAACACTCTAAATTTTAAATCGTAATGATTAGATAGTAAGTAGAAAGGCCTACGAACGGCGTATAATACTGGTTGCCTTCGATCACTTTTTGGCAAGACGCGGGAGATAGATTGCCAACGAGGGTTCAGAAGTGACATTGTGGAACTTTTTTATTAACGACTCTATTTATCGATGCCTCCGAAGGGCATGGAATTATTTGCCTCTGAAACTAGGGCAATACAAATGATGCACTGCAGCATCAACTATAGCCAACCGGTTTATGGGGGGAGTTAAGCCATGGATGGAGCTGCACAGACACGCGATTACAGGCTCGCCAACGCAGCCATTTCGGTTGCCGATGAATTGCCCTTCTGCCGTTCGAGCGTTCGAAGCTTCCGTCGCGGTGAGGTCATCGCCGGAGCCGGTGTTCTCATTGATATGTTTGCGCGCGTGCAGCGGGGGCTGGTTTGCGCAAGTACAATGTTGTCCGACGGCAGGGAATTCATTGTCGAAATGATTCCAAAAGCCGGGCTCATCGGCGAGCTCGAGGTCCTGCGCGGGGAAATGTTAAATCTTGAATATCGCGCCGGTTCGGATTGCGAATTACACTTTTTCGAAGGTCGCTTGCTGCGCGAAAGGTGTGCCAGCGATCCGCGTTTCCAGGAGAAAGTTTTTTCCAGAGCCTTGGCGCGGGTTGCAGAGCTCCAGCTGCGGATCATTGCAAATGCGGGGTCGTGCCTGCAGTCCAGGTTGGCCAGCACGCTCTTGCGGCTCTCCGCGGTCTACGGGAGCGATTTTCCGAATAATCCGGACGAGCTGATCATTTCGCAACATGACCTCGCCGCAACGCTTCCGGCTTCGCGCGAAAAGGTCAATCAGTGTTTGCGACGCTGGCGCGAGCGCAAGGTCATAGACGGAGCTCAAGGCAAGATCCACATTCTCAACCGCAAAGCGCTCGAGGCCTATGCCTATGGCGCGACGACGCTGCAGTGATGCGTCCTTTACGTCCCGATGCTTTTGCATTTGCCGGAAGGACAAGCCGGTGTTCCACAGGCTTGAAACGGGCGTACGGACCCGGTCGTCCGGGGATTGATCGCGTGGTCATCATCGATGATTATTCGACGGCCAGAGGCGGCGCGACAGCTCTGTCCGTACTGTCGGCAAAACTGTTTCGTGGCCTCGACATCGCGGTGACTTATATTTGCGGGGACGACGGCGCCAACACAGAACTTGCTGCCCTCGGCGTTTCCATCGTGTCGCTCAACAGCCGCGATCTGATCAACGCCAAGCGCGCGAAGGCGTTTGTGTCAGGCATTCACAACGTCTTCGCCTTTCAAATGATCGCGACCTGGATCCGGGCAAACGACACGCCGAACACGAGCTACCATGTCCATGGCTGGTCCAAGATCCTGTCGCCAGCCATATTCAAAGCCCTGGTGCCGGTCGCCAGACGATGCGTGGTTCACGCGCATGATTTTTTCACCGCTTGCCCCAACGGCGCCTTCTTTGACTATCAGGCGCAAGAGATTTGTCTTCGGCGTCCGCTCGGAGTGAGCTGCATCGCCACCGCCTGCGACAAGAGAAGCTATTCGCACAAATTGTGGCGGGTTGCCCGCGGCTCCAATCTCGTTCGACTTCTGCGCAATCAGGCCGATTTCGGTAAAATAGTCCTGCTGCACGAGAAAATGGCGAGCTTCTTCCTTCGTGCTGGCTATCCGCCCGAACGCCTGACGACGATCCGCAATCCCATCGCACCGCTGTCAACCGAACGTGTTGAGGCGGAAGCCAACGACGAATTCGTCTTCATCGGACGATTGGACGAGGAGAAGGGCGTGGAAGACGCCGTAGCCGCCACGCGCAGAGCTGGCGCAAAACTTTGCGTGATCGGGGACGGGCCGCTGATGGAACGGGTGGCGACGTCCGGAGATCACGTGCGGACAGTCGGTTGGCAGTCGCACGCGGAGATCGGCAAGACGATTCGTCAGGCAAGTGCGCTGCTGATGCCGTCGCGCTATCCCGAGCCGTTCGGTCTTGTCGCTATTGAAGCTGCCGGGAGCGGCGTCCCCGTCATCCTGTCGCGAGAGGCCTTTCTTGCCGAGGAGATGGTAGGCGCTGGCATCGCGCTCTCCTGCGATACGAGCGACAAGCGCGCCTTTGCCGATACATTGACGACATTCCGCAAGATGCCGAAGCACGATGTTCGCCGGATGAGCGAGCGTGCCTTTCAGTTGTCGCCAAACCTCGCATCGACACATGAAGAATGGCGTGACGCCCTTCTCGCACAATACCACAGCCTGATTTCGACAAATGTAATGCCCGGGCCGTCGGACGCGGTGATGAAACAAGGAGCACTCAGTTGACCCTCGAAGCAACAACCTCTCTTCCGGAAGTCATGGCATTTCTCGCCGATGCACCGGTCATGACGAAAAGCCGGTCCATCGAGACCACCAGCAAAAGCGATACCAAGCAGCTTCGCGTCGCCATAGTGCACTATTGGCTTGTGTCGATGCGTGGCGGCGAAAAAGTCGTCGAAGAGCTTTGCCGCATGTTTCCGCAGGCCGATATCTTCACCCTTGTCTGCAATCCGGATCGTATCAGCGATTTTCTGAAGACGCGCAATATCCGCACCTCTTTTCTTCAGAAGATTCCCGGTGCGAAGCGGCATTACACGAAGATGCTGCCGCTGATGCCGTTCGCGCTCGAGCAGTTCGATCTGCAGGAGTACGATCTGGTGCTGTCAAGCGAATCCGGACCTGCCAAAGGCGTCATTACGCGCGCGGACGCCCTTCATATATGCTACTGTCATTCGCCGATGCGCTACATCTGGGATCAATTCCACGTGTATCGGCTGGGTCTTCCGTGGCTGGGCCGGGCCTTGATGTCGATCACGGCACCAATGCTGCGCGCCTGGGACGTGACAACCGCTTCGCGGGTCGATGTCTTTGTGGCGAACTCAGGCTATGTCGCAAACCGCATCCAACGCTTCTACGATCGGGATTCGGCCGTCATTCATCCGCCCGTTGCAACTGATGATTTTGCAGTGGGGAAAGGGAGGGGCGAGTTCTACCTCTATGCGGGGCAGTTGACGGCCTACAAGCGGCCGGATATCGCGGTTCGCGCCTGTAGCGAGACTGGCCGCAAACTGATCGTGATCGGAGAGGGAGAGCAGACAGCATATCTCAAGTCGATTGCCGGACCCACCGTTCAATTCCTCGGCCACCAGCCGTTCCCCGTTTTGCGTGATCATCTGTCGCGATGCCGCGCTCTGCTTTTTCCCGGCACGGAGGACTTCGGCATTCTGCCGGTGGAAACTATGGCATCGGGGCGGCCAGTTCTGGCGTTCGACGCTGGCGGGGCTCGGGAGACCGTTTCTTCACCCCATGTCGGGCTTCGCTTTGCGCCACAGACCAAGGAAGCCCTTCTGGATGCGATCGTATCGTTCGAGGAGATCGAGGACGATTTCGATCCAAAGCTGATTCGCGCCCATGCCTTGAAGTTTTCCTCCATGGTCTTCCGCGAGCGGCTGACCGCCCTTATTGAGCAACAATTGTCCAAGCGTAGCGACCAGTCCGCCGATTCTTTCCGAAGGCGGTCGCTCGGAACGACGCCTTGACGGCGTGGCAACATCTGGGCGTGTCCAACATGGTGAGGGTCACCAGACGGACTCGCCGCGCCTGCTATGCCGTCCTTCCGACTGGACTTCATTCATCTCAACCCGTCGACAAGGGATAAGTGGTGTCAAGTGTATCGCAAAGGACGGCGACGGCAAGCATCTGGACCATTGGCGGAAAGTTCCTCGCAAGACTGCTCGATTTCATGAGCCTTCTGGTCCTGGCAAGGCTCCTGAGTCCGGCGGATTTTGGCCTTGTTGCCATCGCGACCTCGGTCTTGGTCATCGTCGAGGCGATCCTCGATCTGCCACTGACCCAGGCCCTGGTCCGCCAGCGATCTCCTTCAGACCGGATGTTTGCCACGGCGTTCACGCTGAGCGTTCTCAGAGGGGCGGCCATCAGCCTCTTGATGGTGATCGTCGCTTGGCCGATGGCGCTTATCTATAATGATCCTCGGCTCGTCTCACTTGTCGCCGTTCTCTCCCTCGCACCAGCCATGCGCAGCCTGATCAGTCCGCGCATGGTTCTCTTCATGCAACATTTTGATTTCAGACGCGAGTTTGCGCTCGACATCATTGCCAAGGGATCGACGCTCCTGTTCGGGGTAGGAGTGACGCTAATGACCGGCAGCTACTGGGGGCTGGCGATCGGAGCGGTCGCTGGCCCGTTCGCGGCGGCGATCACCTCATATGTCTTCGCGCCAATGCGACCGACCCTGACCCTTTCGGAGTGGAAGCACTTTCAGGACATGATTGGTTGGAACACGGTTGCGCAGATCCTGAATTCCATCAACTGGCAACTGGATCGGCTGCTCCTTCCGCGCTTTACAAGCCTGTCGACGTTCGGCGCCTTCAGCGTGGCGGATAATCTCGCCGGTATTCCGCACCAGACCTTTGTAGGACCACTGATGCGCCCCTTGATGGCCGCCTTCTCCAATGTCGACGATTATCGCAAGCTGATAACCGCGTATCTGAAAGCGACAAATGCAATCACCCTGGTCGCAGCTCCGGTCCTCCTCATCCTCGCCTTGCTTGCCGACCCGGTCGTGCGCATCGTTGTCGGCGAGAAATGGGCATTCGCCATCCCGATTCTCCAATGGCTGTGTCTCGTCAGCCTGATCGGTCTTCCTGCAACCATCATGCCGGCGTTGGCTATGGTCATGGACAACACCCGCTATGTCGCACTTAGAATGTTCGTGGAGTTCGCCATAAGAGTTCCGGTAACGATCCTGGGAATCGCCTATTTCGGATTGGCCGGGGCACTCGCCGCGCGCGTTGTGGCAGTTCTTGTCGCCTATGCCGCATCGCTTGTCATCACGCGACACCTGATCGGCGCGACATTCGGTGCTCAGCTCAATGCCTTTTTCAGGCCGCTTGCTGCGAGTTTGCCTATGATCGGTTTTCTGCTGTGGGTGCGGCCAGTGCTCAGTGCCATGCCTCTCGGCCTCAATCTCATCGTCGGTTTGACCTTCTGCGGCGGGGCTGCGGCCACGATCTTCTGGGTTTCCGCGCTGTTGTTGTGGCAGATCGTCGGAAGGCCCGATGGTCTTGAGACCATCGTCGTTCGGAAGATCTTACCTCGAAGAAGCGGGGCCCTCACCTCGTGATCGAAATTCAGGTCAATCAGACTGTTGTTTTGGCATTTCCGGAGAAGCAAAATGCATTGCCGATTTACTAAGATTTTCATTTTGCTCATCGCGCTTGGTTCGTCAGGATTCCTGGCGCAGCCAAGCGCGGCCCAAGATCAGATCAATATTGATGCGTTCCAAATGACCTTCGAGGAGAACTTCGATAATCTGGATGTCTCGGCCTGGGGGGAGAACGGCTCACGCTGGATTGCTCACACGCCCTGGAATGGAGATTTTGGCGACGCCCGTTTTACCGACCCTGCCGACGGGTTTCCCTTCACCGTCGATAGCGGGATCTTGCGGATCGAGGCGCGTAAAGGATCCGATGGAAACTGGCGCTCGGGCCTCCTGGCGTCGACGAACGCGAAAGGGCAGGGGTTCTCGCAGCAATTCGGCTACTTCGAGGCCCGGATGAAGCTGCCGCCGGGCAAGGGAGTCTGGCCGGCCTTTTGGCTCATCGGCATCGACAGGTCGAAGTACACCGCGGAGATAGACGTAATGGAATATTACGGTCGCGTGCCGTACGAATTCAGCAGTGGCTACCATATCTGGCGTCAGAGCCAAGGCGGTGAGAATACTACGGACGGCCATTGGACAACGGTCGAGGATGGGACATTGAGCAATGAATATCACACCTATGGCGTGGAGATTTCACCGGAGAAGACGATCATTTATCTCGATCGTAAGTCCATATGGAGTTTCGAGACGCCACAGGAATTCCACACCCCGTTTTATCCGTTGGTAAACCTCGCGCTCGGATCGGGTTGGCCGATCGATGAAACGCCGGACCCATCCTTTCTACTGGTCGACTACATCCACGTTTACCAGCGAACGCCTAGCGGTTCTAAGGATTGAACGATCAACACCCGACAGATCCGTTGCCCTATGGAAATCTCCGCAAATAGACAAGGTGGCGATTTCTTGTCACTTTAGCCAAGCGCGCCCTCGGCATAGGCCTCGAGCACTTTGCGGTTGAGAATGTAAATCTTGCCTTGAGCTCCGTCTATTGCCTTACGTTCCCGCAGGCGTCGGAGACACTGGTTGACCTTTTCGCGGGAAGCCGGAAGCGTTGCGGCCAAGTCATGTTGCGAGATGATGAGCTCCGCCGGGTGGTTTGCGCCATCCCTTTCGCAGGCCGTGGAGAGCCGCAGGAGCGCGCTGGCCAACCTGGACTGCAAGCACGACCCTGCGTTTGCAATGATCCGGTGCTCGAGCTCCGCAACACGAGCCAACGTCCTGGAAAAAACTTTCGCCTGAAAACGAGGATCGCTGGCACATCTTTCACGCAACAAGCGACCTTTGAAAAAATGCAGTTCGCAATCGGAACTGGCTCGATATTCGAGGTTTAACATGTCTCCACGCAAGACCTCCAGTTCTCCGATGAGCCCTGCTTTCGGAATGATTTCGACGATGAATTCCTTACCGTCCGACAACATTGTACTCGCGCTAACAAAGCCTCGCTGCACGCGAGCAAACATATCAACGAGGACACCGGCCCCGGCGATAACCTCGCCGCGACGGAAACTTCGCACGCTCGACCGGCAGAAGGGAAATTCATCATACGATTTGGCACCAACACTCGGCTGAGCGCCGTCAACAACTGGAGTCACTGACTTCGCGAGGCCGCAGCCTCCTGTGTGTGTAGCTCCCTCCATGCGCATAACTCCCAAACAAACTGCCTGGTCGCAGGTGATGCTGCACCGCATTTGCGACGTTCACGCGTCTGAGAGAAGTAACCTTGCGGCCGCCCTCAGCATCGATAAATAAAAACACAAATGGTATCACTACGACTCTGGCAATATATTATCGGTAAACCTTCAGGCTCTTTCCAGAGGGTTACTCTCTCTCGAAAAAGGCCAATAGGTGTTGAGTAGGTTCTCTTTGGGCGGTATTCGCCCGCAGCCTCGCTTCGTCTGGCGCAGAAGATCAAGGCGGGCTTCAAATCTGGCGATGGGCCAGAACGAACGGGTCTTCCATCAACATTGCTCCCTTGCATACCAAACATTCGCCACACAGTAATCAGACCAAGGTCTGGCGACGGTGTGGCATAAGTCTTATGTTCTCTGCGACCACCTACAAGCTACGGACGGTGTGCGCCTCGCGTAACGCCGGTGCTGTACCGCGCTGTCACGGGCTGACCGAAACACAGGATTTGTTCGCTCCGTCATCACGCCCGAGCGTCAACGCTCCGCATGGGCGCTCGGTGAGGAACAATAATCGGAATTGGCCGTTCCAACACGAGTCGAAACCGAACGGAGAGGACCATGAATGCATCAGTACCTTGGTGCGCACGGAATGTTCGGATGTCGCCTCGATCGAATGGCCAAGCGCGACACCATTCCTGGGTGCGGAAACGATCTGTCCATAGACCAATTGTGCTTATGTTCCCATGAATTTGCTGACGCGCTGGAATTCCCAGTCTCTTAAGGCAGTTTCTGTTGATCGGAGGGCTGGTTTCCGGGTCACGGCAACTTTGCGGGGCGAGCGCGTTGTAGTTGATGTCGCGGACAGTGGGCCGGGATTCGATCTTACCGCTATCAGCCACGACAGCATGGACTTGCTGGCGTTGAAAGCCTTGGGGGGCGTTTTACCATAGAGACTTCGAAACGCGGTACGCGGGTGCGAATGTCACTGAGTATAAATTTGATGGAGCAGGCGTGATGTTAGTACGTGTGGCGGTGATCGACGACCATCCGTTGTTCCGAGAGGGAGTCAAACGCAGCCTCGGTGAAATCAATGGCTTTCAGATCGTTGGAGAGGGCTCCACGAAGGAGGACGCAATCCGCATCACGCAGGATCACGCTCCAGACGTCATCTTGATGGACATCTCGATGCCGGGCGGAGGTCTGGAAGCAATCTCCCCGATTCTCGATCTCGTTCCCGGCCAGAAGATCGTCATGCTGACTGTGTCAGAGACGAGCGATGACGTCACCAAGGCGCTAAATTGCGGCGCGAAAGGGTATGTTCTCAAAGGCGTCGGCTCGCGGGCGCTTGCGGAAATTATACGCACTGTGGCATCTGGCGAAGGCTATGTTTCTCCGGCTCTCTCTGCCCGTTTGCTCTCGGACATATCGTCGATGTCAAGGGTGCGCAGCAAAACCGATCCGATCGGCGAACTTACCCGTCGGGAGTGTGAGGTCCTGAATCTTGTCGCGGCCGGAGTGAGCAACAAACGGATCGCTTTGAAACTCGACCTTCATGAAAAGACGGTGAAACATCATATGGGACGCATTCTTGCGAAGCTCAACGTCACAAACCGGACGGAAGCCGCTATGGCATTGCGCGACGCCGGTTACGAGATCCAGCCTGTGTGAGCTGAAAAATACTGGGAACTGGGTGAGCTGTTGTAAGCAACGAGACGTTGTTATCAGCGAACGTTCAGCGGGCGAACGATTGCAATCTTGACCGATCCGATGATGTCGCCGTGCGATTGACAATTGTGCGACCTTTCGCGTCCCTCATTACGTAGCGTCCATCCTTGATACGTTCACTCATTCCGTTCCAGTGCCGAACCTCCATCGCGGAACCGTCGATCGCCACGCTTTCGGCGGGGGTAGACTGACTGACTTCGCGGCCGCGAACATTGCCACTATTGCCAGCACTGTTGTTTTTGCCGTCGGTGCCCTTGTCTGTGCCGGTATCACTGTTTCCGCTGTTGCCGTCGCCCTTGCCATCGCCGTTATTGCCGTTGTTGCCGGCATTTCCAC
The DNA here is from genome assembly GCF_025452195.1 of Phyllobacterium zundukense. Lineage (NCBI taxonomy): Bacteria > Pseudomonadati > Pseudomonadota > Alphaproteobacteria > Hyphomicrobiales > Phyllobacteriaceae > Phyllobacterium > Phyllobacterium zundukense. Next base: position 427,483 of record NZ_CP104972.1, on the reverse strand, counting down.
TATTGCCGGCATTTCCACTATTGCCACTGTTGCCTCCGGCATTGGGGCCGCCCTTACCCCCGCCATTCCCACCATTACCTCCGGCATTCCCGCTATTGCTGCCGCCATTGCCATTGTTGGCGCCACCACCACCTCCGCCTTTGTCGCCATCTTTTGCCCATGCCGTTTGTGTATGCAGCTCAAGGAAGTGATTTTCAAAGGTGACTTTATAAGGCGCTGTGACGAGGCCCAGCGCCAGGGCCGTGCTGCAAAGAACGGGAAGCATCTTCCTATGGGTAAGCATCGTGGCCTCCTGTAAATATTCGACGAGCACTATTTCGAGAACTGGTTCCGGATGCCACGCTGTCGGCAAACCAGTGCTAAGATCTCAACCCGTCATCAGAGGGACTGATAATCGCCAAGTCAGCGAGCGCCCTGGCCAAGTCCCTGGCTGCATCTCTTGTGATCTGTTCAGTTTCACATTCGATGCCATTGATTACAACATTTACTTGGAAGATGTCGTGACGCGGATCGGTCGATCTGTGCATCAAACGAAGATATACGCCGCCTAATTCATCAGAGCTTACGATGACAATTTGAGTTCGGTTGTCCTTAACGACAGGCAACTCAAACGCGTGGGGCACCCTCAACTCGTCCTTTTTTGATACCATGACCCGGCGCTCCCTTCGGTTTACTGGCGCGCGGACAGCGATGCCGATGGCATTTTATTTTAAGAATGTCAGCGCACCAGATGACCAGTTAGTTGTACGGCGAATAACATTGTCGCCGGAAACCGCTATAAGGCTGATAGGTATTGTCGTAGGCACGGTACGAACGATAGCGGTCATAGCACCATTGGACATGAGCGCTGCCGCTGCTGCGGTAAACGCGACGCGGCCCTTGATTGGCAATCGCGCCTCCGATGAGGGCGCCGGCACCAAAAGCGGCGAGTGGATACCACCAGCCGTCATTATGACGACGATAGCCATTGTGGCGATAACGATACCCGCGATAACCATTCCATCGGCCAGCATAAGGCCGATAATAGCGACGCGGGCCGTAGCCGTCGCGGTAGTATTGAATCTGCTCGAAGCCGGAACTCAGCTCCACTTGCCTTGCCATAAACGGCGCGGCGGTAGCGGGGATCGGGGATGATATACCCATGGCCAGGCTGAGCGATGAGGCGCATAGGATCGACAGGATCTTTCTCATGGCAGTTCCTTTCGTGTGGCATGGCCCCCAATGCAAGCCACGTTCAATCCCACGCGATCGCCTGACAAAACGTCTGTTACCCCGCCAACCGTTCGGTGCCGTTGTCGCGAGCGACCAAGGTACTTTCAAACGGACATCACTTCGACATATAGACGACCTTACGGTCCTTCATCGACACGATAATCGGCTGCTTATCCACATAGATGTAGCCGTAGTCCGGACTATCTGGGATCGGCACCAACTTGACGTCCTCCGGCACAGCGGTGCCAATTGCAACATCACCTTCTACGATGACAGGATCTGTCGGATGCGCGATAACATATTCGCGGGCCGGCTGCGGAACATCAACGACAACTGCATCCTGCGCGTAGACGCTACCAGACATCGCAAGCATCACGGCTGTGGCAAGCAAAATCCGTCTCATCGTTACTCTCCTTTGTGAAATCGTTCCCTTCCGTTGCCACAACTTGCGGCCTTGAGGTTTGTTCCGCCGGCTGCCCTTTGTCAAAAGATTTCAGACCTTTGCCATGTCTCCATCAGACTTTCGTCCGATGCTCAATCGGCCCAAGTCCTCGGCTTCATCAGACTGAAGCCCAAATTCGGAACAGCGCCACCTGCGATGACGTTTGCCTTTCAGCTTTGCCGTCCACGTAGGACGAGCCAAGGCGGCGGACAGCAAAGCCGGACAAAGACGATGTTGTCTCTTCTCCCGGTATGCCCGGGAGGCTCCGCCTTGGCTCTGATTGTTGAAAGGAATTGGTTATGAACAAGAAATTGATCGTAGCTGGGGCATTGGTGCTTGGTTTTGCAACCGCTGCCTCTGCGCAGGAAGGCACAGTCAACGGCGCCGCGGGTGGTGCTGTGACGGGGGCGATTGTTGGTGGCCCCGTCGGCGCTGCGGTCGGCGGCGTTGCCGGTGCAGTCGTTGGTACCGTGCTCGCTCCACCGCCGCGCAGAGTGGTTTCATATGTGGAACAACAGCCGATCCCGGAGAGTGAGGTGGTTGTTAAACAGAAAGTGGTTGTCGGCAAGCCATTGCCCAACAGGGTCAAGATAATGCGTATCCCGCAAGATCCGAAATACGCCTACGCAGTGGTCAACCATCAACGTGTGATCGTCGATCCTTCGAACAGGACCGTGGTTCGCGTCGTTGACTAACAGAGAAAGTGGAAGAGCGCTCGGGGGGCGTTCTTCCACACAAATTAAACGAGAGGAGATAATCCCATGAAGAATATCATTCTGAAAAGTGCCCTCGTCCTCGCGCTTGGCGTTGCGCCCGGAGCAGGACTTGCACAAACCGAAATGCTGAAGAAGAAACCAGCCCAGCAGACTGAAGGCCAAACGCAGATGCCGGCGGAAACGGGGACTCAGGAACCGGGTGCAACAACCAAGTCCCAGACCGAGGGCCAGGCTGGCACTCAGATGAAGAAGAGCCAGCAAACGGAGGGACAGGCACAAGCTCCCGCCGGTCAGGACACGAAGAGTGAGCAGACTCAGGACAAGGCACAGGCCCCTGCAGATCAAGGAACGGAACAACAGGGCGCTGCCAGCAAGGAACAGACACAGGAGCAAACTGGCACGACCACTACAGAAGGCACAGCCAAGACCAAGCCAGCGCCGGACGATGATACGGCCAAGACGTCAAGCCAGCCGTCCAACGAAACGACAGGCAGCGTCAATGTGACGGCCGAGCAGAAGACGGAAATCAAGCAGGTCATAACCGAAACGAAAGCTGAGCCGGTTCGCGACGTCAACTTCGAAGTGAACATCGGCGTGGCGGTGCCGCGAACGATCGAGCTGCAACCGTTGCCGCCACGCATCGTCAAGCTTGTGCCCAGATATGAAGGCTACCGCTATTTCTTGCTGGCTGACGGCAGGATCGTCATCGTCGATCCAGACTCGCTGGAGATCGTCGTCATTATCGCCTAACAGGTAAGACGCATGTAAGGGGGTAGCTCGCGCCACCCCCTTGCAGTGTTTCGAAGACCTTTCAAACCCGATCAAATCGTTACAGTCGCCAATCAGATCAGCTGACAGGCTGCGCGGCGCGTGCTGCAATCCTCTCGTAAGCCTCCTGCACCGGGTCGCGCACTTGAACAAAGCGCGAGATGCTAAGGTTGAGGAGAGCCTTCAGGTGCTCTCGTCCGCCTTCGTAACCCACAATCGGCGCGAAAGGGGTCATGGCAAGACGTGAATGGCCAGGATAGAGGTGCTCATATTCAGCAAAATTCGAGAAGTTCTCATGATTTGTGCCCCTGAGAAGGAAGGACTCGGCAGGAGCCCCCTCGGCCAAAATCACTTCATGGGTGTCGAGCACGATCTGAAGATATTCTATCCTCTCCCACTCTGCAGGGACCGCCGGTGTAATCGAGACCCCATTGACAAGCTCCTTTACCCGGATGAGAACCCCATCGATTAACAGAGCGTGGTCGGGCGAGAGATAAAGATCCCTGTAAGGTATTTTGTCATCGAGGGCGTGGGATGAAATGCGAATTGGCATCACGCTGTCATTCCAAAATGCGCCGGCCTTCTTGTAGGCCCGGCGACCAATCCACTTGATGGCAACGGCTTTGCCGCGCACGGTTTCAACAAAATCCCCGATCTTGAGATCTTCGATGCGTGTGTCGCCCTTGGGGGTGCTGATAGATGTGCCACGGAGGAAACAGTTGTGGCCGCCTCCCTTTCGACCATTACCGTGTTTTTCCTTCGGCTTGGCTTGAGCTGGCAAAGCCGAAATCATAGCTGCCGCGGGGCCTATTGCCGCAACGCGAGCGCTCATGGCGGCGATGACGCCAAGGAAGTGACGTCTGGCCCGGCTGGGCGGAAGATGACATTGTGGAGTTGAAGACATGGTTCCCTCCCTGTGGTTAGCGTACCCTCCCAAGATACTGACTCATCATCTTACATCAGCTGTCACCTCAACAGCTCTCAGGATTTGTGCTTACGGAATGCTCAAATGGTCGTACATATTACCGCAAAAGACGTATGGCGGGCGAAGGCTACTGCTTTCGGGGGTGCGGGGGGCTCAACCTCGGCAGAGTCGGCAGCCCAACTAAAGCGAAGGGACCCGCTCGGGCCGTCCCTTCGGTGTGCCACCGTCTCTCCTTCGGTACTTCATTCTTAAATAGTAATGCAACCTCCCGCCACCCTTTGCCATATCGTCCTCACGTCAGTCGCCAGCATCACCTTTATGTTCGCTGCAATACCACTCCAGCCCGTCGCGCTTGCCGAAGCCAAACGATCCCCATGAGTTGCATCCAGGGTGCATGCAGTAATGCTCAAACAACCCGACTGGCGCTTTCTCCATATGGGCAGGGTAGGAAATCTGGGTGGGAAGCCGCATTGGTTCGTCGCTCATTTGTCACTGCACTCAAGAATTGCTTTTATTTCGGCGATCCTATGTTTAATGGCATTGACCGCTTCCTCATTTACTGTTGCCGATTGCATGAAAAATATCTGGCTGCTTGCGATCACGGCCAGGTCATCTCGCAAATTCGACAGTTCCACGCGAAGTGCCTCTATGGTCGGCTTGTCTTTGGCCATTTTGTCGCTCCCTGGATTCTAGGCAGTCCAACGCATTATGGGACCAACGGTTCCTCGGATTTGGGAGATGAAGGCGCAGAACTGGTAACGCTTCAGTCGCCAGCGTCCGCTTTGTGCTCGCCGCAATGCCACTCCAGCCCAGCTGGAGCTTTTTCCATGTGGGAAGGGCAGGCGGGCTTCTCAGGCGTTTCAAACCTTTGTTAGAATTCGGGCACGGTCAATAAGCTGTTTGAGAATATCTACCGCCTTGGCTCCCGGTTCCGGTGAGATTGGTGGGGCAGGCGACACGCTCTTGCGTTGTATGCGGATATTCCGGAAATCTCCCAAGGTCTCTGCTGCACCCGGAACGACGCTTTCAAGCTCTGTAATCATTGCAGCCAGCGTCGACACGTCGACCTTGTGCTGGGCGTTGGGAATAACTTTGATCCCGGCAGGGTTGGCGACCGCAAGACTTGTCTGACGCACACCTTCAACGGCCAGCAGGAAGCGCGATTGAGGGGTCGTAACAATACGAGCGTCCGTTTGATTGCTCAATGGCTACTCCAGTTCCAGTCCGTCGCCGGATTGAAACAGGATCGTCGACGGCCCGTAGCCTCCCATTTCGGGTTGCATCGCCAACCCAGGCCAGACGCCCGCGCATTTTACCGCGCGATGGCGCGCCATTCGAGAGACGTCTTCCGGGGTATCGAACTGCATCGGATCGTAAGCAGGCACAAGTTTGCGTGCGGATCGAAGCACCTTGGCCTCAGTGCTACGCCATATTGAGCACGCAGGCTTATTCCGCCGCGCCCTTGGGCTAAGCTTTTTCTGGGGGCTGGCGAAGGAAATACGCGATCCGGTCGTGCTACCTGCAAATCAGGCACTGGACGCACTTCGCCCGTCAGCGAAACAATACGGGCGGCACCGGCTCTTACCATCCAGGACATTGCAGTAAAATTGCGCGTCCTGCGTTTCGAAATGGTTGGCACTGCGGCCCCATGTGATCCACTTGACTTGCCCAATCTCATCTCCGGGCGCATTTTGCTGCCGACACGTGCTCGGCGTGATGGAGGGGAAATGGCAAATTCAGTGACGTTCTACGCCTGGGCTGTTCCGGCGTTCACCAGCGGTTCGCCGGTAGACCATACTTGGGTGACCACTTTCGATAACCAGCAGTTTTCATACAAGGACGCGAAGGCGGTTGCGGCGGCTCGGAAGTTCTATTGGTTCTGTTGGGGAGGATACCACGCCAAAGGCCAGACGCCGGGAAATTCATCCGGCGCGTTAGGAAGCAAGCGTGGCAGCCTTTCCTTAGCGAAATGCCTGGTTAAACCAAACGCAGATTCCCGAGTGAACGCTGCAGCGCGCGGGACAATATTCACCTATGGCGTCGATGGTGTTTGCCATCAATTAGCCAATCAAGTTTTGTATGCAACTAAATCATCCATCCGCCCATTCACAGTAAGCAAAGCTCGTGGCTATTTGGCCAGCACCTTCGTCTACGGCACATACGGGCTTCAGCAAGCTGCGTGGGCAGCTAAGATTAGAAGTTGCTCTAGTGTGGGAGTGTCACCTCCCAGAGCAACTGGCGGAGCACAGAAAATGACCGGGTTGCCCGACGATTTTGAAGAACATGCGCGGGAGATTCTCTCTGATGAACCCGAACTGCTCAACAAGCTTTTGTCATTGAAAGCGGAAGTTCAAAGCTTTGCTGCTCAACCGCTTCCGGGTTTTCAACCGCCTGATGCGGATACCCTTAACATGCGAAATCAGCATTTGATCAACCAAGCAGCAATACTACTGGGACCGGAGAAATTTGAGTTGGTTTTTGGCATGAAGCCCGGCGACAAAATCTTACTGGTTGATCCTAAACTGCTGCCCGGTAACTGATAACCGCACTCTAGGAATTGTTACACCAATTATACGTGGACAGGTTGCCGGATAAATCCGTTTCCTGGTCCCGCAGGCACGTCTCCTATAAAGGACTCTGACGGGAATAAAATAGGCGAGAATACGGGAAATAGGGGCAAGGGCCGTCCTCTAGGTTCACCCAACAAGGTGAGTACCATGCTGAAGGATGCCACACTCAAGGCTGCCACAGAGGCGGGTACAGGGGTTACGCGATTTGGTTGAAACGCACATGTCCGCGGACGGTGTGCTATCTGACTCGCGTGCATGGATCATCACTGCACGTCGGGTGAACAGATAAGCAACAAGCTATTCTGGAAAGCCGATCCGCTCCATGACTGTAGCGGCCAGTCGCTCGCAACGCCGACCGGCAAACGGGAACGCATCAAGCAGTACCGGACCGATCTGCGCGTTCAATTGTTGACGCACGAGGTGCCTAGCACGGTGAAGCCGCGTCTTCACAGTTTCGGGCCGGATAGCAAGCAGATTAGCTGTCTCCTCGATACTCAGACCCTCAATCACCCGAACGACGAAGACGACCCGGTACAGATTGGGCAATTTGTCGATGGCCCGCTCAATGAGCTGCAGTATCTGTCGTTGCGCCATCGCCTGCTCCGGATTGTCGTTTTTGCTCAACGGAAACTGAATAATTTGAGCGTCCCGCGCAAACGTCGCCGCAACGACAGATGCCCGTCGCTGCCTGCGCAAGCGCCCACGCGCTTCATTGATCACGATGCGGGAAAGCCACGTAGCGAGTGAGGCATCGCCGCGGAATGTATCCAGATGAGCAAACGCGTTTAAGTAGGCCTCCTGGACGACATCCTCAGCTTCACCGTCATTGCGCACGACGCCACGGGCAATCCGGTAAAGTCGGAGGTTATGTGTTTGCATGATCGTACGAAACGCATTAGCGTCGCGGGTCAGGGCACGCCGCACGAGATCGAGATCGCCTGAGTGATCGGATACGGTATTTTTATTTATCGAAATTGCGGGCATCACCAATCTCCTCACCGACAGGTTAGATGCAATTTCTGCAGAAAGGTTCCCAGACTAGCTTCAAAGCGCCAGTTTAGAGAACTCGCGACTTCGAGTCTTGGTGTTTGTTGCAGTTCCTATCGGCTGACAATCGAGCAGCTTAGCGGCAATCACTTTCCAATGGCGCGCTCCTGAGACTCTTCGCCGACTAGGCAATTGTAGGGTGCGTGTATTGCACGAATGCGGCGGCCAGTCGGCGCTCCTGAACTTCGCTTAGCTTGAACCCCGCGATCTCGATAACGAGCTTGTTACGAATTGCCTCGGCAAATTGACTGACGTCTGACACCTTCCTAAAAATGCCCCGTAACCCCCGATGACACATGCCTCGTAGTACGCATCAAGGTCATGGATCGCTGCCGAATCCGGTCCGGTCGTCAACATGATCGGGAGACCATCGACGGTGATTCCATCCGCGATTTCGAGCCAACAAAATGTGCCTACGGCAAAGCTCCGGGTTACAACTGACGCCGGATCGTGCTCTTGCAAACCAAGAGCCTTCAGCTGCGCTTATAGCCGGCGGTGACTTCATTCTTGTGGGCGGCGAAGGCTGCCAGGACTTCGGCCTTCTCGCGCTTGGGTATCTTGAAGAAGTCCAAGGTCCTTCCGAGCTCCGCTGCGACCTCATCGAATTCTGAGGAGGAGATCCGGAGGTCCCGATGCGCCTCCTCAAGGCCGAGCGGTGTCGTGCCGGGCTTGGTGGCCGAGAACTTGAAGGGGCCACCCGAAATGTCGCAGACCCATAGCGTACGCATGAATTTAAGACCGGGCAGCCGTTCCAAGTTCTTGGTGTGCCATTTTCGCAACTGCGGATTCTTGGATTTCTTGCCGACGATGGGATTCTTTACGACCGCTTCGCTGAAGTGGTCAACCACCGCCGCAATGGCAAAGACCCCTCCTAGCCGTTCGTAAAGACTTTTCTCAGTCACGGACTGCTTGGTCTCCGCGTCCGCATTGTCGGCGGCTACTAGTGCGGTCGCCGCGCCGGCGATCAGCGCCAGCCCTGCGACCAGGTTTCTTCGTGTGAGGGAAATCGAAACACCCTGTACCACGACCGGCTCGATGGCCTTTGTTTGCGCATACATGATATCCTCCTTGCCGTGCTGAAAGGCATTGTTTTATTGACGACCGTTAGATGCGTGAGAGTAGAAAGCGTTCCCGAAAATTATTCTGGAAACGAAGAGCCACATTCCCGCACAAGTTGGTCGGTGGAATCCGACCTGCCGCAGCCCGTCGTCATTTGAGATCAACTGCCTCGTCAGGAGCGACGAGACCGGGTGGTGCGTCCTCGCTCGAGCAAAACGCCAGCGCCGCCAATAGTGCGAACATGGCAACTGGCGCGGGGAGCGAACTCCGGGTGTCTTGAGACAGAAGCTTCATACCACGGATGGCGTTCGTCGCCGATCTGCTGAAATACCGCTGCCCGGATGATCTGTCGGAAATACTGATAGAGCCACATCCAGGAACCCTTGGTCAAATCCGGTTGACATCATGCCTAGCATGTTAGCCAAGTTTGAATGCGTACACCGGCTACCGCGGCATCTCCGGGGTTTGACGACTTCGAACCATGCTCTCTTTTTGTTCTGATTACGAAGGCCAGCGTGTCAATGGCTATCAGTGTTCTCTCCATAGAACGAACAAGAGAGCCGAAACGAAAAAAAACAGATAGCGGGGCCGGGATACTAGCCAGTTTTCGGTTCAGAGGGCGAGAGCCACTGGAAGCTGACTGGATCGTATAAATCGTATCGCGGATGCAAACACACGGAATGAGGTAGAAAAGATCCGAAGCAGTTGAGTGCGCGGATCTTCCTGAGTTGGCTCCAACGTGGGGGATTGTTATTCACCAATGTCTTATGTTTCCGAAAGTCGGTGTGGCCGGGGACTCCGTTCCGCTGAAGGTGTTGAATACGGAGCTTGATTGTCAGAAAAAGATGCACTATTTTCTGACATATGAAAAGTGCAGCTACGTCAGTACAGGATCAAATTATGAAGCGCGCCCGCAGTGGCGGGCGCGGCGGTGTTTTCACGCCAAGCGATTTTCTGAATATCGCAGGACGCGCAGCGGTGGACCAGGCGTTGTCCCGACTGGTCAAGTCCGGCAAGCTCCGCCGTCTGGCACGAGGCCTGTACGACTTTCCGAAGGTTCATCCGCAACTTGGCCCACTTTCGCCAACCCCTGACGACGTTGCGCAAGCATTGGCGCGGGAAACCGGATCTCTGGTGCAGATCGCCGGCGCCCGCGCGGCGAACGCCCTTGGCCTCTCAACTCAGGTCCCTGCGAAAAGTACCTATCTGACCGATGGTCCCTCCCGTCGTGTCGTACTGGGTAGGCGTGTCGTCGATCTGCGTCACGCTTCGCCCAAGCATCTTATCGCTCCAGGCAGTGCTGCCGGCACCGTCGTTCAGGCCCTTCGTCACGTCGGAGCGGTACGTGCCGCGGACGTCGCGCAGATCGCGTCGCGTCGGCTGTCGGCCAGCGACAAGAAGACGCTCGCATCCAATGCAATCCAGGCCCCCGCGTGGATGCGGCCGACGCTTGTCTCGATTGCCAACGCAGCATCGGGTGGGATCGATGGATAAGGTCGCACTTCTTCCGCCTGGTGATCGGGCGGCTCTCTTTGGCGAGACGGGCGCTGGCCGAGGCGTCGCCAATACGATCATCGAAAAAGACTTCTGGGTCTGTTGGACGTTGAAGCGGCTTTTCGGCCTGGAGCATAAGGACACTGCCACCCTGGTGTTCAAGGGTGGTACCTCCCTCTCCAAGGCGTTCGGCGCCATCCGCCGCTTTTCCGAAGATATCGATCTATCTTTCGATCGGGCGGACCTCGGCTACACCGGCGACCGCGATCCCGCGGGGGATGGCATCAGCAAGAAAAAGGCCGAAAAACTTATCGAAGCCCTGGTAACCGATGTCGAGCAGCATATTGCCGAGAAGCTGCTTCCGGCTCTACGGTCCGCGATCGTCGAGCAACTCGGCGAGCCGACCAAAGGTGAGTGGTCGCTGGAGATTGACGCCGGCGACGCGCAGACGGTGAACTTCCACTATCCGACCGTTCTGCCTGCTTCCGAGTATGAAGGCATGGCCTACATCACGCCGCGGGTGAAACTGGAGCTCGGGGCGCGCGGCGATCCCTGGCCCACCGAGGAGAGGGGCATTCGCTCCTACGCGGCGGAGGACTATCCCGCCTTCTTTGAAGACCCTGATAGCATGGTGACCGTTCTGTCGGCCCAGCGCACCTTTTGGGAGAAGGCGACTGCTTTGCACGCCGAGGCGCATCGTCCCGTAGAAACTGCGACACCGCAATATTTCTCGCGGCACTATTACGACCTCGCCATGCTTCTCGATACCGACGAGGGCAAAGCTGCCGCCAAGGATTTCGACCTTCTGGCAACGGTGGCGAAGCACAAGACCACCTTCTTTCGGTCGAGCTGGGCCAGCTACGACACCGCACGGCCGGGCACTTTGCGACTGCTGCCAAGCGAGGCGCGGATAAAGAACCTGCGCGCCGATTATCGGGCCATGGCGCCGATGATGTTCGATGAAAAACCGCCAGCTTTCGATGAAATACTTGCACAGATTAGAAAACTACAAGATGCCATCAATGAGTAATCTGCTACGGTCTACCAGGGGAAATATTATCAACTCGGTTCAGTCTATTAACCACCAGCTTGGCGAGATGAGCGCAGCAGGGCAGAGGTCGGCTCCACGGCCGCACGGCTATGCGCGGACCGGTGCCTATGGGCGCTAGTTACCCCACCAGGATCATTCTGGCTTTTCGGAGCGGTGGGGTTTGCGCGTTCCCAAAGTGCGACCTCTCGTGTGACCGTCGGCGACTATGTCGAAGCTGAGGCACAGCTCGATCCCGATTTTCCGGAGCGACTGAAGGCCGGCTTCCTCGAGAAATATTATGCGCGGCTTAAGGAGGGTCATAAGGGCGACGAACTGTTCGAGTTGATGTGTGCCTTCGCCCAACGAGGTTTAAAACGTCAGGCTGACAAGACTGCAGGCATTTGCGGTGCTGATCTACCTGTTCGAAATCTGCGATGTGTTCGAGAAATGATCCTTCCGACCAAACATATCCCGCAGAATGAAGCGCTGATCGGAGTTGGAGCAACCCTTCTGGCTCACCTTAGTGGACCTATGACGGTTTCCGGTCTCTGGGAGCGTCTCCGCTCAGAGCGGAATGTCGGCACGTTCGAGCGCTTCGTCCTTGCTTCTAGTCTCCTTTATCTCATTGGCACCATCGACATTAAAGACGGGCTAATCGTCAGGACCGTGCCATGATCCGAGCTGTACGCGCCAATCAGAAGGGGTTTCACACCGCCGCATTCACACCCGGCGTTAATCTCATTCTTGCCGATCGTTCCTCGGCAGCTGGAGACAAGGACACGACAAACGCCCTCCCTAACCCACGCCAAAACGCCAGTGCATTTTACCGCGAGATAGCGCGCCATTCGAATGGCCTCTTCCGGGGTGTCGAACTGCGTCGGATCGTATGCAAGTTCCAATTGTCTGCCCGGCTGAATGCGACAACGACGATAAGGCGATTTAGGTCGCGTTCCCGTTGTGTTCTCATGGCAAGAACAATAAAAACGTTAGGGCAGGCTGCCGGACATCGGGTGCTCAGACGGTCCCGCTGCCGGAAATGCAACTAGGCTGCCAGCTTCACCGCAGACAGCCTTGCAGGCGCGAGATTTCTTTGATCCCTTCGGGCACATCGATACGATCAAGGTGAAGACACGCGAATGCGAGCAGAGATGGGATCGCAAGATCGATCTATCCGGCCCTGAGGCTTGATAGAGGATGCCTCGAACGATAAAGATACTGTTCAATTTGCTATCGGGAGGATTCATCGTGGCAACAGGTACTGTGAAATGGTTCAATGCAACCAAGGGGTTCGGTTTTATCCAGCCCGATGACGGCGGCGCTGATGTCTTCGTCCATATTTCTGCCGTCGAGCGCGCCGGAATGCGCAGTCTGAACGACGGACAGAAGATTAGCTACGAGATGGTGCGCGATAACAAGTCGGGCAAAATGTCGGCCGATCAATTGAGCGCAGGCTAAGCAGCTAAAGCCGAATACGCCTGGTCCCGCCTTTCTTGTCGTGCCGCAGAGATATTACCACCGTGCGACAGACATCACCTCTAAGAATGGTTGGCTTCGAACGTACCACCCGCAACCGTCAAGGTAGTGGGGTGGCCGGCCATTCTCGCAAGCAATGCGCCCAATTCCGCCTGCCGATGGGTGTCTGTTTTGGCAAAGACCGTTTTCAACTGGGTTCTGGCAGTTTCGTAGGTGACTCCCAACTGATCCGCAACTGTTCTCAACTCCTCGCCTGATGAAACCAGGCGCGCCAGTTTCGCCTCTGCAGGTGTCAGGCCGAAGCAGTTCTGCAAAGCAATCTCTGGCGGTTTGGGATAGATGTCCGGATCGATAAACACGACTACAACCTGGCATGATGTGAACGCATTCGTGGCACTTGTCTGCAGACGAGAAGGGTAAGCCAGCAACGGTCTACCCTGAAGGCGCGGCAACGGTATGGGGCTTAACATTGCTGGCGGGTTCGGATGCCGTAACAGAGCATGCAACGCGCGCCTGAGGGTGTTGGTGGCCTCCCTGTCGATGCATGCCAACTGACGCCTCGTAACGAGAAGGTCTCGGCCGAACATCCTTTCTGCAGGCGCATTCGCCATGATGACGGCAGCGTTGCTGTCAAGCATGACTGCAGGCGTACCGCTTTTACTGAAAGCATCCAGCGCACCTTCTGCACGCGCGAAGCTCAGCATTTTTGCGAGCGCTGCAGCAGAGCCCAGCTGTCTGGAGAGGCCGGCAAGACTTTGCAACTCGGAAGGCGAAAAGGGGCCTTGCTGGATGGATCGCTGGATGGACAGGCACCAGAGGTCATCGCCTACCGCAATCTTCGCACCCGCAAACCACCGAAGACCAAAAGGAGCGAGAAATTCCTGATAGTACGGATGCCTGTCAATTTCCTCGGAAGAGAGAACATCAAGATCGCTGACCGCCCCTCTGCGTTTCAAGAGAGGGATAAAGTTGTACCTGTCATCCCGGTCGATCCAGCCATCGCGGACGTATGCCTCGAATGATGGACCCATCTCGCGACTGCGCGGCAGGCACGGCAACGGCCCCTTGGCGTCGAACAGCATCGAGCCAAAGCTATCAGTAGCGGTCGCGACCACATCCATTGCGGCATCCCAGCGCGCAGGATCGGTCGCTGCTGCAATTATGGCATGGCCAACCGCCTCGAGATCAAAAGCTGTACGCATCTCCTTCCCCCAGCCCCGACTTTATATGAGCGGACCGGAAACTTCGAGTCCTCCGAGGTCGAGGGAACCTAGTCAATACGATTACAGCTCGTGCCAATCGGACATGCGACCAACCCCGTGTTTGAGACAAGGTCGCAAGTCCAATGCTGCAAGTCTTTTTAGTTAGTCTCCACTGAAGGGCCAATCGCAAGGCTCGCTCGCCGCCGTGCAGGCAGGCGTCCGGCCCAGGTCTCAATGAAGGTATTATGCTCGCGGAGAAATTACGGACCCGACACCAAGTGCTTCCGCGGCAAAGGGGAGACGGCCGAAGCCTCCAACGCCGGCGACGCATCTTCCTCAGGAGCCAAAAAATGTGGTCCGTCCATCGCGGCTAGACAGGGTGTCGTGATTGGAGCTTTTGGGTTGTTCAAAAAATCTGAGACTACCTCCCCGCCGCAAGGTGTTGTGTCAACTACATCGTGACCTATGCCACGGAACACCACAAGCTGGCTGCTTCCGGTATTCCCTGCGACGTATTTCGCCCATTTTGAGGGCGTCGCTGGGTCATACTCTCCGGACAACAGCAGGACCGGAACCTGATTTGCCTTGAGCGATTTGTGAGTTTTAACGGGTTTTGCCGACGGCCAAAGCGGGCACGCCCACGTATAAATGTTGTCCGCTGCCCAGTGGTCGAAGAGCGGGAATTTTGCCGATGGCGCAGAGGGAGGAACGCTGTCATTGCACACGATGGAAAGATGCATCCCATCCGCAAAATCGGATTTATCGTCCCCGGACAGATCATCACCAAGTATTTCGACGAGCATGCTGTAATCCTGCTCGTTTGTATCCTTGATCAACTGCGGCAGCACTTCGATCGCACCCCGTTGGTAGAACCCGTCGAACAACAGCTCAAGGAAATCGTCTCCCGACACCCGTATGAAGCGGGCCGATCCTTCGACTTCCCCTAGCCGAAGCAACACAGGCTGGGCATTGAGTTGCCGCACTATCCCGCCGATCATCGTCATCAGATTTGGAAAATTTTTGGAACAGCCCGAGTGCTTGCTGCAATCCTTTTCGAGCGTTCTTAATGCGCTGTCGAGATTGTTGGAACCCTGATCAACATATCCCACATCAGGCGGAAGCGTTGAATCGAGGACCACAGCGATTACGTCTTCGGGATGATCTTCCAGCACCTGCAGGGCGAGTTTCGTTCCGTACGAAATGCCGTACAACACCCATTTTTCGATGCCAAGCGCGATGCGCAAATCGTGGATGTCGGCCGCGTTTTCGATTGTGTTGTAGGCCGTTAGGTCGATGCCCTTCATTAACAAGGCATCGCGGCACGCCGTAACATCGCGTTTCTGCGCCAAGTCAAACTCAACCACTTCATCAACCTTGGAGACGACCTCGCTCCATACCGACGGTGTGTAATGCGCTGAGCAATCCAACGAAGGTTCCGCGCGGCCGACACCCCGCTGATCCACCACGACGAGCTGTCGGCCGCGCAACCATGGTCCGTTGTCGATGAAACTCAACCACTGGGCAATGTCTTCTTCGTTGTCGATCATGGCCATTTGACCAGGACCCCCGGTCAGGTAAACAATCGGCTCGTGCCGCGTTCGATCAGGCTCGAAAATGACCACTGGCAGCTTGATCGGTCGACTGGTTGTCTTGCTGCGATTCTCGGGGACGGTCAGGTACCCACACTTTAGATCGCGATCTCCCGGCAGGTCGAACCAGCAACTCGACTGTTCGAATTTCCCTTCGGCATAGGCAGATCCGGCCAGACCTCCCAGGGTCAACAAGAAGATCAGTAGAAAGCGGCTTGATTTTGCAGGACTCGACCGCAAAAACCACCGTCCAAACCGGAACGCAAGCATGACATTTGTCCCCCTTGCTGGCGGTCGGTACCCGTCCAACCCACGCAGCACGGATCCAATGTAGAGCGATTATTGTGCGTGGCATCACCCATTTGGGTGAAGATTTGGCTTACCGCGACTTGTATATATCCTGTTCGAAATGGCTCATGGAGGAAGCGGGCACTCGACCCGCAGGGTTTACACCCGCAAACTTCATGTCTTTATACTAGAACTATTTTCTAGATATACTTATACCTATAGTTAAAATTGGCATCTAACGAAACCGTTATTCTAATCGGCGGTTGCGAAGACTTCTTTTTTATGGAGATCGGCAATGTCTGTATCACGTCGTGTATTCCTATCCGCGCTTGGCGCCGGGCTGCTTTATGCAGCAGGCATCACCATGACTGCCGCTAAAGGCGGTGGAGGCGGAGGCGGAGGCGGAGGTGGCGGCGGCGGGGGAGGCAATGGCGGAGGCGGAGGCGGAGGCGGAGGTGGCGGCGGCGGGGGAGGCAATGGCGGAGGGGGAGGCGGAAAAGGCGGCGGGGGCAATGGTGGAGGTGGAAAGGGTGGCGGGGGGAAAGGTGGAAGTGGGAAAGGAGGAAGCGGTAGCGGGAAGAATGGCAGCCAGGGAGACTCTGGTGCAAGCGGAGCCAACCGCCCTCCTTGCTCAAACACCGCTGGTTCCGGCACAGCCGGATGCTAGTTCATTTAAAGTCTGCAAACGGTCGGGGGACCTATGAAAAAGTATCTTATCGCCGCGGTGCCCTTGGCAGCCGTTTTGCTGGTCACCAACGCGCAGGCCAGTTCTGAAAAAAAACGCACTCTCGCCGCGTGTACTGCTGCGCTTGCGAAACAAAATCTCAAGCCCGCGTCCGCCACCCCGACTATGACCTTCAACAGACGGGGTAATCGGGTGAAGGTCGAGGGCAAGGTAACGGGCGGTGCCACTTTCGTCTGTAAAACACTCGAAAACGCGGTAGTCAGCCTCGAAGTCCAGTGAAACCGCACGGCGGTCCCGCTATGCGGGCGTCGCTGCGCCAATACAGTTGGCAGAAAGCTTCTTCTGGTGCTTTGCAACTTCCGTCCATTTCAACGCCAAAATGGATGTGTATCCACCGCTGCGGCGTATCGTTTGGAGTGGCATTTTTGCCGCTTGAATTATTGGGAGGATGACATGGTTAGACTGCTGACTTCAATCTTCACCGTGATTTGCCTTTGCCTTTTCGCGTGGACGCCGGCCAAGGCTGACCCGGACGCCGATGTAAAGGCGGCCTACGCTGCCTGGGACGCAGCCTTCAACAAAGCGGATGCCAAAGCGATTGCGGCGTTTTACACCGACGACGCGATGTTCTTGCCTGCCACTCATGACGTGATCAAGGGGCCCGCCGGGGTTGAGAAGTTCTTTGGCGGACTCTTCGGCATGGGCGTGACAGGTCACAAGCTTGAGCTGATCGAGGCGCAGGGCGATGGCAATATGATGGTCGGCGCAGCGAAATGGTCGGCCAAAGGCAAAGACGCCAAAGGCGCTGACCAGCCCTGGGGTGGAGTGGCAACCCATGTTTTTGAGAAACAGGCTGACGGAAGCCTGAAACTCAGCGTACACACCTTTAACTGACGACATTTTGCGGCCCGATAGACGGATGAATGCCTTTCTGACGCTGGGTTCGATTGTCTGGCAGCGTATTAACGCTGCCAGCGCCAATGGCTCGGAAACCAGCGAGAGTCGTTCAGACGTGAAAAAAGCCAAGTTCATTTTGCGCCCCGCTGTTCTTTGGCCTTGTACCATTTGAGCGCTACGCTTCTATGACGCCATCGCCCGTCTTGTCCATCAGGGTCAGATTGATCTGCGCATGAAACTCGCCCTGTTCGGCGGCTTTCTGGTACCATTTTACCGCTTCTGATTTGTCGACGGGTACCCCATCCCCGTTACAGTACGCGTTGCCGCGATTGGTTTGAGCGACCATCTCGCCCTGTTCGGCAGCTTTACGATACCAAGTTACTGCTGTTGTCCGATGCAAAGGTTATTTTCGAGCCATCCGGGCGAAAAATTTACTCAGCCTTGGGCTCGAAATGCCTGATCTTCAACGATGAAATTGTGGGTTCGGCACATATTTTCCGCGCAAAACATACAGTCAAGGTAATCGGCGATGCATTCTTTCGCGATGCCTGTCACGCCGCAGGCGTCAAGGACCCTCATCTGTTTGACGATGCGTCAGCTCGTTAGTCAGCGCGTTTGCCAACCCATTGTCTTCGTCGTTAGAAAGGTGATCTTCTTGGAAGAATTTACGGGAACAGCAAAGGCCCATCTCAGCTGAAAAATGCCTTCTCGCTAGGTGCCCGCAATTGGAGATGGCTCTTCCTGTTGTCATTGCTATTCATCGTTCCATGGACGGCTTCTGCTACAACGAGAAATCCAGCCAACTCGGTTACATCCCCGATGCCATGGGCGTCTCTCGGGTCCTGTATGCGAAGGAAGACAACTTTGCAGCATGGGCCTGCCTGGGGACAACGAAACCGAAATTATCCTCTCGAAATGCTCGGGTCGCCCTGAATGTCCCAATAAGCCCGGCTGCGAAGATGGCGGGCTTGGTGACGGACAACGTCGCAAGTCTCGCGCTGTGTGGGTGACCATGAGCAGCAGCTGATTAAGGCCGGCAAGTGTCCTTTGCGCCAGAGGCAGCGGCACACATTACGAAAAAACATTTCCAGCGAAAGTTTAGGTTTGCCGTCATTGTGCTTGGACAGTCACTTCAATGCAATATTCCAATGGTGACCGTTCAATCGACAACCGCCCGATACTATCCCGTGTTTTCCGCGTTTGTATTTTTAGAACAACTGGTGTTCAAAAATCCCACCAATAGATTTAGATATTTGATTTGTGAGGGATTGATTGATGACCATCGAAGTCGAAACCGCGTCGAACAAGGACAAGCTGATCGACCTGACGGCTAGGTTGGTGGCGGCTTATGTTAGTAATAACGCGGTGCGTGCCGCGGATTTACCCATGTTGCTCAATACCGTGCACGCTGCATTATCCGGTGCTACGATTGGAAACGAAGAGACGGCCATTCCCTTGCCGAGCCCCGTACCTGCCGTGAACCCCAAAAATTCGGTGACGCCCGATTACATAATTTGTCTGGAAGACGGCAAAAAGTTCAAATCGCTGAAGCGGCACTTGAAGACTTCCTTTGATCTCACACCCGAAGAATACCGCAAGAGATGGAATCTTGATCCGTCCTATCCAATGGTCGCACCGAATTACGCCGAGACTCGCTCCCGCCTTGCCAGGACCATGGGGCTCGGTCGAAAGTCGGGGAGGGCGCGTTAGTCAGCAGTCAGTCAATTCCCGCCCGCACTGTCTCCACAGTCAGCGAGCCCTCCGGCAGCGGCTGCAGCAATTCTGTTTCGGACTTCGTCAAGTAAATCCAGGCCGCCCAGTTTTCAGGGCGAAGCACAACCACTTGGCGATTGTGAAACGGTTCCACGTCCAGTCCCGGCCTCGTTGTTAGCATCGTAAAGGCAGCGGAATGGTTGCCTTGTCCCTCGCGCCAGATGCTCGCGATTGCCAGAAAGGGCGAGATCCTTCAAAGCAAACCGATGCTTCGCTTTCGGATATTCGAAGAAGGCGCTTGCCGGGATGAGGCAACGTTTGCTGTCGGCAAAGCGTCGTCCCTCCGATCGAAAATTGAACACGGGTCCGCCACGTCCGGTCGGTGGGAAACTGAAATTCATCGGCGAAAGTTCGATATAGTCTCCGGCAGCGTGCATCACCGGAGCCATATCGTTGACCCTGATATCATCGGCCCGCGGAAGGTCGAGCTCGCTCTGATGTGCAGGAATGCCTAGCTCGAGCCTGCGCATTATGTCGCAATATTCGGCCCAACGGATATGCTGCTCATAGTCATTGCACATAACACCAAAGGTAGTTCAACTTCGCCCCCATTTCGAGGGGGCAAGATAAGATTGGACTCCAGGTTGACAAGAGGTGTTCCCTGAAAGGCTGGTGTCGTTGACCGAAGCTATTGGCTCTTAAAAGGTCCCGAGACGGCAAATGTTCCAGATGGAGGGCGAGGCTGACAGCCTGGTATTGTTGTGCGCTCGGAGGACGGTAAAAGAGCGAACCACATGTCTTATTTTATTGCGCGTATTTGAACTCACTGTCATCCTGGCTGTGCTTTCTGTTGGAAGCCCACACCGAAAAGTCCTCGTACCCCCCGTTGCGAGGGCTTTTCATCCCATCAGGCAGGCTGCGGAGTGCCAAGACCACATTGGCGAAGCCTTCTTTCATGCAATCCTAAGCAGAAGCTGCTAGGGGTCCGGTTGGGTAATCAGAGGTAACCAAATGGATTCAGGCGAACTGCTGACTGGAATTATCCGCACGCTTGGCCTGACGGCGCTGGTTGTGCTCGGGTATTCCTGGGTCATCCGCAAGTTTTCCGGAGGATTGACCAAAGGAGCCGCTGTCGGCGTTTTGTTTGCCCTCGGCGGGATTATCTCCATGAACGATCCAATAAGATTCGCTCCCGGTGTCATTTACGACGGCAGGACGGCTCTATTGGCGCTGGCCTATCCCTACGGTGGGCCGATCGGGACGCTTATCACGTTGGCGGTCATGGCCGTCTATCGCATCTGGATTGGTGGTATTGGTTCGCTATCGGGAGTGATTGGAATGGTTGCGACCGCACTTATCGGCTTTGCCTGCACACTGATCCCGGTCAGAAAGCTGAAAATTGGTCCTGCCAGATCGCTGTTGATCGGCATTGCCGCGTCGACTTCCTTGGCCGCCATCACCCTGCTGCCGCACGAGATTATGATGACGTTGGTCGGTATTCCTCTTGTCACGGTCATCATTGCCAATATTGCGGGCGTCATTCTCCTCGGCGAATTTCTCGAACGGGAAAAATCAAGGCAGCGCATCATGCGGGCACTCGAACACGAGGCCAGCGTTGATCCACTGACGAAGCTGCAAAACCGCCGTGCCTTTGATCAGGCTGCACTGCGCGCCATGAATGACAACAGGTCGAAATCGCATCAATGCTCGCTGGTGATGATCGATATCGACCACTTCAAGGCCATCAATGATCGCTGGGGCCATGATGCCGGTGACACGGTATTGGCCGACGTTGCAGCGATTATCCGCAAGAAAGTCCGCATTACGGATGTCGTCGTACGGTATGGCGGCGAGGAAATTGTTCTACTCTTGACCAACACGCCACAATCGGCGGCGATAGAACTTGCCGAAAGTGTTCGCAGTCAGATCGAGCAAACGCAGTTCGAATCCGGAGAGGAAAGCTTGGGCGTGACGATCAGCGCTGGCGTGGCAAGTCTGAGCGATCGCTTTCATGACATGGATGCTGTCATGAAGGCGGCGGATCGGGCGCTCTATCGCGCCAAGAGTGGTGGCAGAAACCGCGTCGAAATCGCGTTATAGCAATCTAGATCCAGTCTGCCCGCGTTCGGCATTGCCAATGCGGATGTAAGCAACCATTCGAGGCATTGCCGCAATGGCATCGGCAGGTCATCTGCGGTAAGATGCTCAATCGGAGTGCACTGCATTTCGTGAGGGGGCCCAGATATGGAGCGCCACCTTGCAGCCGTCCTGATCGCCGACGTCGTTGGTTACAGCCGTTTAAGCGAAATCGACGAAGAGGGTACGCGTGCCCGTTTCCAGGCCGATCTCAATGATACGTTCGAGCCACAGATCGCCGAGCATCACGGCCGGCTGGTCAAAACGATGGGCGACGGCATATTGGCCGAATTTCACAGTGTGGTCGATGCACTGCGCTGTGCGGTGGATATCCAGCAGGAGAAGGCCAAGCAGAATGGCGCCGCGCCTCCCGAGAAGCGGCTTGATTTTCGAGTTGGCGTCAATCTCGGCGACATCATCGTTGAGGGTGACGACATCCATGGCGACGGTGTCAACGTCGCGGACCGAATACAGGCACTGGCCGAGCCGGGAGGCATCGCCATCTCCGGCACGGCCTACGATCAAGTAAGAACGAAGGTTGCTGTGGGCTTTGCCTCGCTCGGCGAGCAGAAAGTCAAGAACATCACCGAGCCCATCAGGGTATACCGTGTAGTGCTCGACGCGGCAGCAGTGGGCAAGACGACCGAAGCCCGCAAGAACCGTCGCTCCTGGCGCGTTCCGGCGGCTGCCGCGGCAATCATCGCGCTCCTGCTGGCAGGAGCGGCAGCTTGGTGGCAGCCATGGCGGATGGCGGGCGAACGGCCTAACGTGCGGAATGTTGTCGCGGCCGACACCCGGCCATCGCTTGTCGTGCTGCCGTTTGACAATCTGAGCAGCGATGCCGAGCAGGGCTACCTCGCGGACGGCATTACCGAGGATCTGACGACGGAGTTGGCGCGCCTTCCTGGGCTCTTTGTCGTCTCGCGCAACGCGGCCTTCACCTACAAGGACAAGGCCACGCAGCCGGCCCAGGTCGCCACTGAACTGGGCGTCCGCTACATCCTGGAAGGCAGCATTCGCCGCGCTGGTGATCAGATGCGCATCAACGCCCAGCTCATCGACGCGACGACCAGTGGCCATATGTGGGCGGAGCGCTTCGACGGGGCGTGGAGCGGGGTGTTCGATCTTCAGGACAAGATGGTCGGCGAGATCGCCACGGCGCTGAAGCTCCGGTTGGTTGCGGGTCAACAAGCGGCTAAGATCGCAGGAGGTACAATCAACGCCGCAGCTTACGAAGCTTACCTGCGAGGGCGCGAACTCGAACTCAGGGAAAAGCCCGAGGACTGGGTTGAGGCCGTAAAGCACTACGAGCAGGCCCTTGAGCTCGACCCGAAATTCGGAAACGCGGCCGCGGCGCTCGCGTGGATCTATCGGGAAGCACAGTGGACCGAGTTACGCTCGAAAGAGTTGGGGCTTTCCATTGAAGAAGCCCGTAATAAGGCAGATGCCTATTTCACAGAGGCCGCGAAGAACCCCTCTGCGGCGTACTACAGAATCCTCGCAGGAAAGCTGAACCTGCAGCAAAGGTCGGATGAAGCAATCGTCGCCGCGGAACGGGCCATAGCGCTCGATGCCAGCGATCCTGAGAACTACGAGTCGCTGAGTACTGCGATGATTTATAACGGCAGAGCGGCGGATGGTCTCGGCTACCTTGATGCCGCAACGCGTGTCGATCCTTTATGGTCACGCTCGCGCTACTACCTTGCCGGGTTCGCCTACTTATCGTTGGACCGCTTCAAGGAGGCAGCCGTCGCATTCGAAAAGATCGATCCGGAGGCGAAGGAAACGTCCTATTGGGACTTTTGGTCGACGTATAATGGACTGAAGCTCCTGATCTCCACTTACGGGCATTTGGGGCGCGACGCCGACGTCGCCCGCGCAAAGGAGAGTATCAAGCCCTATGTGGCCAAGACAAATGATCGCGAAAACACAGGACTGCTGGCAGCGGCGGAGTTCCCGTTCAAGAACTACGCCGATCTCGACAGGGTGCTCGTTGGTCTGCGCAAGGCAGGCGTCCAGGAACTGCCTTTCGGCTTTGATCCAAAGTCGCCGGACCGCCTTGACGGAGCTGCGATACAAAAGCTGCTATTCGGTCACGAAGTACAGGGACGCAAACTCGGTACGGGTGAAGCGTATTGGCGGGCATCGGCAGATGACGGCACAACACACATCACCGTCGGGGACTGGTCCGATACAGGCAAAAGCACAATTGAAGGCAATCTCTTGTGTATCTACTATCCATCAGAGGCTCGTTTCTGCACCTCCATTTTCCGCAATCCCAGCGGTACCTTCGCGCAGAAGAACGAATACCTTTTGACTACCCCGTGGGACAGATTCGAATTCTCAGTTGTGAAATGAGATGCGGATCGACCCACAGATAGGTTCCAAGCAGACTTGGAGGCTTTGCTGCTCGGCGAGAACTTGGGAGACGAGAACCCAAGGCGCTTGAGTTCCATCAAGATGTAATACAGGGGCAATTTGTGTCCCCAACCACGCCTCGTGTCGAGCCAAATTCCGCCCTGGAAAATCCGGTTTGTCATATTGGGCAGCCCAGGCGGCGAATGCGGTATGGATTTCGTACATATCGCCCGATTGTAATATTCGGTTTCCGTATCGTTCATGTTCCCGCGCCAATAGGCGTGCCATTCGAATTGGCGTCGGAGTGTACACAAATACAATCAGGTTGACGTTCTCGATTAGGGTATCTCCCCAACCGTCGAATGATCCGGACAGCACCCAGCCCTCCTCGCCTAGCGCTTCTTCGATCAGGCGGACGCGATCAGCCGGGGGCCGCTTAGTCGAGAATGGGGGATTGGTCGGGTACCAATAGAAGTCATCACAATCCACATGGCGGACTCCCAACGCTGAGGAAAGGCCACTCCCTAGCGTTGTCACCCCTGAACACGATGCTCCAGTTATGTAGATTGAGGGTTTCTCCAGTTTCATCGTCAACCTTTTGGGGCCACGCTCGGTATTAATCCCAACAATACCTATAAGCTGTCCTCGCTGCCACCTGTCAGATCTTCGGCCCACTCAACAATAGAAGCGAGTTTTCTAACCTCTTCGGGTAAGCGTGTTCATGCCACGGACATGCTACTTTGAACAACAATCGTCGCTGGCGAGTCCACGGGGGTGGGATGACCTGATCATACTCGACGCGCCATGTATCGAGAAGAAGGTTGGCAGGGCTTTGACGAAAACAGCGCTGACTTCACCGAAGAAGAACTCGTTCGGACCGTGAGCGAGCTCGCGACTACCGTCCAATGGCGTAGTTGCGCTGTCGGTTAAAATAAAGGCTTCTTCTCAAGGAAATTAGAAATTTAAAGCCAGGTCGCAGAGTGTCTGCGGCCTGGCTTCGTTTCAGAATGCTCTGGCTATTACAGGATCATTCACGTCTCTCCAACTTCATAAATCACGGGCAACGAACCTTCGTCTGCGTTCAAGGCCCCGCATGACAGGCGTAACGGCCATACCGTGCAGTATGATGGACACCAAAACGACGAACGATACGGTCACCCACAAGACATCGGTTCTATCGAATGCGGCGTGACCCGTCGCATAGGCCATGTAGTAGAACGATCCAAGACCCCGAATACCGAAGATTGCAATGACCGCCTTTTCCCTTCCCGGAACCTCACTTCCAATCAAGCCAAGCCAACCCGCAACTGGACGAACAAAAAAGATGATTGTGAGTGCAACTGCAGCCACTTTCCAATCGAACGCTCGAAAAACTGTTCCCTCTGCGATGGCTGCTCCAAAACACACGAGCACGACCATCATCAAAAGCCGTTCGATCTGTTCGGCAAAATCATGAAGGTTGGTGTGATAGTCGCTGCCTCGCTCGGCTGACCTAAGCGTCAGGGCTGTAACAAACACGCCAACAAAACCGTAGCCATGGGCCATCTCTATCAGACCGTAGCTCAGGCAAGTGATACCAAGCGCAACAAATCCGTCGCCAGTACGCGCAAGTTTTGCTCGCTTCGGCAGGCGAAAGGTCAAAATCCCTAAGAGCTTCCCAGTCAGCCATCCCAAGCCGACACCTGCACTGAGCCGCCACAACACATCGACCAGCAGCCAATTCTGGAACCACGGGTTGCCAGCTTGAGATGCGAGGGCCAAAGCGATGGCCAAATGCACGAAGGGGAAGCTAAGACCGTCATTGAGGCCGGCTTCCGACGTTAGCGAGAACCGCACTTCGCCATCTTCGCCCGATTGCGGCGGTCCAACCTGAACGTCACTGGCAAGCACCGGGTCTGTCGGGGCGAGGGCAGATCCAAGTAAAAGCGCTGATGCCAATCCAAGCTCAAGGACGCTCCAGCCGAGAACTGCAATTGCAGCGATCGTCAGCGGCATGGAGATGATAAGAAGCCGCCATGTTGTCATCCAACTCCGCCATCCCAAGGGCCTGTCAATTTTCAGACCCGCCCCCATCAGTGAAATGATGACGGCCAGTTCGGTGACCTTCTCGGTCATGTAGCGGCTGTCGAGGGGATTGGAACCGACGATTGTCGAAAGAGGTGTCCATACAAACAATGTTCCGAAGGCAATGCATATCATAGGCAATGACAGCGGGAAGTCCTTAAGCAGCAGCGGCAGCCAAGCAGTGAACAGAACGACCACGCCAAACAGTGCGAGTAGGATAACATAGGTGTTGATAAGCGTGCTCCTGTATGACTGGCGGCCTAACACAACGCACACGGCGACAAGAAGTTCGAAGACCTTGTGACTTCGTGCAATGGTGGTAGATCTTGTCGGCCAGTTCAGCGGCCGTCGTCGCATTATCAGCTGTGCAATCTTCTGCAGTTCAGTCAGTTGCTGTCCGCGCTGTCTCCACAGTCAACGACCCTCGGGCAACGGTCGTACCAATTTCGTCGCAGACTTTGTCAATAAGTCGAGCGGCCCAGTTTTCAGGGCGTGTAGAGGCGGGGATAGCAAGTTAGTATTTTCAACCGAACCCCTTGCGCAGCGTGCATTTGAAGGAGGCAGACTTTCAAGCGTGAGCTTTTGAAGTTTTGCGTTTCAACTGATCCGCCTTTTTTGCTGCTGCTTCGTATTTATTGCGAAATTCCTCGATGGCACCATCGAGATCAACAACAATGCTGCCGAGCGATCCATCAGGCCGATCACACTCGGCCGTAAAACTGGCTGTTTGCCGGATCGGACCGTGGCGGTGAACGGGCGGCCAGCATCCTGTCCCTTATTGAAACCGCAAAGCTCAACGGTCTCGATCCTGAAGCCTATCTTCGGGACGTCCTGACTCGGATCGCCGATTATCCCATCAACAGGATCGATGAGCTACTGCCGTGGAACCTGTCTGGAGCCACCAACTGTCCTGACTGGATGGTTTACTTTCAAACGCACAGGTCGCGCTGTCTAGTGTAGCGGATATGACTTACCGCTATTGATGACAAGATTGACTCGGGCAATGTCTCAGGCACTTTGGCCGCGCGGGCAATCCAAGGGGGGCTTATGCGTATTCGCCACATTGGCGGGGCAGTTTCGGATTGATCCTGCTTTTTTTCTTTCTCTATCTCTTTGACTACCTGCCTTCCGGCAGACCGTTCAGGAACGGAAAGGAAATAGCAGGTTTGTTGATTGCTGAGGCCCGCAAGGATAATGGCATAGCTTCGCTGTCGATTATTTCCGAAAAAGTGTGCGTCCAACCAGACGGGACGGGGCCTTACTCAAATGTCGACAGGTTTTTCTTGAAGGTTCCCGTTGCATACACCGAAACCGATAGAAGCGAAGGTGTGTGGTTTGTGTATATCCAGCATAATGATCAAGTTTACATCTACGGCATCCCGCAGCGCGTATTGCGATGGGGATCGATCCTGGAAGAACCTTCGACCCCACTCGATCAGGGGTGAAATGTGCCCCCAACAAATAGTGATTACTGATGCTGGTGACACGCCGTCAGTTGTTCGTTTCAGAGAGAAATAGGAAAATCTCAGGGGGCCTTAGCCAAGATATTGGTGATGCATTCACCGATGCAATTGGCATTCACAAACTGGGCCATGGTTGTTGCTCGCGGGATCGGACATCTGTGACTAACGAGCGGCGGTCATTTTCCCATATCACTCGATCACCAAGATCGACGAGCTACTGCAGTGGATTGTTGTGGCAGACGCCGAAAAGCGCTGACCGGACGCTTACTTTGTTCCGAAACGGTCGTGTGCCTGCAACTCCTGGGACCCGTAGTTGCTTTAGTTGTCGAAGTCTCATTTCCCGTCGCCGGCGACATGGCGTCCGCACATGTCGCGACCGGGCCCGTGCGACAAAAATCCAGAGGGAAGGACACTTCCAGCTTGGTGGCCGTCAACCCTAAACGAACTTCGAAAAACGCGCACAAAGGACGCTCTCAAGAGGAAATTGCGTCAGAAACTAAGAACGGCTCATATGTTGGCGACCGGATGGTAGTGCGGGCGTCAATGACTCCGAATCTGGCGAGCCGCCTAATCTGCATATTCGACGCGTTTTTGCGCCCTTGAACAAGCGTCCAGCCGGAGGCCAATCAAATAGTGACCTGCGTACCAATTTCCACCACGCGTCCTGTCGGTATCTGGAAATATTCGGTGGCATCGCTTGCCGAACGCGCGAGGGCAATGAACAGCTTGTCTTGCCAATAAGGCATCTCCGAACGGGGAGAGGCTTTCAATGACCGACGAGCCAGGAAGAACGAGGTCGTCATGATGTCGAATTTCCAGCCTGCGGTTTTGAAGATCGCCAGGGTTCGCGGGACGTTCGGCCTTTCCATGTAGCCGAACGTCAGTGTGACTTGCATGAAGCGATCATTGACGGGCTCGACGTGCATGCGGTCGCTCTTCCCGACGGTGGGCGAGGGGGCAGTGACTACGTTCAGGATGACATTGCGCTCATGCAGGACGTTGTAATGTTTGAGGCTGTGCAGCAGCGCGGTGGGCGTGCCTTTCGGGTTGCCTGTCAGAAACACGGCAGTGCCGGGTACGATCGTTGGGGGGCTTCGGGTCAGATTCCTCGAAATCAGCTCGAGCGGCACGTCGCCTTGCGCGACTTTTCTCTGTAGCTGGCGGCTGCCTTTCACCCAGGTGGACATGATCAGCACAATCAGGACGGCGACCAGAAGCGAGGCCCATCCCCCGTCGATGACCTTGATGAGGTTCGCACCGACGAAGGTGATGTCGATGATGAGGAAACAGGCGGTGGTGAGAGCCGCCACCCACAATTGCCATTTCCAGATGCGGGTCATGACGATGAACAGCAATGTCGTCGTCACGAGCATGTTGCCCGTCACTGCGATGCCATAGGCAGCTGCCAGATTGGTGGAGCGCTCGAACCCGATAACCAACAAGACCACCACCAGCCCAAGGAGGAAGTTGACCCGAGGCAGATAAACCTGCCCGGATTGTTTCTCGGAAGTATGTGCGATGTGGAGCCTCGGCAGAAGATTGAGCTGCACCGCCTGCCGCGACAACGAGTAGGCTCCCGATATGACAGCCTGACTGGCGATGACCGTGGCGGCGGTTGCCAGAAGCACCATGGGCAACAACGCCCATGGCGGAAACATTTCAAAGAAAGGATTTTTTGCCGATTCAGCATGCGCGAGCACGAAGGCTCCCTGGCCGAAATAATTCAAGAGCAGACACGGAAACACGATCCACATCCAAGCAGTTGCGATCGGCCGTCGACCAAAATGACCAAGGTCAGCATAGAGAGCTTCCGCTCCGGTGACGGCAAGAAACACTGTACCGATCGTGGCGAAGGCCGTGCCTTGGTTGCGGACGATATAGTCGAAGCCGTAGTGAGGGTTTACCGCTGCAAGAACACTGAGGTCGTCGAACAAATGCCACAGTCCAAAGAAACCGAGCGCAAGAAACCACACTAAGGTGATTGGCCCGAAAAAGAACGCCATGCGGGCTGTGCCGTAGCGCTGGACCGAGAAGAGCGTCAGCAATATGGTGATGGTTATCGGAACGACATACGGTGTGAAGGCCGGCGTGACGATCTCAAGGCCCTCGATTGCCGACAGCACGGAAATAGCGGGGGTGATGACGGCGTCGCCATAGAACAAGGAAGCGCCGACAATGCCAATGCCAAGGATCAGGCGCGGTCGTGTTTTGTAACTCTCCCGGGCGAGTGCCATCAGAGAAAGAATCCCGCCTTCACCGTCATTGTCGGCTCGAAGAACAAACAGGACATACTTGACCGTGACTATCAGCGTCAGGGCCCAGAAAATCATGGACACGATGCCAAGGACGTCTGCCCGTAAAAGGGCACCATCCGTGGACGCAGCATGCAGAGCTTCGCGAAAGGCGTAAATCGGGCTGGTGCCGATATCACCATAGACAACCCCCAGAGCGCCCAGAACGAGAACTGGATACGTTTCTTTCGGGACTGTATCGCGATCGGGCAACATTGGACCTTGTCTGCCGTCATCATGTGTCGCGGCCGTGCTCATAAGCTGCTTCTCAGCTCCTTCTCAATGCCGGGCGACTCCGCGCGTTCCGGTCGTGGGCAACTTCCGTTTGAACACAAGAGCATCCACCCGTCCAGTATCATACAATCTTGAAGCTGGCTTTTCGCACGCGCATAAGTCATTTCGAATTATCTATCTTCCATTATTGGACTATCGCTTGCTAGGTCATAGATTGAACGAGTTGGCAGGGACGGCGAGCCCCCTGTGCCATTTGAAAGGTTTCGTCCGAGAGGCATTTGTAAAGTTTTATGTTTGAATTGTTGATCGTCGGTTTCCTTATTGTCCTCAATGCCGTGTTTGCACTTTCGGAACTCGCGGTCGTATCATCGCGGAAAGCCCGTCTTGAAATGCTGGCCGACCGCGGCGTTCCTGGCGCGCGCGCGGCGATCGCCCTGTCTCAGAACCCGGGAAAATTCCTTTCGACGGTCCAGATCGGCATCACTCTGGTCGGCATTGTTGCTGGTGCCTATTCCGGGGCAACGCTTGGCTCCCGAATGGGACAATTCCTTTCCGCTGCCGGAGTGCGCGCCGACATCGCCGATGTGCTCGGTTACATCCTGGTTATCGGCGTCATCACGTTCTTGTCTGTTATCATCGGCGAACTCGTTCCAAAACATCTGGCATTGAAGAATCCCGAGCGCATCGCCTGCGCCGTTGCAAAGCCGATGAACATTCTTTCAGGGATTGCCGCCCCTGTTGTTTGGCTGCTCGATGCATCCACCAGGGGAGTGTTCAAACTGTTCGGTATCTCCACAGCCTCCGAAAGCGCAGTTACCGACGAAGAGATCCTGACGATCATTGCCGAGGCCGGCAGTACTGGGGTGATCGAAGAAGCCGAACGCTCGATGATCTCGGGTGTCATCCGCCTCGGCGACCGCAGTGTCCGGGCCGTGATGACCCCACGTACTGAAGTCGAAATGGTCAAGGTCAACGAAGACATCGCTTCTCTCAAGCGGAAGCTGATCGCCAGCAACCATTCGTGCTTGCCCGTCTTTGACGATGA
This sequence comes from Phyllobacterium zundukense, assembly GCF_025452195.1. NCBI lineage: Bacteria > Pseudomonadati > Pseudomonadota > Alphaproteobacteria > Hyphomicrobiales > Phyllobacteriaceae > Phyllobacterium > Phyllobacterium zundukense. The sequence goes on along the minus strand of NZ_CP104972.1, from coordinate 396,782 downwards.
CCGTGACGACGTCATCGGTGTCATCATGCTAAGGGACATGATCGAGCCGTTGCTCTCGGCTTCGCAGGTTCTGATGCGCGATCACATACGCAGTTCTCCCGTGGTTCCCGATACGCTCGATGCCCTGGCGGCGCTCAAAGTCTTGCGCGACTCCGTTGTGCCGATGGCGCTGGTTCATGATGAATATGGCCACTTCGAAGGTCTGCTGACGCCCGCTGACATTCTTGACGCGATAGCTGGTGCTTTCCGGTCGGACGAGGATCAGTCGGAACCGGAGGCGGTTCGCCGTGATGACGGATCGTGGTTGCTCGCGGGATGGATGCCAGCGGACGAAATGGCTGACCTGTTGGGCATCGACCTTCCGAAGACCCGTCCTTACGAAACCGTAGCCGGCTTCATCATCGATCGATTGGAACGAATTCCGGAAACGGGTGAAGCGATCGATTTCGACGATTGGCGCTTTGAAGTCGTCGACCTTGATCATCGGCGCGTCGATAAGGTTCTGGCTTCTCGCTTGCCATAGCGCTGATTGGAGGCGCGAAAGAGAGTCAGCGATGATTACCGTCAGACACAGCAGGCCTGAGGTTGAAGCCGTGGCCGGCACGAGCCGTAGGCGGCCCCGTCAATTCGCCGTTTTTAATTCCTCTGTGATTACCTCAAAGCGCGTTAGTAACGAGGCACCAAAACTGGTCGATATGGCCACGTCGGTTGCGTCACGCCCGGTGGCCATGAGTATGCGCCCTATGCGCGGCGTGTTGTGGCGAGCATCGACGGTGTGCCAGTGACCGCCAAGATATACTTCGAACCATGCGCTGAAGTCCATGGGATCCGGATTGAACGGGACGCCGATGTCGCCAAGATAGCCCGTGCAATAGCGCGCGGGAATGTTCATGCAGCGGCACAGGGTGATGGCGAGATGGGAAAAATCTCTGCACACGCCTGTCCTGTCCGTATATCCGCCAAAGGCTGTTCTTAGCGGATCGGCTTTCTGATAGTCGAAGGCTATGTGGTCATGGACGTAGTCCCGGATCGCCTCAACCCGAGGCCATCCCAAGGGTGTCGATGAGAACTGCGACCAGGCAAAGTCGCCAAGTCTGTCCGTGTCGCAATAGCGGCTACCGAGGAGGAAGACGAGCACATCGTCGGGCAAATCCTTGATTTCGTGCTGGATGGCATTTCGGGGAATGACGTCTGGCTCGCCGCCGTCATAGATTACGAATTCAGAGGAAATTGTCGTAAGTCCGGGCGGGGCGACGATACGGGTGCAGGCATTGCCAAATCCATCCGTATAACCCCACGCATCGATTGGCTGGTCGAAAGTCAGTTTCTGTTCCGTCAGAAGATCGACACGCCGAGACGGATGAATATTGAGCACGAGCAACATCGCTGTAGGCTCCGGGCACTCGTAGCCCAACGTGAACCCTGCGCGAGATCTTCATCGTCTCTCCTTGATTGATAGCCGACTGCCTTGTTAACAATCATGCGGCAACGCCAAGGAGCCACGATGGGTTCCCTATAAACCTTCAATCATGGCATCGTGTTTTCCGTAGTGACATTCACCTGCACCGACATTCCATCGTAGTCCGAGGCGCTGCCGTCGTAACTTCCTGTCAACGGAATGGCCTGGCGCGGATCGCGGGCAACAGCGACCCGGATCAGATCCCTGTTTCCGACGATCCCGTTCGTTGGATCGAACTCCACCCATCCGGCTCCCGGAAGATAGATCTGGCACCATGCATGAGTAGATCCGCCGCCCCGTGTTGTCGAACCATCGCGACTTGGCACGTAAATGTACCCCGTAACAAAGCGCGCCGCTAAACCCAATGAACGGGCGGCCTCCATCATCAGCACGGCAAAGTCCCGGCAGGTGCCTCGCCGTAGTTGCAAAGTCTGAACAGGGGACTGCGTTCCCCGAGCTGCGCGACGCTCATACACGAAGCTCTCATGAATTCCGTAGCAGAGCGTCATGAGCAGGTGGCCCGTTTCCGTCGGATGGCCGACCCGAACAAACTGTCTGGCCCAGCGGCCGACTTCATCGTCCTGATCGGGATAGTGACGTTCAATGGTGCGCTCCAGATCAGCAATCTCATCGTTCGCATAAGCGAAGGGATAGTTGAGCGCCTTGTCATCAATCTGCAGATCAAGAGCCACGTCTGGTGTGTGGTCGAGGCGAATATGGCTGTGAAAGCGCAACTCCGACGCAGTTGCAGTGACGTCGATGAGCGCGACACAATTGCCGAAGACGTCGTGAATCCAACGTATTTGTTTGGGCTCTGGTTCGACAACCAATGTCGCCTCTAAAAGGCGCTGGTCAAAACTGTCTCGCGGACGAAACATCAGGCGATGCTCACCGAATGCAACTGGTCGCACGTAGCGATACACCGTCGAATGTCTGACCGAAAAAATCGTCATGGTTTACTTTGCTGAAAGTCGTTTCTGCCGCAACAATTGATCATAACTGACGCATTCGATGTTTGAAACGTTCGTGCCATTGGAAACGCCCGGCATTCCAGAACCGCATCAATTCAACGACAACTGGCGCGATGAAAAAATCGAATGCAGGTGCCCTACAGCTTATTCTAAAACACCCATTGTCGGGGAACTGTAGGCAGCGGGTCGAGCATTACAAAAGATTAATCCCACCGATCATCTTCTATTCATTTTCGCACCACTACGTTCTCCTTACGAGCGGATAAACCGCGCGATGCAGGAGACAATAAAATGAAACGCATTCTAGCTCTCGTTCTGTCTGGCACATTTCTCACTGTTTTTGCCGTGAGCGGCGTGTTCGCACAAACGGAAACGCCAGCACAGGCCCAGACACCAGCCGCCGCCGCGCAAACCAAACCCGCTTCCGACAGCAATACTGCAAAACCGATGCAAGGGAAAATGGACAAGAACGATGATGGCGCTGTGGACCTGTCTGAGTTCACCAACATGGATCGTTTGAAGCAAGCCGACACCAACGGCGACGGAACGCTATCGCAAGATGAAATCCAGGCGATGGTGATGAAACGCATCGTCGAACGGCAGGCCCGGCGAATGACCAATCGCCTCGATGTCAACGGTGACGGAGTGGTGACGATTGCAGAAGTCGAAAAGCAGAAAGAAAAGCGTTTTGCGTTGATGGATCGCAATGACGATGGGAAGTTAGAACGAAGCGAACTTCGCCACGGTAAGGACACCCACAAGGGACATGAACGCCGCGGCCATCAGCAACATCGCGAAAACGGCAATGACGAGAATTAAAATATAGCATAGCGTATAGCGTTCACGGATTTTGCTGACGCGGACCTCCGGTTCGCGCCGTTTGAAGATGGCGCGAACCGGAGGTTGATGTCGACTTAAAAGCTCATTCAATAAAGGAAATGGGCCAGGCACTCCCCTTTAAGGAGACCCAAAACGTGTCGGCATTTCTTCGACGTGACATTGGTGAGGTGAATGGCCTTCATCCTCCTGTTCGAAAGCGCGCCTTCTGTTAGTTTGTGATATAGTCTGTGACAAGGGGGACGGTCATGGACCGTAAACTTGTTACTATTCTTGCCGCCGATGTCGTTGGCTACTCCACACTCATGGAGCAGGACGAACAGGGAACCTTCGAGCGTCTCAGGGCCGGCCGAAAGGAATTGTTCGAACCCGAAATCGCCCGCCATCATGGCCGTATATTCAAGCTTATGGGCGATGGCCTCCTGGCAGAGTTCGGCAGCGTCGTCGATGCCGTCGAATGCGCGGTGAGCCTGCAACGGGGGCTGGCGGAACGCAACGTCAACGTCATAGAGGATCAGCGGATCAAGGTTCGCATAGGCATCAATCTCGGCGAGGTGATCGTTGAGGGCGATGACTGCTACGGCGATGGCGTCAACATCGCCGCTCGACTCGAACAGTTGGCCGATTCAGGCGGCATTTGCGTGTCGGCCAAGGTGGCACGTGAGGTGGAGAAGAAACTCTCCTTCGTCTTCGAGGCAATGGGCGAGCAGAAGGTCAAGAACATCGCTGAGCCGATACAAATCTTCCGGGTCAAGTTCGACGGAATTCCGTTGCCGCCGAGACGTGCGGGCAAGCAGGGAAAATATTGGCCCACCGCCGCAGTTGGCGGCCTCATCGCTCTGCTGATCGCGGGGGGTGGTGTCTGGTACGCGCTGCAGCGGACTGCAGCCTTGGCGCGCGAATCCTCTATCGCGGTCCTGCCCTTCGCCAACATGAGCGGCGATCCGGCCCAGGACTATCTTGGCTCGGGTATTGCAGAGGACATCATCACCATGCTGTCGTCCTATCCCGGTCTGCGCGTCGTCTCCCGCACCTCGAGTTTCGTCTATGACAAGCCCGTGAAGGTGCAACAGGTCGGGGATGACCTGAAAGTCAACTACGTGATTGAAGGAAGCGTCAGAAAAGCGGGCAATAATGTGCGCGTCACCGCCCAGCTCGTAGATGCATCGACGGGAGAACATGTGTGGGCGGACCGCTATGACGAAGAGGGCAGCGATGTGCCAGCCCTACAGGACGACGTGGCCAACAGGATTTATGCCACCGTTGCGGGCATGAAAGGAGAGATCAGGAAAAAGGAAGAGATAGACGCCTGGAGCAAATCGGCTCCCGGTCTGGAGGAATACGATTATTATCTGCGTGGCCATCAGTTTTTCTTTCAATTCACCAAAGACGGCAATGAGAAGGGACGGGTAATCTGGCAGGAAGGGTTGGCGAAATTTCCGGACTCCGCACTGTTGCGGACAAAAATAGCAGCTTCATACATGCAGAACCTCTACAACGACTGGACCGATGACCCTTGGCGCGATACGGAAATGGCGTGGAAGATGGGTACCGAAGCAGCGGCCATACCACACAAATCGCGGCTCGAGACCTTGTTATCCCATTGGATGATGGCACCCCTATACCAGTTGCACGACGGCGATTTCGCGCGCTCGGTGGTCGAGGCTGAAGCGGCAGCCAAGCTTGTCCCCTATGATGCATTTGCCCGCGCGGACCTTGCATACTATTTGGTCAACGCCGGGAAATACGACCTGGCGATTGAACGGCTGGAAGAATCGATCCGGCGCGATGCCAGCCCTATGGACTGGTATTTTGGATATTTGGCAATGGCCTATTATTTCGCTGACCGTCCCGCAGATTCTGTGGCCACACTCCAAAAAATGAAAGCACCGTGGAACGTCAATCTGGCGGCAGCCTATGCGCGACTGGGCAAGCTGGACGAGGCACGGTCTAGCATTGCAAAGCTTCTCAAAGCCAAACCAGGCTGGACCATCCAGAAGGAAGCAGTTTGGCCTACAACGAAGCAACCGCAACACGTCGAACCGCTTCTTACGACCTATCTCGCCGATCTCGCCAAGGCGGGACTGCCCGTGAAATAGCGAAGCCGTGAGCCGATTGCAGGTGGAGTAATAATGTCATGAAGCCCAGTGATCCCTATGCCGTCACCGACAAACTCGACGACACTCTGCTGCAGGTGATCGTCACGCGACTGGAGACCCGTGGCAAGCATCCGCTCTTCGACGGAATGCTACGCGATTACCTTGGTGCCATGGAGATAGACACGGCAAAATCCGTCCTTGACCTTGGGTGCGGCACTGGTGTCGCGGCTCGGGCGATCGCTCGCCGCCCACGGTTTGCAGGACGCGTGCTCGGGATTGATCTCAGTAAAGCTTTGGCAAGGGCAGCCAGCAAACTGGCGGACGATGAAGGGTTGGGCGACCGCACGGAATTTCGCGCGGGCGACAGCCGCAAGCTCGAACTTGCCGACGGTTCCTTTGATGCGCTTGTGGCACACACCCTGCTCAGCCACGTCGATGAGCCGATACTTGTTCTGAAGGAAGCGGCGCGGCTCGTTCGACCCGGCGGGATGATCGGTATCTTCGACGGTGATTACGCATCCATGACGTTCGGACATGCCGATCCAGTCAAGGGACAAGCCTACGACAATGCAGTCGTTGGCGGCGTGGTAACCAGCCCACGGGTGATGCGGCAGATGCCCCGCCTCGTTGAGGCGGCCGACTTGCAGCTCGTCACCACATTTCCCTACATTCTCGCCGAAGTTGGCAAAGCCGATTTTTGGGCACCAGCCATTGAATCCTTCCGCCGACTGCTACCCAAAGCCGGCGCAATGACCGATGAAGAGGCAAACGCCTGGGCTGAGGGCCTGCAGAACGACTCTGCTAACGGTATCTTCTTCGGTGCAAGCAATTTTTATGGCTACGTCATTCGACGGCCTTAGGCTCTGATATACAGCGAGGTAACCGTCATGTCGGACATCGCCTCATGGCTGGGCAAGCTGGGACTGGATAAATACGTCGAGGCGTTTACCCTCAATGAAGTCGACTGCGACGCGCTGCGGCATCTCGCGAAACACCCAACCTCTCTGCACGCTTGCAGGCGCTAGCCGAACCAAACACCGTCGTCATCTCTGGCAGCACGCAGCATCTTGTTGCCGGCTTGTTTGAAATGACCGATCTAGGTGTGCGGCGGCTCAAGGGTTTTGCGACACCCATCCCCGCTTGGCATGTCATCCGCGAAGACGATCCCTGTCAGAAGGGCAATCTTGAGTTTCCTTGAAAAGGTCATTTGGTGCCTCCCACAGTCAAGACTCGGATTGCAGCTATGTGCATTCAAAACCCCTGACATGCAATTTCGAGATTATACGCTCAAGAAGTCGGCCTGTCGCAAAAACCGATGGGTGGGGGAGCATCAAGGGACATTTCCTGAAGCCGAAGCAAGGCCAGGCGCTTCGCGACTGATCCTCTGCCCCGCCTCGTCCAGGCGGTGAAAATTGCTAAGTTTGGCTGTAGGTGAGGGGATAGCGGGAGCGGGACTCTAAGGTATCGCCCGTCCTTCTGTTGGAATGTCGCCGTGATCGAAGGAGCGCTGATTTCCACCGAGCCTTGATTGTTCCAGGACACGACATTCGGCTTTATTTCCGAGTTCGGTGCACACCCCGCTACCGTGAAGGCAAGCACCGGTGATACAACAGACGACCGCTCGACCATCATCTTCAGAAATTTTAAGCACGGCTCGTTATAAACCGGCGCTAAGTATTTACTACCGATTGCACGTATGGAGTGCCGGTGTCTTGCGATGGATGGAATGGGAAGGTGTACTCACCTTCCCACAGTACAGAACCAGCCTCTATTTATAGACTGGCGCTGCAGTCGGTTCCGCCATTGGCGGAGGAGCTTTTCCTTTGCCGATTGATCCGCAGGCACTTAAACTCATCACTGTTAGTACGGCAACGACGGTGATCAGAACTTTGTTCATTCGAAGATCCTTTTCATCAAGTTGAAGTAGGCCAACGACTCGAGGCTACCATAGATAGTGTTGAGCGCCAGGCGTGGCATCGAGAAACATATGGGTAGTGCCCCGATAGCCACACCTTAGTTGCGCGGACCTCTCTTGGCTTACTTCTCAATGAACCGCTTCGAGGAGGCGGTAGTCGCTTTCGAAAAAATCGATCCAGAGGGCAAAGAGGCAAACTATGGGGACTTTTGGGATCAACCAAAGAGGCAGGGTTGGCGTCGTGAACATATCGGACTTGGCAGCGGCGCTTCACGATCTGAATTGTGCCTGTGTCGAGCCACATTTTTCAGCGCCAGAACTCGTCGAGATAGTCGATGACCTCGCCGTCAGATCCTGCGATCTGGCTAAGCATCATCTGGTCGGTCCAAAAGAGGATGGCCTTACGTATCTCCTGATCCTGCCAACCGGCTTGCCTGGCCTTCTCGTACACCCGGATATAGGTGAGGTGGTTGAAAGGAAGGGCAATCTGATCCTTGAACATCCCCTCGATCGCGCCCGCACATTCAGCGCCGCGCCGAAGATAGGGGCCATCCCCCTTGGGCGGCGTTATTTCGTATCGGGCATGATTGGGAACATAAGACGCCTTGCGTTCTCTCATGGCCTCACCTCGCTATCAGGTGTTCTTAATCCAAGCCCATGTTCCATGGCCTCTTCTTCCTCGATCGTCTCCACGTTCAATTTGACGCGAGCCACCAGGCGAAGCTCGGTCTCAAGTGGGGTGGCCCTCTTGCCGAACCTTGTCGGAGAATCGGCGAAACTCTCCGATGTAGCTAAACTGTCCGGCGTGCTTGAAGTTCCCGCGGCGTAAATCGGTGGGGCCGGAACTGACACCATCGAGTTTGTTGCTACGGGCGTTTTGAAAGGCGACTACGAACGCATCAAGTTCTTGGTATAGAAGTTTCGAAGTGCGCAGCAAAGAGTGTACCTAGGCACAACCGATACGAACCGGGCGTCAGAACGTAGCACCGCTCTTTGGTGACGTCGTCAGCAAACTAAGACGGCTCTTTGACAGATGGTCCGGTTGCCTGGGATTGGCCGGGATTTCCCCCCGGCCGATAGTCTGGCAATCCTCCCGCAGGGAATATGGCCAGGAAACGCCAGCCCGGCCATAATCAGCAGACCGATCTTGAGGGCACGCAGCCGGGCTTCGGTGTTGACACGCACCGCCTCGGCTACCTGTTCCGGGATGCCCCCTTCGCCGTCGTGGTCTGAGCGAAGGACAAACAGGATATACTTGACCGTGACGATCAGCGTCAGGGCCCAAAAAATCATGGATACGATGCCTAGGACATCTGCCCGCAAAAGGGAACCATCAGTGGAAGCAGCATGCAGTGCTTCGCGAAACGCGTAGATCGGACTTGAGCCGATGTCGCCATAGACAACGCCCAAAGCTCCTAAAACAAGAACCGGATAGGTCCGGTCGGACGATCATCCGGATCGTGCAAAGGATGGCTTATTTTGCCGTCGTCATCCGTCCGGGCTTTGCTCATGAGCTGCTTCTCAGTTCGTTTCAGTAACCGTCTGAAGGCCACGCGTTTCCGGTCGTGGGCAATCCCCGTTTGAACACAAGAGAATCAGTTCGTCCAGCATCATGGAGATTTTGAGGTGCGAGCGTTCTCACGAACTAAAGGATAAAGACGACAACCCGATGCTCAGTGTCCGATTATCCTCAAAGACCGCAGCAGTTCTCGTCAGGTCCTCGAATTGCTTTCGATCAATGTTGCGGAAACCCTATCCGGCCTTGTCGGGCCGAAGCTAGATTATTTGATCATCCCGCGCCATAAGCCGGAAGCGCTACGGGACTTAGGGACTGCATCATGGCTTCAATTCAATGTGAGTGGCGGTCACCCGGCTATGGGTTTTCAAGTGGCAGCGGATACCCGATACTCCGCCAATAAGAGGCAAACCGGCGCGACTTGCGAGGAGACAAGATGGCGAGGCGATTCTCAATCAATCGGCGGGAAGCTCTTGCGCTAATAGCGGGTTCCGGGGCTCTGGCGGGCTTTCCCGACCGGCTGTCTGCTCAGGTGCCATCGGTCCTGACCAGGCCCATTCCTTCATCCGGAGAGGAAATTCCCGTCGTCGGCCTGGGGAGCTGGATCACGTTCAATGTCGGAGACGACATAAAACTGCGAGATGAATGTACCGCCGTCATGCAGGCGTTCTTCGGGGCAGGAGGCAGGCTGATTGACTCCTCGCCGATGTATGGTTCGGCGCAGAAGACGATCGGTTACGGGCTCGACAAGCTGTCGCGGCCCCGAACGCTTTTTTCCGCCGACAAGGTCTGGATCAGTGATCCGCAATCCGGCCGGGAGCAAATCAGGCAGTCTCAAGCCTTTTGGGGGGTGTCTCAGTTCAATCTGCTTCAGGTCCACAATCTGCTGAGCTGGGAAGAGCATCTCCAGACGCTGTTCGAAATGAAGGATGCCGGCCAGCTTAAATATGTCGGCATCACGACCTCGGAGGGACGCCGCCACTCTGAAGTCGAAGATATCATGACGTCCCAGCCGATCGATTTCGTTCAAGTAACCTACAATGTCTTGGACCGTGATGTGGAGGACCGCATCCTGCCACTCGCCACGGAGCGCAAGATCGCCGTCATCGTCAATCGCCCTTTCAGGCAGGGCGACCTCATCGCGCAGATGGCGGATCACCCCTTGCCGGACTGGGTCTCCGAAATCGGAGCGAAGACTTGGGCACAACTGATGCTTAAGTTCATCATCTCGCATCCGGCGGTCACCTGCGCAATTCCAGCAACCGCAAACGTGGCGCATGTACGGGAAAACATGGAAGCGGCAACCGGAGCCGTCATGGACCCGGCCTTGCGCAAACGCACGATCGACTACGTGGAACGCCTGTAATGGCTGTCATCTCCCGAAATGAGGACGCCTTGTGACGGAATGGTGGTCGTATGGGCCTTCGGATTTCTTGATGTTCTCGCCTCGCGTCTATTTCAGGCAGATCGAGGCCTACAACCTGGCTCTCTGGCCGCTTCAGATTTTGACGCTGCTGGTGGGAGTAGGCCTCGTCTGCTTGCTCGCGCGTGCCCGGCCAAACGCCAGTCGGATCGTTGCGATGGTTCTGGCCGCGCTTTGGCTGCTTGTCGGTTGGGCCTACCTTTGGTCGCGTCTTTCAAGCATCAACTGGGCCGCCACCTACGCGGCTTATGGCTTTGTGGCGCAGGCGATCCTTATGCTCGTCGTTCAGGTCATACCGCGCAGAACCGGAGCGTCACTGCCGGACGGGCTTGCTGGGGTCGTCGTCATGGCTGTGGCCGTGCTGCTCTACCCCGGCCTGTCGTTGATCGCGGGTCGGGGATCGGGAACGTCTGAAGTCTTCGGTATAATGCCCGATCCGACAGCAATCGCGACAATTGGATTTCTGGCATCGACCTGGCAACGCTACGACGTCCTGTTGTTTGTGATCCCGACGCTCTGGTGCGTTATCAGCACCATCACACGTTTCACCATGGGCGATTCCATTTGGTGGGTGTCGCTGACCATGTGTCTCGTTGGACTTTCGCTGGCGATCGCCAAAAGGAGTGGGGCCTAAACGACGCGTTCAACATTCCTGTTGCGAGCTCGTACTGCACCAGATCTGCTTAGCGTAGGCGCGCCGTACGATTTTTAGTCCGTTAGGAGTCATTCTCACCACGCTGCTCATTGCCACGATTGTGCCTTCGCAACTGCCCGCTTCTGGTCGCTGCGAAAGCCATGGTTCATGGTAGAGATATGTGTTCTTCCATCCAGTTGATAACTGATGCCTTGAGACTCTACGGAAGACCATAGTCGTGTACATATGCACAGCGTATAATTCACCCAATGGACTGACACCATGTTTTTCCGGGCCAGATGTAATCCACCGTCCTTCGACCGGGCGACGCCGCGAATAAAGAGTGGCTGCAAAAATAACTCAACCAATGTGTTTTAAAGACATTCCAGGGTCAGCCAATGCTGTCAAAAAGAACAAAGTGGCATAATGAGCGGATCGAGCAGCGTCACATTTTGACTCACCGCGATTGGTATACGGCTCAGCGCTTTGATGGTGTCATCGACCCGCTGGCAGGTCTCTAGGATGTAGCGCAGCATCAGGATAACGGAAAATCCCCGACCCTGAATTTCTCTGCCGCCGAACGTCAGACTTGCGACCAAGCCATGTTTGTTCATACCATCGGTGCAGCCGCCCCATGGTCTTTGAGCCTTGGCGATAATTTCAAGAAACGGGTCAGCCAAGCCTCGCCGGGCTTTTCTTCACGCGCGGCTACAAAGTGTTTCTGCATGTATATCGATTAGCCGATTTTCCCGCGCTTTGTACCAATCCGCTGTCTTGTTTACATCTGTCGGGTCAGCACAACAGCTGCGGCATGCTTCCATGTCCATGATCATCATACAATACGGCGCTCAACTCGTTTCCGAGGAGCGCCGCATTACCCGGAGATAAGCGAGCGTCATTGCTGGCTGCTCACTAATCTCGATCACGGGTGGAGGGCAGAAATGGGTATCGGATGGGGCGATTGCAAGAGTGTGCGCAGTGCCGACGTTCGATTGTCCATTCGATGTTCCTCATCTCGTTCCGGTGGCGACTTTTTACCTGAAACGTCCGCCTTGCTTCTTGTGGCTGGTGGAGCCGCTTCATACCTATAACGGAAGAGATGTTTCTTCTCGCTGTCAGGACGAATGCCATGACTATCGATACGATTTCCCAATCAATGGTCGCTTTGCGGTCCACCATTCCCGATGACGCGTTTACAGCGGCTACGCTGGGTACCTTGAGAGAGGGCAGCGGCGTGGTCATTCGAAAGGACGGGCTGGTGCTGACGATCGGTTACCTGATTACCGAAGCCGAGGAAGTTTGGTTGACCCGCCATGACGGGCACGTCGTTCCAGGGCATGCGCTTGCCTATGATCAAGAAACCGGATTTGGCCTCGTGCAGGCGATTGGGCCGCTCGGCGTGCCAGCGGTGGACTTCGGCGATGCAGCCCAGGCCAAGGTCGGAGATCCGGTTGTGCTTGCGGATGGGATCGGTCAGCTCGTCCGAGCGAACATCGTCGCCAAACAGGAATTTGCCGGCTATTGGGAGTACGTACTGGATGAGGCGATCTTCATTGCGCCGGCTCATCCTTCCTGGGGAGGGGCTGCATTGCTCGACACAGACGGCAGACTCCTGGGCATCGGCTCACTTCACTTGCAAATGAGCAACAATGGAGAGATGGCGGACATCAATATGATCGTACCGATCAATTTGTTGCCGCCGATCCTGGATGATCTACTCAAGCGCGGCCGAGTGAACAAGCCGCCGCGGCCTTGGCTCGGGGCATTCTCTGCCGAGAGCCGCGGAAAGGTTGTGGTTATGAGTGTCGCGCAAGGAGGTCCGGCGGCTCAGGCGGGCCTGCGTCAGGGCGACATCATCTCGGAGATCCGGGGCGAGGAGGTTGATGGGCTGGCTGATTTTTACCGGAAGGTGTGGACGAGCGGCCCTGCCGGCGCAGAGATCCCCCTGCGGGTCCTGCGCAACGGGCGCGAGGCATGGCTGCGGGTGAAGTCGGCCGATCGCAACAGCTTTCTGAGAAAGCCGCCCTTGCAGTGAGACAGAACTCCCCCCCACAGTTTGCATATAAAGCAGCGTCCAGCGACGTGGCTTGGCGGAGATGACGCGCGCAGGCACATCTCTGCCAGTTGTGTTAAAATTCCGGTCTGTTTTCATCATTCGATCGATCAATGAAATTTACGACACACAGCGTGCGGATAGGATGTCCCGAACCTTGATCATTGTCGGTCTTGTTATCGTTGCGGTCGGTATTCTCTGGCCGTGGCTCGCGCGCGTTGGCTTTGGAAGACTGCCGGGCGATATTCTGATCGAGCGCGAGAATTTTACCATGTACGTCCCAATCACCACGGGCCTACTTGTCAGCATTGTGTTTTCGCTGATCCTCTGGCTGATCAATCGTTAGAAGGCTACGGGCGCATTGCCCATGCCGTGACAGTATTCGGCCCAACGGATTTGCCGCTCCAACGCACTACATGACCACAGCAAGGATTATATTATGACCAAATTGAACGCGGCCACGTCAGGTAACGTCGGGACAACAAGTCATCGAAGGAAGCGATACCCTTGTTGCCGTCGGCCGTATGCCGAATACAATAGGTGTTATCATTAATTTGACACTACCATCATCTGGCTTTGGATCATGCCATGGGAACGGGCGCACGCGTCATTATTGCAATTGCATTATTTGCAGCCATGGGTGTCGGGTGGCTGGCACTTCAGCATTTAAGTTTCGAGCGTGACCGCACCCTATCGGAGTGGAGATCACTATCGGAGGCCGAAGACCTTTTGAGGCAGAAGCCCGTTCCAGAAGCGTGGCCAGCGGGGTTGTTTATGTCGGAGCGGGGATTGAACACCGCGCTGGAGAGCCTGAAGGACGCACAAATTGCCTACGACCCCAAATTCAAGGCAGGTGAGGACACCGTCGTCCATCTGCGGAATGTTAGCGTCGACTTTCAACCCGGTTTCGCCTGGGCATTCCTTCGCCTCGAGGCCTATTCGAAGGAAAGGGATCTGACTGTCAAGTTTGATGGCCAAGCCTCCCTCGTTTTCAAAGGCATAGAAGAAGGGGCAAATGGGGACGCGCAAGCCGTGTTCGCGCTCTCTCTCTTGAGACTCGATCCCGAATTCGGATGTACGCATCCGGTGAGGGCCGCAGGATTTTAGCCTGTGCGCATGGTATGTTTCCGGCATGGAGATCGATGACGAGAAGATCAATGATGCTGTTCTCGCCTTACTATGGCTCACGCTGCATGACGAGCGTCGCGCCTGGAAAGGGTTTGACTGGGGCGTCATGGACCGTTTGCATCAGAAGGGTCTGATTGCAGATCCCGCGAACAAGTCGAAGTCTGTCGTTCTAAGCGATGAAGGTTTGCGACGGTCGGAAGAACTGTTCCGCGCCCTGTTACGCGGCCGACGCGATGATCGCTGTTTCCGGTTTCCAATGCCACGGCAACAGCTCTGCGAGTTTTGTAACCGGCATATCGGCGATGCGGGCGAGGACATCGGCAAGCCAGGCCTGCGGATCGATGTCATTGAGCTTGGCCGTCATGATCAGCGTGGCCATGAAGGCAGCCCGGTCAGCACCGCGATCGGAGCCCGCAAACAACCACGATTTTCTGCCGAGGGCGAAGCCGCGCAGTGCTCGTTCGGCAGCATTGTTCGTCAGGCAAATCCGACCGTCACCGAGGAATGTCGTGAAGCCTTCCCAGCGCTTCAGCATGTAGTCGATGGGCTCGGTGACCGGCGAGCTGCGCGACAGTTTTGATCTCTCGATCCGCATCCAGTTCTCAAGCTCGTCGACAAGAGGACGGCTTTCCTGCTGGCGTCGTTGCAGCCGCTCGTTGGCGGAAAGGCCATTGATGTCGCGCTCAATGTCGAACAGTGCATCGATGCGCTTTACGGCGTCGAGCGCAACCGGTGAGATCGGCGTGGCGTTCTTGCCGCGTTTGGCATTCGTCGCAATGTCGGCAAGCCCGAAGAACTTGCGGCGCGAATGTGCCCAGCACAGTGCCTGTGTCAGCGGACCCAAATCGCGATCCACTTTGAAGAGCGGGTTGTAGCCGCCATAGGCGTCCGCCTGCAGAATACCGGCGAAGCTCTTAAGATGACGCTCGGGATGTTCCTGCCGCCGATCGCGCGACGCATAGTAAAGGGCTGCCGGCGGGCTGGAGCCGCAAAATGGGCGGTCATCCCTGACATACGTCCAGATGCGACCCGTGTCGGTCTTGCCTTTCGCCAGGATTGGCACGGTCGTGTCATCGCCATGCAGCCGATCGGCGCTGAGAACATGCGCTTCAATCAGCGCATGCACCGGCTTCAGCGCTGCGGCACAGGCACCGACCTGGTCGGCAAGCGTCGAGAGGCTGAGGTCGATGCCTTCGCGGGCATAGCGCTCGCTCTGGCGGTTCAGCGGCTGATGCTGGCCGAACTTCTCAAACAGAATCATGGCGAGCAGGTTTGGCCCGGCAAAGCCGCGTGGTGTCACATGGAAAGGTGCCGGAGGCTGCGTGATCTTCTCGCACTCGCGGCAGGTGAACTTTTCCCGCACCGTCTGAATGACCTTCCATTGACGCGGGATCACTTCCAGCGTCTCGGTAATATCCTCACCTAGTTTCGCCAGCTTGCCGGAGCCGCAGCACGGACAAGTGTGAGGTGCAGCGATGACGACACGTTCGCGCGGCAGATGCTCGGGAAACGGCTTTCGTGAAGGACGCTTGCGCTCGAAGGCTTTGACGGTGGTTGATGATCGGGCCGCCATCTCGGCCGCCAATTCGTCGTGACTGGCATCAGCTTCCAGCTCTTCAAGCTGCAATTCCATCTGTTCGAGAAGACGCGCCTTGCGCTCGGAGCGGCTGCCGTGGATGTCGCGCTTGAGCTTCTCGATCTCCAGTCTCAAGCGGGCAATCAACGCATCCGAATGCGCGTTCACCGCCTGCGCACGAGCGGCAATTGCTTCGGCTTCACGGCGTCCCGCACGCTCGGCGAGGATCATCGCATGCGCGCTGGCAAGGTCGTCTGGAAGTTGATTGGCCGCATCGGTCATGGCGGGATGGAATCATATTCGCTCCCGTCTTTCCAGCAGTTTCCATCATCCAGCCGAGCTGGGACGCCAGGTTTTTTGTGGCATCCGCCAGTCAATGCCTTCCAGCAAATAGCCGAGCTGGGCGGGCGTGATCACCAGGGTGCCATCAGCCGCCGACGGCCAGACGAACCGTCCGCTTTCCAGCTTCTTGGTGAACAGACAGGCGCCTTGCCCATCATGCCAGATCACTTTGATCAATCCGCCCTGACGCCCGCGAAAGCAAAACAGATGACCATTGTGCGGATCGCGCTTCAGCGTCTCCTGCACCATCAGCGACAGACCGGGAAAGCCCTTGCGCATATCCGTATAGCCGGTGGCGAGCCACACCTTCACGCCGCTCGGAACCGGGATCATCGCCGCTCCACAACATCGAGGATCCGGCCCAACGCTTCCGTATCGACATCGCTCTCCACACGAATACGTCGGCCGCGGCCAAGCTCGATCGTCACCATGCTGCTCTTCTTGCGCACCCGAGAAGGTGATGGTGTTTCCACCGCCTCCGGCGACGGCAAGGCCGCGACGACTTCGACCGGAAGGAGTTGTGGGACCGACGGCGCTGACATCTGGCAAAGCTCCTTACGCCACCGGAATAATTGGCTGACATGGATCCCTGCGGAACGCGCAACATCCGAGATAACTGCTTCAGGCTCTAACGTTGCCGCTACCAGCCGTTCTTTCTCTTCGCGAGACCACCGACGCCGACGCTCGACCGACGTGATCACTTCAATGTGCTGCTTGGTCATAGGACTACTCCTAGGGTTACCACTAGGACTTCCAATGTTAAGCTTCACATCACAAGACGGCCGTCACCGTGGGGATACATTCGGATGGGGCTGGTTCAATATCAAGTTGAGGGAGTATGCGAGCGACCTTATCGAAACGGGTCTCATGTTGCAGTTCACCGAAGCTTTCACCTTGGAGCTCCCGTTCAAAAACAGCTTCGCTTACGATTTGAAACAAGATTTCACGCAGACGGTTTCGGTCCGCGATCCAAAAGATGAAAACTGGATCAAGGTTCGGATGACCGTCCCGCCAAACGAACTGTCGCAAGAAATTAAGGCGGCCAACGCTGTCATCCTCGACGGCGGAGTATGGCTGCTGACCGATTTCAACGAAAAACCAGTGGCAACCAGCGTCAAGGAGCCGCCTTCCGAAATTCAGGATGACATCGTCAGGATGCGAAAAAATCTGGAGCAAATACGGATACCCAAATTGAAAGACGCCGATATTGCTCTTTGGATAAACGGGACAGTGGCTCACCTGGTTCAAGACAAATTCAACCAACTTCCTGCTGCAAACAGGACCGCAACCGTCAAGTCGGTGCAATTCAAGGGCCGGCTTGCCGATCAAAAATGGAGCGCAGATGTTCTCGGTGAGGTCGGGGTTTTCGCCGAGCTTGCTGACCCAGGAGCGGTAGCGGCAGCAATAGTGGTGAATGCAGTCGGCATATCCTGGACCAAAGGGAGACGCTTGAAGCTTTCGCTCAATGCGCAGGCCGACGCCAAGGCATCCGTAGATCTGCATGTCGACCCCTTGATAGGAAGAGGCGTCGGTACGACGGTCGACCTCAACGGAAATGCGAGCATAGCGTCCGGGTTCGATGCGCGCTTCGAAATAGGGGAGGTGGGTGGCAACACAATCGTGATGCTAAAGCCCGATATCGGTTGCCGCAACATCAAGCTGGCGCTCAAGACAGACAGAAAAGCGGAGTTCGAGGAAGCCTGGGTATCAGTTCCGTCAGTCGGCGCAAACGTTACTGTTCCGGTTGGCCTGCAGACCGCCCCGGACGTGGTGCTCTTGAGTGATTTGCCTTTTCAGAGACAGGGCCGTGGCCCGGATGGCAAACCGCTCAAGGTCAAAGGCGGGGAACACCACTTCCTGTTCACACCAGCGTGGACCGCGGTCCAGTACGCACTCGTCCCAAAACGGGTCGAAGCTGATGATGGCGGACTCTGGATAGCAGCCAATCTGACCACCAAATTGCTTGGCTCCGAACCGGCAAACTACGATCGCGCTGCTGCAGAAATGAAACTGGCTGCCGCGGCAACCGAAGGACAGATCAGAACCAACTGCCCGGGCGAACCCGGCTTCGCGCTGACGATCGGCGATCTTGAGTTTGGCGACAACAAAGAGCTTGTGAAATTCTTCCAGGAACGAGGATTGCCTTTGCCGCAGACACTAGGTGGATTGCCCGGCATTCCTGGCCCAGGCCCTACGATACCATCACCAATATCGCCCATTGGCGGCTTTACGGTTCCGATACCTTCTCCGATACCGTCCACTACCGATCCCACAATTCCCAATATACCGTCCCCGATATCGCCTCTTCCGGGTCCCGCAATACCGAAAATACCGTCCGCTTTGCCGCCAACTCCCGATCCCATAATTCCAAATATACCGTCCCCCCTACCGCCAACTCCCGGTCCAACGAGCAATCCGTAGAAATGCTGCACGATCTCTTTTGACCAAGACCTCGAACCAGCGGTCGGTGCAGGCCGAAACAGACTTGGAAGTTGCCTTGGTCGGGTCAGTCTGCGCGAAATTGGAAATTGCGACCGTTTTAGGCGCTGGCCGGCTTCACGCTGTCGAATGTTCCGGGCTCGTCCTTCAAAAAGTTGTATAACGTTGCATCGGAACCGCACTTATCAACGATGCCGATAGGACGTCAATTTTCTTGCCTTGCCGCTTGGCTGAAACGTATGAGTAGACTGCGAAGTTCGGTCGCTTTGCCGAATCGCGGAAACAAGGACTTCTCGTAGCGTTCAGGCATGGCAGTCTTGCGCGGCGAAGCAGAATATGCACGGGCGGTGCGTCACGCTGACGCCAGCTCGAAGATGGAAGCAGCCGATTTACGCAAAACACGTACATCGGTCCGGTACTTTCTGATCTAGAATACGGCGACGCAGTGCGTGTTGGTCGTATCCACCCCGTTGGTTCAAAAAGGAGCAACTGCAATGAGCATTCACATGACCGTCAAAGGCACGCTTCTCGGCCTAGCCGCACTTTGTCTTGCCAGCGCCGCCGAGGCCGACCAGCTTGCGGACATCAAGGCTGCCGGCAAGATCGTCACTGCCACCGACATGCACTACGCGCCATTCGACATGTTGAATAACGGCACCTATGAGGGCATGACCAAGGACTTGTTCGATGAGGTTGCCAAGGAAATCGGGGCCGAGCCAGTGTATCAGGATATCCCCTGGACTGCCGAGCTGCCGGGACTTGAGGTCAAGAAGTTCGACATCGTGATTGCCCCGGTGACGATTACGCCGGAGCGGCTGGAGCGCTACGGCTTCACCTTGCCTATTGCCGATGCGACCGTCTCGCTGCTCAAGGCCGCGAACAACAGCGAACTTACCAAACCTGAAGACATCAAGGGCAAGACCGTCGGCGTCCAGCAGGGCACCGCGCAATTCAAGCAGCTTGAGGCCTATGGCCAGAAGCTGGGCGGTGTGACGATCAAGGAGTACGGCACCACGGACGAAGCTTATGCCGATCTCGCTGCCGGCCGCCTGGATGCGGTCGCTGGGTCACTTCCAAACCTCACCTATCTCGTCAAGAGCCGCCCGGAGAGCTTTGCTCTCTTCACGCCAGCCCAGTTCGGTGAACCGAAATATTTCGCATGGGTGGTGCGCAAGAATGCAGAGAGCGAAAGCTTTAACAAGGCCATCAACGATGCGATGATCAAGATGACCGACGACGGCCGCGTCAAGGCTATCCAGGAAAAGTGGCTGGGCAGCTATACCGAATTGCCCCGCGAAGTTCCGGCCAAATAACGCGCTCGCGGGCGGAGGTGGCTCCGCCCGCACGCTTGCCATAGTGAGGGTGGATGTTTTCCTTAGCGGTATTCTTTCAAAGCTTTGGGCCGTTGTTCTGGGCAGCGCGATACACACTTCTGATCTCGGTTCTGGGCATCGGGTTGGGTATTGTGATTGGCACGCTGATTTGTGCCGCTCGCCTGTCGCCGTACCCGCCACTGCGCCGCTTTGCAGCCATTTGGGTCAGTTTCTTGCGCGGTGTGCCACTGCTGGTGCAACTGCTGGTGTTCTACTATGCCTTGCCGATCATCGGCCTGGACGTGCCAGCAATGGTCGCCGCCGTGGTGACCGTGGGTATTTGCGCCAGCGCTTATATCTCCGAAATCTGGCGCGGCGCGATCGCGGCGTTACCGAAAGGACAAGCGGAGGCCGCGGTCGCCATCGGCATGACGCCCGTCGACGTATGGACCCGGGTAATCCTTCCGCAAGCCGTGACGCTTTCGCTGCCGGCGTTGATCAATGAACTCATCTTGCTTGTGAAGGCGTCGTCGTTAGTTTCGGTCGTCGGCATTCTCGAAATCACTCGCGCCAGCCAAGCGCAGGCCGCCACCACCTTCCGTCCGCTTGAAGTCTATATAGCGGCGGCCTGCATCTATCTGCTGATCAATTTGTGTTTGGCGGCGCTGGGACGTTATCTCGAACACAGGACGGACGTCTGATGGAATGGAGCGTTCTCCAGCAATACGGCCCCTCGCTGCTGAAGGGCTTTGGCAATACCATCCTATGCTGGGCGCTTGGCACGGTCTTCGGCATGGCGCTTGGCCTCGTCATCGCGCTCATTCAACGCTATGCGCCACGCTGGGTGACATGGATCGTCCAGGCCTATATCGAAGTCATCCGCGGCACACCCTTCCTCGTCCAGTTGTTCGTGCTCTACTATGGCGGCCCACTCGTCGGCCTGCGCCTTGACGCGCTGCCCGCAGGCCTGCTGGGTCTGACGATCTATGGCAGTCCCTACTTCGCGGAGATATTTCGTTCGGGCTTCCGCGCCGTACCCGATGGCCAGATCGAGGCGGCTCGTGCAATCGGCATGTCCGAATCGCATACCGTGCGACGAATCCTACTGCCTCTGGGCCTGGTCTCTGCTCTGCCAGCGCTGGTAAACTTCTCGATCATCCTCACCAAGGAAACGGTCATCCTGTCGATCATTACCGTTCCCGAACTGCTGTATCAGGTGCAGCGCATGTCCGCAGAAACCTTTCGCTACGTGGAGGCAAACCTGGTGCTGGCGTTGTTCTTCTGGGGCCTGGTCGAGACGATCTCGCGTGTCGGACTAAGATTGGAAGCGCGCATCACGAAACATCTGATCGAAAGGACGTAAGATGCTTGCTGCGTCATCAGTCGAAATGCGCAAGGTCAACAAATACTACGGCAAGTTTCAAGCGTTGAAAGACATCGATCTATCGATACCACCGGGCAAGGTCACCTGTCTCATTGGCCCTTCGGGTTCGGGAAAATCGACCCTCCTTCGCTGCATAAATTTCCTTGAGGCGTATGACTCCGGTGAAGTCCGCATTGACGGTCAGCTTATCGGCTATGACGCGCCTGACAAGAAGATGTCGGGCCGCAGGCTTCGCGAGATGCGCCGATCGATCGGCATGGTGTTCCAGCAGTTCAACCTCTGGCCGCACATGACCGCCAAGGAGAATGTGGCTGAGGGGTTGATCCGCGTGCGCCGAATGTCGAAAGCCGATGCGGATCGGCGTGCCAGCGAGGCGCTGGCCAAGGTTGGGCTGGCAGACAAGATCGCAAGCCACCCATCGCGGCTTTCCGGCGGTCAGCAACAGCGCGTTGCAATTGCCCGCGCAATCGCCATGGAACCCAAGCTGATGCTTTTCGATGAGCCGACATCCGCGCTTGACCCGGAACTTGTGGGCGAGGTGCTGAGCGTCATGAGGACGTTGGCTGGCGAGGGGATGACGATGGTGGTTGTGACGCATGAAATGGGTTTCGCTGCCCATGTTGCCGATCAGGTGGGCTTCATGGAAAAAGGCGAACTGGTCAGCGTGGACAGCCCCGATCGCATCCTGCATCGTCCCGAGGACGCGCGTATTCAGTCGTTCCTGCGTACCTATCGCGAGCGCAACAGCTTCTAAGGCATTTCTGTTTCAGGGACGTGCTGACGCCATCTCGCGCTGACAGGACCATCTGCCAATAGCCCGATGTCGGAGAGCAGAGTTCAATCTGCTCGGCGATCCTAAGGGCATTGTCAACTTCGATGCCGAGATAGCGCACTGTACTTTCGAGTTTGGTGTGACCCCAGCAGGAGCTGAACCACTCTGGGGCGCGAGAAGCGGGGATCTACTTTGGACAAAAACACCTCTAGCTCGTACCATCCTTCTTGCCGTCCTATGCCGAAAGAGGGGCCCAACCGTGGGCAGGACGCCTTTGGAGAATGGCCGGGCTTCAAGGGGAGCGGGCTTGCGATCATCTCGATGAAGATCTGCGTCGGGTTATGGTTGCATTCTGCACGAAATGGTCGCCGCCAGCTGGCCAAGCGCCGCGACCAGTTCGGCGGGCTCTTGCCGCTGCGAAATCCACCACTTCCCGCAAAGTTACAGTTACGTACTTGTTAATTGCGCACCGCAGGATTTCACTGGCCGGAAATACTCACGATCGAACGGTACCGCTGCCCACAAGCTGGGGTTCCGTTGATTCTTGGTGCCGATGTCGGGAAGAACGCTCTCGGCGATTGGAGTTTTGTGACGTACCCAAGCATCTTAGAGATTTTGAAGCGTCGCACACATCGTGGTGTTTTTTCATTGAAAGCAGAACACAGGAGGAGATCATGCATATCTTCGTTCGGACTGCCCTGGCAGTTGCGGTCCTTACCGTTCCATGTGAGGCCCAGGACATGATCAAGAAATATGGCAAGGCGGCCGGTTGGGATATTTTTGTCAATGAGAAGATGGGCCCTGGCTGCCTTATCGCCCGGCAAAACCCCGACGCTGGCGCACAGGTGGAGATCGGTATCGATGCAAGCGCAGATCTGCGCGGCTATCTGGCGCTTTACTCCAAAAAACCTGAAAAAATTACCGCAGGTGAACAGCTCTCGGTCGAATTCGACGTCGATGGTGAGAAGTTCACCGGCGTGGCTACGGGCCAGGAGATGGAGGGCTTCGACGGTGCAACCGTTCCTTTCAACGACCTCGATTTTATCTATGGCCTTGCCAAGAAGAAAAAACTGACGATCACCGCCAAAGGGCGTAAGGAATTAGTGGTTGACCTCACTGGTACCGATGCTGCGTTCAAGGCGTTGCGCGAGTGTCAAGCTGCTCAGAAGAAGTAGCGGCGTCCGGCCGTCTGAAATCGCTTAAAATAAGGGGAGGTGAGAGGGACCGGCCGGTCAAAGCTTCCTGCTTCGGTTACTGTCGATCCGCATTTTGGACACTCCATTCCGAGCCGGGCGCTGAAAGAATCAACTTCGTGATGACACGCGAAACCGCGTCAGAAGAAATCCCGCAACGACGGCGTACAGCATGCCCGGTTCAGATTGCACAGGTTCTGCATCGTTGCGACAAGCCGACCTTTATGCATTATTTCACCGCCGCTGCGTGCTTATTCGCTTCGTTGGCGCCTCGCGTAGCTCCCTCATGTTCTCGGCGCCTTGTGCTCCAACACTGCGCCAGGCTTCCGTGCTCGATCCTCTGCGGTGGACAAATGCGACCACGATGCCGGCTACTGCGCAGAAAAACGGTACTGCAACGGACATACAAAGAAGCAAGACAATTTCGTCCATGTTCCCATCCCCGCGACGACGCAAACGGCGGTGCCGACAGACAAAGCACGCGCTCCGTTCTCAATCCCTCCATTGCGAAATGGTCACGCTTGCCATCGCCAAAACCACGGCGAAGGTGATCAGCAGGATCGTTTGCAGTTCCGTCATGTTGACCTCCTGTCATGCTCGAGAAAGATGCCGGAACGACCGGCTTTGTCTGCATTGGCTTGCGAGGCAGCCCCCTCAGGCGCCAAAAGGTCGTGCCTATGGGCAAAGGCAACGAACAGGCCGCGAGCGGTCTGCGCTTCTATCTCTCCGGATAGCGCTGCCTTGCAAGCCTTGATAGCCAGAGTGTGCGCAGGATCGGTTTTCGATAAAGGCCATTCGCCGAGCAGTGCGTAAGCTTCCGCCACGGTCCTGACCTGAACTGGTAAACCGAGTCCGACAAATAGGCTGACGGGCTCTTCGAAGACGTTGCATTCCATGAGCTCCTCCTTTGTTACCAACGGTTGGCGTTCCACCGGGTAAGCCAATCGATTGCGTTTGCCCTGTGCAGCGCCGGTTCGAGATGCGGCGTGGTGGGCCGAAACCCGGTCAGCTCCGCGTCTTCGCCAGCCGTACCTTAAACGGCGCGGCGATTGTCGCCCGGCGCTACTCCATCGAACGGATTTCCTCATTTTCTTCTCCCAATCGACAAACAGTTTCACGACGTCTGATGGCAAGCCTCCTAACGGATGATCAGGAATACCTTTTCCCCGCCGCGAATGAGATCGAGCGCAATTGTGCGCGCTGCATCATGCAATGCCGTCGTCAGATCTGAAAGCGACGAGACCGGGCGGCGGTTGACGGCGACGATTACATCGCCGACGCGCAAGCCTGACTGAGCCGCCGCGCTGCCTTCCTCGATATGTTTGACGACAACGGTTCCTCCCGCATCCCGAAACTCCGCGCCCTCGAGCCGATCGACCTGTGCTTCGGTTTCATCAATCGCGCCGGCAACTTCGATGCGCATGGTGACGGATTTGCGCGTTCCGTTGCGCATATAGTCGATTTCAATTTCCGAGCCGGCCGGGGCGAGCCCGATGCGGTTGCGCAGGTCAGCCGAGCTGGAAATGCGATGGTTATCGACGCTCATGATGACATCTCCAGCCTGAAGGCCGGCGCCTGCGGCGGGAGAACCTTGTTCGACGCTGCTGACTACCACGCCGGAACTTTCGGTAAGACCGAGCGCCTGCACCAGGTCGGGGGTCACATCCTGGATAACGACACCAATGCGGCCACGGCGCACCTCGCCATGTTGGATGAGCTGCTGCATCACGGTGGACGCCATGGCGATCGGCACCGCAAACCCGATACCGACATTGCCGCCGGCCGGGGCGATAATCGCCGTGTTGATGCCGACCAACTTGCCGTCTGCCGTCACCAGGGCGCCGCCGGAATTGCCGGGATTGATTGAGGCATCGGTCTGGATGAAGTCTTCATAACCTTCGATATTGATACCACTGCGGCCGAGCGCACTGACGATGCCGGAGGTTACGGTCTGGCCGAGGCCGAATGGATTGCCGATCGCCACGACCGTGTCACCAACCCGAAGCGCATCGGAGTCGCCAAACGGCAAGGCCTGCAATTGTGGAGCTTTGATCTTGATCAGAGCTATATCGGTTGCCTTGTCGCTGCCGACGAGCACGGCAACAAAGCGACGCCTGTCCTTCAGGGTTACCGAGATTTCACCCGCGTCAGCCACAACATGGTGATTGGTTAGGATATAGCCCTTATCCGCGTCGACGATGACACCGGATCCGGCACTCAAACGTTGCCGCATTTCAGGGGGGTCGAAATAGCGACGGAAGAACGGATCGTTGTAGAGAGGATTCGTCTCGGCGGACGAACCGGACTTCACCGCGATGTTGACGACAGCCGGCGTCACCACCTCCAGCACATCGGCGAGAGGGCGCATGGCCGCACCTATGGCAGGTTGTTGTGGCTGCGCAGTAGCCACAGACAAGGGTTCAGGACACAGTATGAGAACAAGTGCGGCAAACGCGCAAAGACATCCGGACGAACGCGTCATCATATTGCCCTCCAAACTCTTCAATCCTCCTCTTGGCCCGCTGGCCATCGGGTGAAGCGGGCTCGATTCCCTTCCGTCAATGGGCCCGGCTACATCGGTTGAATGTTCGCGGGCCCAACAGCGTTCGCGGCGTCACCTCGCAACAAGCGGCTGTGCCCGCCCGGGCGGGCACAGCCTCCCTTATTAGAAGTCCATACCGCCTGCCGGCATGGCAGGTACAGCGGCCTCCTTCTTCGGCTTCTCGGCAACCATCGCCTCGGTGGTCACCAGCAGGCCGGCAACCGAAGCCGCGTCCTGCAGGGCGGTGCGCACCACCTTGGCCGGGTCGATCACACCCTGGCTGTAGAGATCACCGAACTCATTGGTCTGGGCGTTCCAGCCGAAGCCGAATTCGCTGTTTTCACGCAGCTTGCCGACGATGATGGATCCTTCTGCACCCGCGTTCTCGGCGATCTGGCGGACGGGTGCCTCGATGGCACGGCGCACAATCTCGATGCCGGTTCTCTGGTCAGTGTTGTCGGTCACCAGCTTGTCGAGCGCCTTGGCTGCGCGCAGCAAGGCGACACCGCCGCCCGGCAGCACACCTTCCTCGACGGCGGCGCGGGTTGCGTGCATGGCGTCGTCGACCCGGTCCTTGCGTTCCTTGACCTCGACCTCGGTCGAGCCGCCGACGCGAATGACCGCAACGCCGCCGGCAAGCTTGGCGAGACGCTCCTGCAGTTTCTCACGGTCATAGTCGGAGGTCGTCTCCTCGATCTGTGCCTTGATCTGGACGATGCGGCCGTCAATCTCGCTCCTCGAGCCGGCGCCATCGACAATCGTGGTGTTCTCCTTCTCGATCACCACCTTCTTGGCCCGGCCGAGCATCGCAAGCGTGACGTTCTCGAGCTTGATGCCGAGGTCCTCCGAGACGGCTGTGCCGCCGGTGAGAATGGCAATGTCTTCCAGCATCGCCTTGCGGCGGTCGCCGAAACCGGGCGCCTTGACGGCTGCGACCTTCAAACCGCCGCGCAGCTTGTTGACGACGAGCGTCGCGAGCGCCTCGCCTTCAACGTCCTCAGCGATGATGAGCAAGGGCTTGCCAGACTGCACCACGGCTTCGAGCACCGGGAGTAACGCCTGCAGATTGGCAAGCTTCTTTTCGTGGATGAGCACATAGGGCTCTTCGAACTCGACGCGCATCTTTTCCTGGTTGGTCACAAAATAGGGGGAAAGGTAGCCGCGATCGAACTGCATGCCTTCGACCACTTCGAGCTCGGTCTCGGCCGTCTTGGCCTCTTCCACGGTGATGACGCCTTCATTGCCGACTTTCTCCATTGCTTCGGCGAGGAAGCGTCCGATCTCGGCATCGCCATTGGCAGAAATGGTACCAACCTGAGCGATCTCGCCGTTCTGCGTCACCTTGCGTGCGTTGTTCTTCAGTTCCTCGACGACCGCGTCAACTGCCTTGTCGATACCGCGCTTCAAGTCCATCGGGTTCATGCCGGAAGCGACAGCCTTGGCACCTTCCTTGACGATCGCCTGGGCAAGTACCGTCGCCGTCGTGGTGCCGTCGCCGGCGATATCGCTGGTCTTGGAGGCCACTTCGCGCACCATCTGCGCGCCCATGTTCTCGAACTTGTCTTCAAGCTCGATTTCCTTGGCGACGGTGACACCGTCCTTGGTGATGCGCGGTGCGCCGAACGATTTGTCGATGACGACGTTGCGGCCCTTGGGGCCGAGTGTGACTTTCACCGCGTTTGCGAGAATATCGACGCCGCGCAGCATCTTTTCGCGGGCGTCGGCATGGAATTTCACTTCTTTCGCAGCCATTTTCCTACTCCTTTAAATCGGCAGCGTTGCATTGTTCGTGTTTTAAATCGGCATTGTCAGGCTGCTGCCTTTTTCGCCGTGTTCTCGGCCTCAATTACCCCCATAACATCGGATTCCTTCATGATCAGGAGGTCCTCGCCCTTGAGCCTGATCTCGCTGCCGGACCATTTGCCGAACAAAATGCGGTCGCCAACCTTGACGTCGAGCGGCTGCAATTGGCCGCTTTCGTCGCGCGCGCCGGGCCCGGTGGCAATGACCTCGCCCTCCTGCGGCTTTTCCTTGGCGGTATCGGGGATGATGATGCCACCGGCTGTCTTTTCATCAGCCTCGATCCGGCGGACCAGGATACGGTCATGCAATGGACGGAACGTCATGTCGTTCTCCTCTTAGTCAAATAAATTTTTGAAGTTCCTCCGCGCCGCATCCGGAGCGGACCGGCGCGGATCGCGCGATCCTTTCCGGCATCGCGCGTACAACGAATTGGTTTCGCACATTCAGCATTTCAAGAGGATGATGAAAAAATTTCAGCACTCGCCTCTATAGAGTGCTAATGCCATGGATTCATATAACGAATCCTTTCTGCCCCGATTGCCAGGCTGTGGAATTGTATCGAATTTGGCCTGAGAGAGAACCGTCGCCTTGCTGTCGATCACGCCGTGAAAAGAGAGGCCTCTTCAGATCTTTTGACCCATATGTGCGTGAGGGAGGCCGCGTCTTTCGGCTTCTTTGACAATCATCGCAACTATGTCATTGAACGGAATGCGGACAAACCCTCCAGCATAGAACCTCGCGACGGCCTCGACGTCGATCCGTGCACAGCCTTCCGGCAATGCTTCCATGTCAGCCGCCACCTGTTGCTCTAGTTTGCCTCTGTCATCCATGGCCGCATCTCCCACGAGATATGGTGCAACACCATCTTGCAAACAGCATTAGCGTCCGGCTCACATCGAGTCCGGGACCACTGTCTTCGGTTAGTTCGATGCGATGATCAATGAACCGAACGCCATTGCGCGCTCCCATCACACGAGACCGCAGACGACGCCGTTCATTCAAACGGTGGGACCGGCGGAACCGGATCGTCGCTTATTTCCTCAGCCTCAAGAAGATCGATCAGGGCGGCGACCCGGCTTGCCGGAAGAGGGCGACTTTCTCCCATCAACACTTCGTCGTTGTTCAGCCATATCAGGGCTTCTCTCAGTTCATCAGGCGATGCCCCCGTCGAAATAATTTCCGCAATTGTCGTCTCGTCTACCGGACCAAGCACCGAAGTCACGTCCTTACGCGTCATAACCATCGTTCCTTCTCCTCGGTTATCCGCAAATCGCGGGCTGACACTGATCAGGTTTGCCACCCAAGAAACGCTGAAGAGCTTCGCTCGTTGCACAAGAAGGGGCCACTCGCAGAAAAATCACAGCAACGGCCAGCGTCCTCTTGACGCAGGACAAGGCAATCTCCATGTCTTTGTCGCCTGTCGCCGCAAGGGGCGGGCAATGGTCAGGGAGCGCCAGCTTCTTGGCGTTCCTCGTGACTATATTGCTCTTGAGAGGAGGATGTAGCTATGAGAAACAACACGGACTTTTCCCCCTTTTACAGGTCTAGCATTGGCTTCGACCGCATTTTCAATTTGCTTGAAAACGCCGGTCCGCCCCCAACCGCCGGCGACTGGCCGCCCTACGACATCTTGAAGTTCGGCGAGGACATCTATCGCATCATGCTTGCCGTGGCCGGCTTTACCGACGAGGAACTGACGATCACGCACGAACCTAATCTCCTCGTGATCAATGGCGCAAAGGCGCAAGACGAGGAGATGCAATACCTCCATCATGGTCTGGCTCTGCGCCAGTTCGAGCGCCGCTTCGAACTTGCTGATCACGTCAGCGTCACAAGCGCGAAGCTGGAAAACGGTCTGCTTGTCATCGATCTCAAAAAGGAAATCCCTGAGGAGATGAAACCGCGCCGCATCGCCATCAACGCGGGCAAGGAGTCGACGTCGAAACGGATCGATGGGGACGTCGCCGCCTGATTGGGAAGTGACCGCCGAACGAGCCCCCCGTCCCAACGCGTCGGTGCTCGCTGGCATAAAAAGCAGGAGAAAGGAGACAAGATAATGAGCGTACGAGATTTGATACCATGGAACCGTGGTAACAACCAGGTTCCGCGCCTCTATCGCGATAGCGACATGGATCCTTTCCTGTCGTTGCATCGCGACGTCAACAAACTGTTCGACGAGGTTTTCCGAGGGTTTGGTACCCCCTCGCTGTTTGGCCAGATGACACCGCGAGGAACATGGCCGAGCGTCGAATTCTCGGAGAACGACAAGGAAATCATGGTCTCGGCCGAGGTGTCCGGCCTTGAGGAAAAAGATGTCGAGGTTCTCCTGGAAGACGGCGTTCTGACGCTTCGTGGAGAAAAGAAGTCGGAAGCCGAGGACAAGGAGCGGCAGTTCAGTGAGCGCTACTACGGACGCTTCGAACGGCGCATCGGGCTTGGCCGGGAGGTCGACGAGGGCAAGGTCGCGGCGACGTTCAAGAACGGCCTGCTGACCGTGATATTGCCGAAGACCGAAAAAGCGCAGGCAAATGCCAAGCGCATCGCGATCAACAGCGACAAGTGAACCTCAATGGCGGCGTGACCGCGGGTGTATCCGTCCGGATGCACCCCGGTCGAGCATACTTACCCAACCGCCATGAACGCCCGCCGGGGAGCATGACATCGGCGCGATAAGCGCCGAAACCTTGGCCCAGCGGCGTCGTTTTGCCATGAAAACGCATCGGAACAGAAGATATACAATGCAAAAATGCTCTTGGCCGCAACCGTCACTCTGGCAAGTGTTTTCGCGGGCTTTGCGACGGCAGCCTCGGCAGCCACCAAGGACCCGCTGGATATCCGCACCATCAGCACGATCCAATCGCGTGGTCGCGAAGAGTGCGATCCCATCCGAAGGCAACTGGGCGGGCTTCTGGGGCAACGACGCGATCGATCAGAAACTGCACGATATAGCGGCCTCGGGCCCTGTCGTGTTGACGCCTGATCTATCCAAACTCAAGGTCGTCGGGCTGCCCCCCCGATATCGCGGAATCTTATGCGCCTGTTGAGATTACCGTCTCCTGTGCCGGGCAGGACGGAACTCCCAAGCCATTCCTGAGGATCGTCAACTGAAAGAAGATCGGGAAGGATTGGAAGGTCGCCTCGGAAATTATCCTGCCCGTGTGCCGCCACGACGGCGGCGATTCCGGCTCAATGGGCTCATGCAGGCGTGCCCAAGCCTACATTTTGTGGGTGTTCGAACGCGCATTCGATATCGCCGGCGCCCATGGTTGCTGTGTGCATGAACTGTTAGGCCGAAGAAGGAATTGCTTCGTCAGGACTATTGAAGTCAGGCTTGCCGGAGTAAGCTTGCCGATTGACCACGTTTGCCTCGGAACCATTATGACGAAACGCCGAAACATTTTTTGGCACGTAGTGCGCGCACCTTTGATGATTTGGATTTCAGTTGCACCGTTAGTGGGTCTCACTACCGCATCTCTTCTAAATGACAACCACATCCCATTGAGATCGCACTTTGCTTCCTCGTTTTGGTGGTAGTTGCCCTTAGTGAATTTTTCGGCGTAGCACCGGCTTTCGTGACGAGACGTGAAGTTGCCTATCAGCGTAAATTTGCGGAGGATGTTTATCCCGGCGTAACCGTACACTTCGCTGAAAAAGCAGTGCTGCCGAATGTAATTCATCGGGTGGTCAGATCATTCGAGACCAACGAGGAACATCCTCTATAGTCAATTCATATGTCGAAGTGAACGCGATATGTACCGCAGTCTCGCCGGCTGTTGCTTAGTCCCTAACCAATCTGCCGAACAGCCCCCGACCACCGCGTGCCATGGTGTATCGGCTCAACTTGCCTTAAACAGTAAGACCAGCAAGACTCATGAGGACGCGAAAAAGACCGGCGACAACTCCGAGTGCTGCCACGCTTGCGGCCCAGATCAGCACCAGCCATCCCACTCGTCGAAGCCAGCTGTGCTCGGGTGCCGGAGAGCGTTCCGACGACATCAGTGATAGCCTTCGCCTGGCTTTACCTTTCCTCGGAAGACGTAATACGACCACGCCGTGTAGGCTAGGATGCATGGTATCACGAGGAGCGCGCCGACAAGGGTGAACCCCATGCTCTCCGCTGGACCTGCCGCTTCCCAAATGGATATCGCAGGGGGCACTATATTTGGCCAAAGGCTTATAGCGAGCCCGCTGTAGCCTAAAAAGAGTAAGAACAATGTGAACAAAAACGGCCCGACGTGGGGCTCACCCCTAAGCAGACGAAGGATGGCCCAGGTTGTAGCCAACACAAGCGCTGGCACCGGGGCAAAAAACAAAATATTCGGTAAGGCGAACCAGCGGTTTGCCACATCTGGATGTACCAGCGGTGTCCACACACTGACGATGATGATGATTGCAAGCACTGCCAAGGTGGCTGGTCGCGCAAGCTTGATCATACGCCGCTGCAACTCGCCTTCGGTTTTCATGATCAGCCAAGTGCAACCAAGCAGCGCATAAGCCACAACCAACGCTACCCCCGTGAAGAGACTGAACGGGGTAAGCCAATCGAGAACACCGCCGCTGAATGCCGCATCCTTGACCTCAAAGCCATTAATAAAGCCTCCAAGCGCAAGCCCCTGCGAACAAGTTGCAATGTACGATCCCCAGGCAAAGGCCTTGTCCCAAAACGGCTTGTGACTGTCATTCGCTTTAAAGCGAAATTCGAATGCCACACCTCTCCAGATGAGGCCTCCGAGCATCAAGAAGAGAGGAAAATACAAAGCGCTGAGGATGATCGAATAGGCCAGGGGAAAGGCCGCCAACAATGCCGCGCCGCCAAGGACGAGCCACGTTTCATTGCCGTCCCATACTGGGGCGACGGTGTTGACCATCGTATCGCGATCATCGCGGTCTGGCACGAACGGAAAGAGGATTCCGATGCCGAGATCGAAACCATCCATGATGACATACATCATCAACCCAAACGCGATGATGATTGCCCAAATCAGCGGAAGGTCTATCCCCATGCTATCCGTCCTCGCTTCCCGGTCGGTCAATTGCTGGATCCACGTCGTCAGGCGCTGCCGACAGTGGCCTGGCCGGCCGCTTGGTTTGGTGCGAACCTTGCCGTTCAGAATCAAGAATGTCTGCTGGCCCTGCGGCCACCAGCCTCAGCATGTAACTCACCCCGGTGCCGAAAACCGCGATGTAGATCACGATGAAAACCAGAAGCGTTGTCGACAGCGCCAGAGCCGAATGGTTTGACACGGCATCTTTAGTTCGCATGACACCATAGACCACCCAAGGTTGCCTGCCGATCTCGGTGGTAAACCATCCAGCGAGTATGGCGATCAGTCCGGAGGGCCCCATCGCAACGGCAAAGCGCAAGAATAGCTTCGATTGGTACAAGGTTCGGCGATACCGTAACAGCAAGCTCCATACACCCAACAAGAGCATGAGGACTCCCAAACCCACCATGATGCGAAATGTCCAGAAAACCACCGTTGAATTTGGACGATCCTCGGGAGCAAACTCCTTAAGCCCGGGAAATTGGCCATTCCACTCATGAGTAAGAATGAGGCTGCTGAGATGAGGAATTTCCACGGCGAATTTCGTCTTTTCAGCTGCCATGTCGGGCCATCCGAACAGTATAAGCGGCACGCTTTGTCCCGGCTTGTTTTCCCAGTGGCCTTCCATTGCTGCAATCTTGGCGGGTTGATATTTGAGGGTGTTGAGCCCATGCGCGTCGCCGAGTGCGATTTGCAATGGAGTGACGAGAACCAGCATCCACATGGCCATCGACAGCATGATGCGTATCGGACGAATATCGTTGCCCCGTAGCAGATGCCACGCACCGGATGCGCCGACAAAAAGGGCGGTAGCAAGGAATGCCGCCACGGTCATATGCGCCAATCTGTAGGGAAAGGAGGGATTGAAAATGACCTGCAGCCAGTCCACCGGCACAACCCGGCCATTGATAATTTCAGATCCTTGCGGTGTCTGCATCCAGCTGTTCGATGCGAGGATCCAAGTTGCAGACACGAGTGTTCCGATTGCCACCATGATGGTAGCGAACCAATGTAGGCCTGGACCTACCTTGTTCCATCCGAACAGCATGACACCGAGAAAACCCGCCTCGAGGAAGAATGCGGTTAGCACCTCATAGGTGAGCAACGGGCCAGTGATGCTTCCTGCAAATGCAGAAAAATAGCTCCAATTCGTGCCGAACTGGTAGGCCATGACAATGCCGGATACCACGCCCATGGCAAAATTAACCGCGAAAATTTTCGACCAGAAATGGTACAGGTCGCGATGGACAACATCCTGCTTCCACAACCACAGACCTTCAAGAACGGCGAGGTAGCTCGCAAGACCGATCGTGATTGCAGGAAAAATAATGTGAAAGGAAATCGTAAAACCAAACTGAATTCGGGCCAGCTCTAGCGCAGAGAATCCGAGCATGGAATTCGTCCCTGTGTTTGTATCAATCCGTCCCGACCGCGAATGCCAGCGGCTAAGGCGATGCAGCCGTTTACAAACCGTCCCACAGTGTATTGCTGGAAGCTACTATCGCTGTGGGAATTTGGCCATCAATAAATTGGCGATGACAAGCAGGTGCGATCGCAACGATCGGCGGCCGCACAAGCGGCGCAGCGCGATGACGAACAAATACTCATCGACAACCAATAGATCGTATTCAATATGAGCAACAGCGTCTGCTGGTGCAAGAAGCCTATTTTTTGGGACTTTTTTGGTCGCCCGACCAAATGAGCGCACGGGCGGTTGCTCGGCTCCAAGCCGTGGGCGTAGTTGGCTCGCCTAATCCATCAATCGCGGACATCAAAAATTTTGGGTGATCAGATCACTGAACGTTTGCCGCCTTTTCGTTTAAGTCAGTTACGACGTTTGGCGACAATCCAAAAAAAACCGTCCGATCTTCCAGCTCGGGGAACCAACGCGGCAGCCGTTTGTTAGCAGCACAAGACCGCCCATTGGAACATGCCGTTGCGATTGCACGCCACTTTCCGGACCGGGCGGCCATGGGAGTGAAATCAAACCGGAGACTGCAAAATGTCCAACTACAACGAAGACTCAAGCGCGGGTCATGACCCAACCGCTTCCAATACATTGACGGCGTTTTACGAAGATCGCGAAATGGCGGAGCGAGCCGTATTGCGGTTGGTGGATGCCGGAATCGACCACGATCAAGTTCGTCTCGTCGAGGGTGGCGATACCTTGGATTCGAATGCAACGTCCGATGAGCGCCGTGTGGGCTTTTGGGAATCAATCGGCGATTTCTTATTTCCCGCCGAGGATAGGGACGCATATTTCGAAGGCGTTCGCCGCGGCGGGTTCCTGGTGACAGTCACGGAGGTGAGCGGCGAACTGGCGGACAAAGCTCTCGACATTCTCGATGACGAGGGCAGCGTCGACATCGACGAAAGAGCGCAGTCGTGGCGTTCGGAAGGCTGGTCGCCAACAGCGTCGGAGGACTTGCCCCCGTCGCAGTACGACCGAACCGGCGATCCGCAGGTTTCGCCCGTGGAGGGTGTCGCGAGTTCGTCAGGTGACGAAGCAGCGGAAGACACCGACCGACCGATGTCTGCTACCGAGGATGAAGAAGTGCAACGTGTAGCCACGCGCGATATGAACGTCGGACGCAAACGAGCTCGATCCTACACAATGAAGCGCAGTTGAAGCAGCGTCTCAACAGCGCAAAAGCCTGCTTCACATCGTCCAAATGCCGATGCGGCGCAGGGCATTTGTGAGACGGAGAGGTGGAGAGAGCTCGACGATTTTTTTGCAGGTGATCCACGGAAGCTTGAGGGGGATGGAGAAAGTTATGGGTCGGCGCATGCCTTAAGCTCAAAAATCTGCCTCCTCACATCCTAAGTAGAATGTTCGCTATAATCATCGCTATGGCTACTCCGCTTATGAAGATGCAGACCTTGATCCAGAATGGCGTTTTATATTTGCGCCGGTCGATCTTGTCGTTCATCGCAGCAACTCCGATTGGATGCGATTGCCTGAGGGTATCCTTTCTCGATTAGGTGAGGCGCGACGCCGATACCGAGCCCCCTGTCAGAGAATTCGGCGACCTCCGACAATCAACAAACTGCGTTTGGTTAAAAATGTTCCTAAAGAAAAGCGAGACCCGCCACGGGTGCAGTTAGGAGAAAGTCCCGCAATAAACACTACGCAAGCGACGCAAGAGGCGAGGCTGCTCGGCCGACCGTCAGGATCGTCGTCAAAATCAAGTTGCAGGGTGTCAACCTTTCCGAACGATCTGACCATCGCGCATTTCGAATACGCCGTTGCCGCCGCCTTGCGCGTAAAAATCTTGCTCCAACTCGCCCCACGCACCCATGTATTCTCCGCAAGAACTACAAACGATTGGCGTGCTCAGCTCTATATCTTGCGTGAAAGTGAGGTAGATTGTCTTGCACTTCGGGCAATCCAATTTGCTATCGAGGCGTTGATTAATGTCGTGACGCATTAAGGGGCCTTGCCGAGCTTCGCAGCGACGGGGAAACACATACCCTTGTCGGTGGCCTGTATCCACCGATAACAGGTTGTGCTTCGCGACTTTGAGCCAAAACGGGCCCATTGGACCGCGAGATAGCGCGCCAATCGGGTGGCGTCTTTAGCGGTATTGAACTGATCGGATCGCAAGCAGGAACAAGCTTTCCATTGTCCGCTCGGCTGGTCGGCCTCATCATGGGCCAGATGGAACGCCGCTCGACACTATATCCAAATCGTCCGGGCTAAATTATTGTGCGGTATCGCACACTTAGCCCTGTTTAAGGAACCTAGTTGGTAGCCAGCGGTTCGAAGGACAAACCTACCATTAGGAGTCCTGATGAACATACGCGACAACTCCACCATATTTCAGCACAACGTCGACGAGCACGGCCCACTTATATGTTTTTCTCACCTCAGATGGGATTTTGTCTATCAGCGCCCCCAGCATCTCATGGAGCGGTTTGCAACCAATAGGCGAGTATTCTTCTTTGAAGAAATGATTCGTACCGATCACCACGCGGCCTACCTCGAATTCCACGCGTTTAAGGGGTCCGGTGTCAAATGCATCCGTCCCCGCATTCCCCATACATTTTCCGATACCCGCACCCGGGATGCGTTGGAGGAACTGCTGCGTCAGTTGATTGACTTGAGTGGGGGCCGAAATCCAACCTTCTGGTTTTACACGCCGATGATGTACGATTTCGCAAGGGGGATCGACGCTGAACTCGTGATTTATGACTGCATGGACGAATTGGCGAATTTTCTAGGCGCGCCGGCGCGTCTTGAGTCATTGGAAACTGAATTAATAAGAAGGGCAGATGTCGTATTCACAGGTGGGTACAGTTTGTTCGAAGCAAAGCGGCTCCTTCACGATAACATCCATCCTTTTCCTTCGGGCGTTGACATCGAGCACTTTCGCATTGCCCGCAGCGGACTTTCTGAACCTGTTGGCGCGACACCCATCGGCCGTCCTACGTTGGGCTACTATGGAGTTATCGACGAACGCCTGGATTTGGCGTTGATCGCGGCGACGGCGGCGGCTCGACCGGAATGGTCTATTGCATTGATTGGGCCAGTTGTGAAAATCTCCCTAAGTGATCTGCCGCGTGCCCCCAATATCCACTACGTCGGCCAGGTCCCCTATGCGGACCTTCCCGCCCATCTCGCCGGGTGGGACGTGGCGATTATGCCTTTTGCATTGAACGACGCGACGCGTTTTATAAGTCCAACGAAAACGCCTGAGTACCTTGCCTCGGGGCGACCCGTAGTTTCGACGCCAATTAAGGACGTGGTTCGTCATTATGGCGGAGTCAAAGGGGTATTCATCGCCGGCGATAGCCAGGAATTTATCGAGCTCTGTGAGAGGGCGCTTTCACTCAAAAAATCGGATGGTTCTTGGTTGGCAGGCGTTGATGAAATCCTCGCGTCCTGTACTTGGGATGAAACCTTCAACCGTATGAACGGCCATCTCGACGCTGCCATGGTTCGCAGAGCGCAATCTGTTCAAGATCATTCCCATTCGCCGCTCTGTCGGCGCAGGCGTCCCGGGGGGAGATACGATTATCTCATCGTCGGCGCTGGCTTTGCCGGCTCAGTGCTGGCGGAGCGACTGGCCTCCGATGGTGGTAAACGCGTGCTCCTGTGCGATCGTCGCCCCCAGGTAGGTGGCAATGCTTACGATTTCCACGATGCTAGTGGCATCCTTGTCCACAAATACGGTCCGCACATCTTTCATACTAACAGCGACGCAATTTTTTCTTATCTAT
Organism: Phyllobacterium zundukense; assembly: GCF_025452195.1. Classification (NCBI taxonomy): domain Bacteria; kingdom Pseudomonadati; phylum Pseudomonadota; class Alphaproteobacteria; order Hyphomicrobiales; family Phyllobacteriaceae; genus Phyllobacterium; species Phyllobacterium zundukense. The sequence continues at coordinate 359,118 of NZ_CP104972.1, read as the reverse complement.
CCAGATTCACCGCTTGGCGGGCTTACGAACACCGCGTCCTTGCTGATGTGGCAGGAGCGCTGCTTCCGATCCCAATCAATCGCACAACGCTCAACGGACTTTATGGGCTCGACCTTCGAAATGACGTACAAGCCGCGGCTTTTCTGACCGGTTGTGCGGAAAACTTAGAGGCGATCGTTTCTTCAAAAGATGTGGTTGTCGCGGCCGTCGGTCGTGATCTTTACCGCACTTTTTTCGAGGGATACACACGCAAGCAATGGGGCCTCGACCCCTCCGAGCTCGATAAGTCCGTCACTGCGCGGATTCCCACTCGCACAAACACGGACGATCGCTATTTTCAGGACAATATCCAGGCCATGCCCCTAAATGGCTATTCTCACATGTTTGAGAATATGCTTGACCATGACAATATACATATCCTGCTGGAAGCAGATTTTTCTGATGTGCGCAAGGACTATGAGGCAGCTCATACGATTTTTACCGGGCCAATCGATGAATATTACGGTTATAGGTTTGGAGCGCTGCCCTATCGAAGCTTGCAGTTTAAACATGAAACGCACGATAGACGACGCGTCCAACCTGTGGGCGTGATAAACTATCCATCAGAAGAAATTCCCTATACCCGCATTACAGAGTATAAACACCTCACCGGGCAGGTTCACCCGAAAACCAGCGTGAGCTATGAATTTGCTTGCGCAGAGGGAGACCCGTACTATCCGATCCCACGTCCGGAAAATCAGGCTCTTTTCAAGCGGTACGAGCAACTTGCCAAGGCAAGTCGTAATGTCACTTTCGTCGGCCGTTTGGGCACATATAAATACTACAATATGGATCAGGTTGTCGGCCAGGCCTTGGCTGCCTATAGGCGCTTGCGTACCTTGACGCGTGGTGAAAAGCTGGCTTCGCGCTCATGAGCAAGCATCTCAAACGTATTCTCCAGGCGCTGAGTAGCTCACATTGTCGCTTGGGAGAGGGGATTGTTTCTTGCAAATACCTGAGCCTCATACAGCAGCGGACGTGATGTCGGCCGCAGGTCTATTTCAGTCTTTTTTTCAAGGCGGGTTTGAATGCTCCACGCATCAATTGGCCTCTGGACGCCGCCTCGACATAATCGCCTCAACGAAACACGATATTTCTACAGCAGCCGATTATTCGCAATTGAGCGAGCATTCCATATCGACGGTTCGCGATGGTATTCGCTGGCATTTGATCGACCGTGGTACCGGGAACTACCACTGGGATAGTTTCGTCCCGATGTTGCAAGCCGCCGGAGAGACTGGAACCCAGGTCATTTGGGACTTGTTGCACTATGGGTGGCCTTGTGGCCTCGACATCTGGACACCGGAATTCGTTACCCGGTTTGCCTCTTTCGCCGCTGCGGTTGCCAGAACAGTCAAAGAGCAAAGTGACGACATTCCATTTTACGCTCCGATAAACGAAATTTCTTTCATGGCGTGGGGCGGCGGCGACGTTGGCTATTTAAATCCTTTTGCCCACGGGCGGAGTTTTGAATTGAAGGTCCAACTGGTGCGATCGTCGATTGCAGCCATGCATGCCATTCTCGACGTTGATCCCCGCGCCCGTTTTGTCCATTGCGATCCGATCATCAACGTTGTAGCGGACCCCGCTCGGCCATGGGAACGTGATGCTGCCGAAGGCCGCCGTCGGGCACAGTTCGAAGCCTGGGACATGATATGTGGGACCTCTTGGCCCCAACTTGGCGGACAGCAAAACCTTCTCGACATCATTGGGGTGAATTACTATCGCCACAATCAGTGGGTTTTCGAAGGCGATCCTCTCACCTCGGATGACCCACGATACAGACCCTTGAGCTCAATGTTGATGGATACATTCACTCGGTACGGAAAGACGATGTTTATCGCAGAAACCGGGATCGAGGACGAAGCGCGTCCGGCGTGGTTGCGTTATGTCTGCTCAGAAGCCCGCATTGCTATGTCCGCTGGTGTACCTCTCGAAGGTATTTGCCTTTATCCTATCCTTGAACACCTTGGCTGGGATGATAATCGCCTGTGCCGAAACGGTCTTCTGTCAGCAGTTCCGGATGAAGGTCGCCGCGGGGAGCATGTTCCCCTCGCGGAAGAGTTGAGACGTCAAAAGCATCTGTTCGGCCATTATTAGCGACATTGGCGGCGATTGCGATGGTCGCGATGAACGTTATCCCGTTTTGATCGCCCGAACCAATATTGTGGTGGGCGGGAACAAAAAGAAAATGGCGTAGTTCGCAGGCCAGCGGGTCCGATCTATCAACAGAAGCGTCCACCGGTGGACCTGTTATCACCGCTCGCTCAAGAGGAGACATCATTATGGCCGAGAAAACCCTGGCAACATTATTCCATGAAACCCTTAAAGACGTATACTACGCCGAACGCAAAATTCTGAAGGCTCTTCCCAAGATGGCCCGGGGCGCGACCTCACCGGAACTGAAGGCCGCTTTTGAAAAGCACCGCGATGAGACCGAGGTCCACGTGGAGCGTCTTCAACAGGTTTTTGACATTCTGGGCAAGCCAGCGCGTGGCAAGACCTGCGACGCCATCGAGGGCATCCTTGCCGAAGGCGATGAGATCCTTGAGGATTTCAAAGGGCAGGCAGCCTTGGATGCGGGCCTTGCCTCAGCTGCGCAGGCCGTCGAACATTATGAGATGGCCCGCTATGGCACCCTGGCACGCTGGGCAGGCGAACTCGGATTGAAGGATGCGCAAAAGCTTCTTGTCACCACCTTGCAGGAAGAGACAAAAACGGACGAGGCTTTGACCGCCTTGGCCGAAGGCTCGCTCAATTCGGCCGCTATGGCGGCGTGATCGAAAAGGAGCGCCGCAAATGGCGCTCTCCGTTCTTTTCCTCGAAAACCCGGGACACACGTGACCGAGGGACTGAGGTTCGGACCAATCGATAAACTGGCGAGCCATATCTGTGTCGATATGCAGGGCTTGTTCCGGGGAGACAGCCCGTGGGCAATGCCGTGGTTCGACAAGGTGCTGCCAAACATTTCACTTGCTCCTCGAGCGCGATCCTTGTGCAACCATCTTCACGCGATACTTGCCCGCGAGGAATCTTAGCGAAGCTGGTGGAGCGTGGTTGCGCTACTATCAAAAATGGGAGGGGCTCATGCTCGATCGCGTCGACCCGTCAAAGGTCGACATCGTCCCCGAGCGAAAGCGATATGCGCCACCGGCCGCGGTCGTGGATAAGTCGGTGTCCTTTCCCTGGTTTGGAAGCACCCTACCGACGCTTTTAATAACCCGGGCCACGCACACGGTTCTCGTAACAGGCGGCGAAACCGACGTTTGTGTGCTTTCAACCGTGCTGGGAGCAGTTGACTTTGGCTTTAGGGTGATCGTCGTTTATGACGCAGTGTGCAGCTCGTCCGATGCGGCTCATGACGCGATGCAGCTTTTCTACAGTCAGCGGTTATCCCAGCAGGTCGCGACTGCTTCGACGGAAGAAATCTTGGACAGTTGGGTCGTACAGCGATAGGCAAGGAGCCTTTCCCTCTTTGGAGGGCAGCCGCGACATCATACGATTTTCACAGCAACGCACACGATCTGGCCCGCGTGGCCAAGGATCGCTGAAAAACATTTGATACCGTCAATGATGCTTTGCAGCAATGATTTCGCGGGACGCTTGTCCCGTGAGCGCGGACGCGATATTTTGCGCCAACCGCAGATGACTCAGCACTATTGGCAAGGTTGCTGCCGAATATTGTTGCAATTGCGCGTCCTCGCCGGACCCGATCTCCCATGCCAGCAATTGCGCGGTTTTTTGATGAACGATGATCTGGGAACGGATGTAGGCAACGTCAAATGCTTGTCCCTCGGCCGCGTCCAGCTTCTGCCTTAGTGCCTTATGATCGGCGTCCAACGTGTCGGGCAAGGGTATCTTGGCCGCATCGGCCAACGCCTTCAATTTGGCGTTGGCATCGGAATGATCATGAACCATAGCCTGAGCGAATTCCCTAACGCTGGCATCGGCTGCTTTTGTTGCGGCAAGCTTTCCGAAATCGACTTCGGCCAGTCCACCCGCCGCCGCAAGCTGAGCGAAAAGCCGATCCTGATTGTTCGTTTGATGAGCTGCGGGTACACCCGGTTCCTGGATCCGTGTGTCCGGTGCAAACCCCGCGGGATTGCCCGTCTGGGCGACTGCCGGCGTGGTAATGATCGTCATGAGAACAATCGTCAGAAAATCGCGCATATCACGTCTCCTTATATTATCGGCAGCAATCAGAGCGTCAGCATATAAGCCACCAGTGAATCCTTCTCGTCCTGGGTCAGCTTCACACCGAGGACAAGATTGAAGTATTCCACCGTGTCGGCCAAGGTGAGCAGGCGTCCATCGTGCAGATAGGGCGGCGAATCCTTGATGCCACGTAAGGTAAATGTCTTGATCGGACCGTCCGGAATGGCGACCTGATCATTGGCGGTGTAACCGATGTTATAAAACCGCTCGAGCTTAAGATCATGCATATTGTTGTCAAGGAATGAGGTTTGCGGCAGGTGGCATTCGCCGCAGCGGCCCTTGCCCATAAAGACCCGCTCGCCCGCCAATTCCTGCTCGCTCGCTTTCGCGGGGTCGAGTTTACCCATCGGATCGAGTTTGGGCGCGGGTGGAAAATCAATGATATTCTGCATTTGTGCCATCATGGCAACTTGATTGGGTCTGTCGGGCAGGTTGACCCCTTTGCGGGTGGCGCTGACATGGTCGCCATTAAAATAAGCCGTACGCTGTTCGAATTCGGTGAAATCCTCGATTGAACGCAGCGAGCGTTTCGATCCATGGATTTGTTGGTTGAACATGCCGCGCAGGCTGGTGCTGTCGAGGCGGAAACGTGAGGCTTGCGGCCGGACATCCGGTGTGAGGTGGAAGGCTCCGTTGGTGTGAAAATTGGAGTGACAGTCGAGGCAGGCAACGCCCATGCTCTGCTGCGCGACCTTGCGATCTTCTGTCTGGTTGAATTCCTCTTGGGGAAATGGTGTCAGGAGAAGTCTTAGCCCCTCCATCTGGACCGGCGTAATGAGGCCGTTCATATATTCGTAGAAATTTTTGATCGTCAGAAGTTCTCCCCGCGACACGTCGCCCAGTTCAGGATGAGTGGTCAAAAAAATCGGAGGAGGAAATTCCGGTGTCAAATGATCGGGAAGATCAAAATCGACATCAAAGCGTTTGAGGTCGCGGCTTTCCTGTTTGCCGATCTCGTCAATTTCCTTTTGCGGGAAGACCTGTCCCCCAGTTGCCTGCTTCACATGTGGCAGGGGCCTGAAGCCCTCGGGAAGCAGATTTTTATCGCGGATCTCGTCCGGACTCAATTTTGCCAAAGCATCCCAAGTCATCCCGTCAGAAAGCTTGACCCGCACACCGTCCTGCACTTTTTTGAGGCCACCGGACATGCTGATGTCGGGCATGGGTTTATTCACGAGGTCATACCGCTTGTTGAGCAGGCTTTGCTGGCGTTGCATGACTTTTGGTTTCTGCGCCTCGTCATTGGCCCTGACACTTGAAAGAGGCTGCGTCGGGAGCGGACGGTAGGTCAAATCCGGGGGCAGGGGATCCGAAAACGCAGCAAGGCTTGTCGCGCTCGCACTCATAACACAGGCAAGAGCAAGCAATTTTAATGGTGACATGGCCAATCTCCGGAACGCTCGTGAACAACGCACCAAACTTGCAAGGACAGGATTGGTTCCCCAGTTGCGGCACTTGCCGCTGGAGGTGGGAAAACCTCTTCTGCAGCTAAGATTGCTTTCTGCCGCCGTTGTATCTTCCACGGAACAAAGTGAGGCGCGGGTGGTTGGAGTGGCGACCCACAAGGAGGAAAGGATGGCACAGGGCAGCGACGATATTGGTCAACAAAGTGGATAATTTGTCTTGGCAAATCCCAGTAGCTGTCAGCACATCGGATGGCGTTGGCCGCAGCATCGAGGGCCCTCTGGAAGCCTTGTTCTGGATGCTCAACCACTGGCCCGACAACGGTGGGCCGGAATTGCAGGATGCCATGGCAATTTGTTATGCGTCACTTGAACTGCCTTCAATGATCGAACATTCGCGCGCCGCATTTTGTGCCGCTGCTCAGGAGGCAATGATACTGCTGAACTAGATGACATCCGTCCGCGAGCTGAACGATGCAGCTCGGTCCCGTGCCAGGTTCATTTTTACCTGCATTTAAGGGCCCCTAGAGCTCATCACTTGAAAATCACGTTGAATCAGGACGAGACCGGGAACATCTTCGGCGGCGGCAAGTTAGGGTTGCACTTTTGACAAGGAGCATCCTCATGCAGATCAGAACTGTCGAAGACTTCTTCTATGATAATCTGAAAGACATTTACTACGGTGAGAACAAGATCGTTGCCGCTTTGCCAAAAATGACGGCGGTTGCGAAGGCGGCAAGTCTAAAGGGCGCTTTCGAAAAACATCTCGAACAGACCAAGATACATATTCAACGTTTGGAACAAGTGTTCGATGCCTTGGGGAAACCGGCAAGGGGCAAGACGTGCCCCGCCATCGATGCCATCATCGAGGAGGGCGAACAGATCACTGCGGAATATGCGGATAGTCCGGCACTTGACCTTGGTCTGATTGCCGCTGCCCAGGCCGTTGAGCATTACGAGATCGTCAAATACAGAGCACTCAAGAAGCTGGCAACGACCCTGGAGCTAACTGACGCCGTCGATTTGCTCGATGCCACCTTGCAGGAAGAAATGCAGACAGATGCTGACCTCGACGGCATCTCCGATGCTGCTGGAGGGGGTAAGAACAAGAAGAGATAACCCACTTGGATCACCCGTATATGCACTCTTCCTAAGAGGACTAGACCCATGTCTGGAACACCAAGAAAACTTGCTGATGAAGCAACAATGCACGATCAGAAATTGCGTCGCGGCAATGGTGGCGAACTGCATCAGGTCGCTGAAGGCACCACCCCGACGTTGACCACCGCCCAAGGCGGGCCCGTTGCCGATGATCAAAACTCCTTGAAGATCGGCGAAAGGGGGCCCACGGTTCTTGAAGATTTCCATTTCCGCGAGAAGATATTCCACTTCGACCACGAAAGAATTCCGGAACGGGTTGTGCATGCCCGCGGATACGGGGCCCACGGCTTTTTTGAGACGTACGAATCCCTCGCCAAATATACGAGGGCAGATCTGTTTCAAAAAGCTGGTCAGCGAACCCCGGCATTTGTGCGTTTTTCAACAGTTGCCGGAAACAAAGGATCGTTCGATCTGGCACGCGACGTCAGAGGATTTGCCGTCAAGTTCTACACTCAGGAGGGTAACTGGGACCTCGTCGGCAATAATATCCCGGTGTTTTTCATTCAGGACGCCATAAAGTTTCCAGACATAATCCATGCTGTCAAACAGGAGCCTGACCGGGCTTTTCCGCAGGCCCAATCGGCGCATGACAACTTTTGGGACTTCATCAGCCTGACCCCGGAAAGCATGCACATGATCATGTGGATCATGTCGGACCGGGCTATCCCGCGCTCATTTCGCTTCATGGAAGGTTTCGGCGTTCACACGTTTCGCTTCGTCAATGATCAGGATCAATCCACTTTTGTAAAATTCCACTGGAAGCCCAAACTCGGACTCCAATCAGTCGCATGGAACGAAGCGGTCAAGATCAATGGCGCTGACCCGGATTTCCATCGCCGCGACCTGTGGGAATCGATCAAATCCGGCGCATTTCCCGAATGGGAGTTGCAAGTCCAATTGTTCGATCAAGAATTTGCCGACAATTTCGATTTCGACATCCTGGACGCAACAAAGATCATCCCCGAAGAAACCTTGCCGCCGATCGCAGTCGGACGGCTTGTCCTGGACCGCATGCCCGATAATTTCTTCGCCGAGACGGAACAGGTCGCGTTTATGACACAGAACGTGCCACCGGGCATCGACTTTTCTAACGATCCACTACTTCAGGGCCGCAATTTCTCGTATCTCGACACGCAGCTGAAACGCCTCGGAGGGCCGAATTTCACCCATATACCCATCAACGCCCCCAAATGCCCGTTCGCCAATTTCCAGCAAGATGGACATATGGCCATGCGCAACCCTATCGGCCGGGTGAACTACCAGCCGAACTCTTGGGGAGAAGGACCGAGGGAATCGCCGGATAAGGGCTTCCGGGCATTTGCCGATGCAGAATCTGGTCAAAAAGTTCGGCTGCGGGCTGAATCCTTTGCAGATCATTACAGTCAGGCCCGCCAGTTTTACATCTCCCAGACGTTGCCGGAACAAAAGCATATCGCCGCAGCACTGACGTTCGAGCTCAGTAAAGTCAAAACGCCGGTTATTCGCGAACGCGTCGTTTCGCACCTTTTGAACATTGACGATACCTTGGCGGCGAAAGTTGCGCGAGGTCTGGGCCTGAAAGTCTTGCCGTCGCCGGCTGACGCCGCTGTTCCTACAAGGCAGGACCTTCCTCCATCACCCGCACTCAGCATAATCAAGAAAGGTCCGCAGCGCTTTGAGGGCAGGAAGCTCGGCATTTTGTTGACGGATGGGTTTGATGCCAAACTGGTCATGGCACTTCAAAAGGCCTTGCTCGCAGAAAAAGCGATTTTCGAGATTATCACCCCGACAGTCGGCGGTGCTCAAGCTTCAGACGGCTCGTTCATCGAAGGTCACCAGATGATCGATGGTGGTCCTTCTGTGCTTTATGATGCAGTTGCCGTTCTACCCTCGGAAAGCGGCATGATAGACCTGCTGAAAGAGTCGACGGCGCGGGATTTTGTGGCGGACGCTTTTGCGCACTGCAAGTTCATTGGATACACCGCCGCTGCCCTGCCGTTATTGGAAAAGGCCGGCATTTCCAAAGGTCTCGATGAGGGCGTCATCCTGCTTGCCGCGCCAAAGGATGCTGCCTCGTTTATCGAGCTTCTCGGAAATTTGCGAATTTGGTCGCGTGAACCGAACGTCAAAATGAAATGAGGAAAAGGACCCCGTCTATCGGGCCCTTCTTCTTGATCAACATGAAGTCGAATGGTCCCACGACTGCAGCGATATGGCGGCTGAGAAATCAGCCGCCATATTTTTATCAGGCACCGGTTTCGTCATGGCTGGCGTCAAGTCCTTTAGAGTCGAGCGAACTCGCCCTAAGGCGGCCGGCGCTTAGGAGTTCCGGTCGTCGGCATTCCCCTGCAGAAGTGCTTCTTTGTAGTGCAAGTGCGGGCCGCAGTGCGGAACCGCAGTAACTTGGCAAACCGCAGTGCGGTGGTGCAGGTGCGAAGGTGTGTCTATAGACACCCGCAGCAACAGCAGTAGCCCCGGATAGAATGAACGATTTTTTCCTAGGCCGATCTCAGGCCTTGTCCGGATTTCTCCGCGTTCGATAGTTTGCTAAAATCTCCCTGCCAGCGGAGGGTAGTTCCATGAGCGACGACGAAGGGAAGCAAGATGAGGAGAACAAGGCGGCTGAACCACAAAGACCTACGGGCAAGCGCTCCAAGGGGCTGGTGGCGTCATCTAAAGAGGACCGTGGCCCATGGCTCGGTCTGGCGCAACTTACGCGGAACTAGGGGAATTTCCTCACTGCTGATCGACTAGCGGTATCGAACCGACCTGCGGGTCCGACTAGTGGATTTTCATCCACTGCTCTCGCTTGATCAGCATCTGGTCATATACGGAGGCCCAACCCTCCAACGTAGCTTGGATTATATAAAGAGAGAAGCAAGGGACCTCCACCAGAAGTTCCCGCACCGCTCTGTCGTGGAAATCGAAGAGCGGATTAAGGACGCGTGGCGCAACTATGGAATGGTCTGGAAAACCAGCGGCCTAAAGGATCGCGATTAGATGCAGTCCATTACGACAAGTGAGTGAACTCGACCCCTGTCTGTCCGATTTCCAAATGCAGAAGATACCGATTAATGATCGTTTCTCAACGTCCGGAGGGAGAATTCCACACAGGATAGGTTAAGGATAGCAGTCCGCTCGACAACGCCATATATTATGCACAGAAAATGTGTGAACAGATATGGCAAGGGGACAATATGGCCGGGGCCGTGAAAATTCCAATGCAGAACGAGTCCTTGGTTCTGTCATATATGGATCGGACTGGAAGAATTACGATCAGCCGACTGGCGGACGGATTCGGCATGTCCAAGACCCAACTTGCCGAGACGGCGGAGACCCTGTATCGGGCCGGGCGCAGCGGTGCCCCGAAGACGCAGGGGCGCCTGCGTGAAATGCTGGAAATCATTAGTCGAGTGAGCGAATGGGCCGGCGGCAAGGAGCAGGCCATGGCGTGATGGCGCTGCGATAAGGGGAGCGCGTTTCAATCCTAAAGGCGTGCCTGCGCTCTATCTGGGCCTCAGTATCATGACGGCAGTCAAGGAGGCCAATCAGGGCTTTGCACACCGGATAGATCCGTGCGTGCTGTGCTTTTACGAAGTAGACTGCGAGAATGTGGCGGACCTGACGACGGAGCAGGGAAGGGCAGAGCATTCGGTCGACTTTGATGAGATAGATTGGATGGGCGATAGCCCTTGCCAACGGCGACCGTCCCGCATCGTGGTCCGTATATGATCGGCTCAGCGCTCACGGGATGGCCGGCATACTCGTGCCGGGTTTCGCGCCCGGTGCTGAAAGGGATGATATGAATTTGGTGCTTTGGCAGTGGGGAGCTGATCTGCCGCACAGGGTCACCGTGTTCGATCCGAGCGGCCGACTGCCGAAGGATCAACTATCCTGGCGCTGAATTTCTAGCAGGGCATTCCGGCGTGGCATGCGGCTGTTAGGGATGTTTGATACTGTAGTCGTGTCCGCGTTCGGGTTTATTATATTAAACGCCCATTCTCGACTGGGATATTGGACGGCGGATCAATCGACAATGCTGCAATGCGATAGAAGCCTTTGAACTTTTGTGCGGCGCGATTGTTTTAATTTTTTCAGATGAAAAAGCGAGCGACACACCGCAACGGCCCCCCAAAAATAATGTTCAAAAGCATGCCAGTATTACGTTCATGAACATCTCGGTTAACCACCAGCAACGCCACCTGTAATCATCGCTGCAATCAACCGTTTCCGCCATTTTTCATGGCAATCTCTGCGCGGGCCCACTACCAGCCTTCTTATCGTTCAGGAGTTCTATCAGCGCTTTCGCGTTTTTGATCGAATGTCCGTCACGATCATTGTTGAAATATACCCAAACCTTTTTGGCGCGGCACTGCCGAATTCGCCTGGCCCAAATCATGAGTTCGTTGTCGCTGTAGTCATGACGGTACCAATTCTTGGTTCCGTGGAACCGGACGTAGATGTCGTCGGCGGTTTTGACCAGTTCATCAGGAAGTCGCGGTCCGCTGCAGGAACAGAAGATCGCTCCGGAAGCGCGAAAAGCCCTATAGACATCCTTGTTCCACCAACTTTTGTGACGAAATTCAACGACGTTGCGGTGACGTGGATCCAGTTGCTGCAAGATAGTTTTAAGAAGCGTTGGGTCGTATCGAATACTTGGAGGTAGCTGAAACAGAAAACAGCCCATTCGTTCCCCAAGTAAGTCTGCGATATAGCCGAAATCACGTATCAAGGTTTCGGTATCGTCAAAACGCTTAATATGAGTGATCAGTTCGCATACTTTGATCGTGTAGATGAAGTTGGCGTCCGCCTGGCGCAGCCAGGTCTTGACCGTCGCAATCGTGGGCCAGGCATAAAAAGGTGCATTGAGTTCCACAGTTTTGAAATTCTGCTGGTAAATCGAGAACCATTGATTGGAGGGGACATCAACTGGATAAAATCTGTCTTTCCAATGCCAATAATACCAGCCGGAGCATCCGACGCGGATGCCGTCCGCAGAATGGCTGGCCGGAGCCGCAAGTCTCGGCACCTGTCCCGCCGAAATACGAACCTTATGCATCTTTGCCGCGCGTTGTAGATTTGCCAGCCGTTGCCTTTGCCGGCGCTCGGCCCGGCGCTCGCGTCTTTGTTGGATCTCTTCGGGGGAACGGTCTTTCACAGCAGTCCAACCCATCGCTCGGTCTGTCAACTAAGCGCCGGCTATGCAGATAGGTGTCGTAGCGACTGGCATCGGCTATTCCTTCGCCGTTCCTGGCGCTGCTGTTTTGGCATGCTGCCCGGCAAGCATTCCCGACGGCGTGATGTTCGCAATTGCCGACTGGAGTTTGTTCTTCCAGCCACTGACGACGTCGCCCTCGTTGTCCATCATGGCATCGAATCCGGCCCGTGCCACATCTGCAGGATCATCCTTCTTGGACTGACCTATTGCCGTGTCGAGCATATGCGCGCGCTCGAAGAAGCGGGTTTCCGTCGCACCCGGCATCAAGCAGCTTACCGTTACACCTGTGTCCTCAAGTTCTTCACACAGTGCGAAGGAAAAACTGTTGAGAAAGGCTTTGGTACCGTTATAAACCGCCTGATAAATGGGAAAATCCGGCTGCTGGGCATCCGCCACCAGCATCGGCATGCGCGTGCGCTCGAACGCGCTTGCGGCGAGCTCCTTCCGGTCCAGGTATCCTCTTTGTGAGGATGCAGCTGGACAATCACCGTGTAGTTTCGCTGATCGGCGGTTGGTATCGGACACTGCACGGAACCCCTACTATTAAAGCCAGAGCCAGAACGTTTTCCAATCCAGAATGGTTTCAGACGGCATGCATTTTTGCTGAAGACCCGTCGCTGAATTTTGCCGCCGGCGCTTTGGCTATTCCATGGCCCGTACCGCGATGATTTGTTGCGCATGGGGAACGATTCGGCGGCCTCGAAGTTGGTGGTGGAATTCTCTTGGGTCCGTTCTGATGACAGACGATGATGATGAGTTGAACAAAATGAAGCGGCTCCATAATGTTAAGGAACAGGTGAGTATGCGCGAGTTTAGAGAAGCGCTACGATCGCGATACAAGCTTCCGATCGCATCGGATCGCATGTTCGAAGATCTATTGAGAAAATTGGACGGGGCGGATAGGCACAGGGATCAGGAACGTCGCTTTTGTCGACGATCACAGTCTGCTTGGAAGTATCACACGACTGGCTCACACTTAAGCTAAGAGAACGAAGCTCTGCCGGCGAAATCGAAATTTTCGCCACCATCGCGCCTGCTTTCACGGCGAAACATTTGCTTTTTTGCGGATGTCGATAATTTTACGAGTGAAATTGCCCTAACTGCGCCGCAGCAGGAGAACACGGTTTCAGGTATTCAGCGAAAGATTATGCCGAGCAAAGGGAAGTATCGGACATTATCATTGGTTGATGCTCCGCGTTATAGTTTCCCTTCCTTATTGCACCGTGCCTGCCGGATTTTTTGTCTGGCTATCGCCGCCAGTCCCTGTTTGGGGCGTGGGATCCTTATCTAGTGGAGGATTCGCATTCGGCAGGTCTGGGGAAGGACTTGTAACATCGTTAGGCTGGGCATTTTGACTACCCGGGTTATTTTCGTGATTTGTTTGTGAGGCACTATCATCGGTGCTCTCACCATAAATTTCGGCAACGCCCCAGGCTATCGCGGCTAAAAATAGACCACCGATCAACACCATCAGTATCGGTTTGCCGAGAAGACCCTGACGCGCCTCGTTGGCTGTTTCCCGGACCGGATGTTGTGAATTTTTGTTCATCGCGTTCATCCCTTTGTATTGAAGGTGAACATGCTGGACCCTCGATAGTTCCACTCGGACTGCCATGAGTGACATGTTCGAGATCGAGTCGAGCAAGCTCGCTGTGGAGCGCGCCGACGCCCCGACGAAAACCTTTGCGCAGCAGATGGTCGCTGATCATCAAAAGACCACGGATGAAATGAAACAGCTGGTTGAGGGTGGCAAGGTCAAGGCCGCGCTTCCGACCTCCATGTCCAAAGTCGCGGAAAGCGGAGAAGGCGGTATCCTGCGTATTGATTGCGGTGAACCGGAAGAAGGGCTTGAGAAGAAGACTTTTTCCAGGTTTTTGACGAACGTAAGCGGGCTTTTCTCTATCAGGACAAGTCTGCCGATGGAAAAATAAGCCGCTTTAACAAATTTGTCTCCAAGGATCAGTGACAGGCCTCTGTTCGCCCCTGGGATTTCGTTGGAACTATTGGAAGAACGCGGTTTGTCTTTGCCTGACATCTTGGCCTCCGACCCATTATGTTCCATAAATGAAATGAACAGCCGCAGACGTGATCTCGGAAACTAACCGATATCGACCGGGAGGCCGAAAACTAAAATATTGGGGGTAAAACAGGGTGACGCTCAGCGCCTGACTCGACAAACGGAATTGCCCCTATTTCGCATATGTAACCTAGTCCGGACCACATCATTTACGTTGAAGTTTTTTTGTTCCACATTTAGGTTCCTCGGGAACTCTCAAGTCGTTAAGGATGCCTAATGGCGAACAGACGTATCGCGGAAATGGTTCTCGAGAGCGCGATCGACTACGCCATTATCACTGCTGATCTTTCCGGCAATGTCACCTCCTGGAGCACCGGCGCTGAGATGATCTTTGGCTGGGCCGAGGATGAGGTGTTGGGACTGCCTGCCGATATCATCTTCACAAGCGACGACCGTGCGCACAATGTCCCCGGCAAAGAATTGGCAAACGCGCTGCAAAACGGCCGGGCGACTGATGAGCGTTGGCATGTGCGCAAGGATGGCTCCAGGTTTTGGGCAAGCGGTGAAATGCTGCGACTTCACGATGATGGTGCTGCAGAAGGCTTTCTCAAGATCGTTCGAGACCGAACGCAGCAAAAGCGGGCAGAGGAGCTGCAGTCGATGTTGAGCCAGGAACTGAGCCATCGGTTGAAGAACCAGCTGGCAATGGTCCAGGGCATCGTCAATCAGTCTCTACGCCGAGCGGATAACATCGAGGCCGCCCGCCTTTCGATCAGCCAGCGTCTTGGTGTTCTGGGACGAGCGCACGACTTGTTATTGACTGGATATGGCGAACGGATCGCAGTTCGTACCTTGGTCGAAAGGGCTGTCAATCTCGATCAGGACGGGCGCAGCAGTCAGTTCAGTCTCGACGGGCCGGAGATACAGGTGGGTCCCCAATCGGCGTTGTCCTTGGCCATGCTGCTGCATGAACTTACAACCAATGCCTTCAAGTATGGCGCTCTCTCCACCGCGGAAGGCCAGGTATCCATTGAATGGGGGATCGCGGAAATGAACAAGGAACCAGCATTCAAACTTAACTGGAAAGAGAAGAACGGTCCGCCAGTTGTGAAACCCACCGTCGAGGGTCTGGGCACCAGGCTGGTAAAAAGCGGCATCGCGGGCACGCCGAACCAGGTCGATTTGGAGTATGCCTTTGAGGGGTTAAGATGTACGGTATTGGCGCAGCTTGAAGGATTCCAGGCCGACCCGTAGGTGTCGTATCTTCGCGTCAGTCACGAGCGAATGCTGCAATAAGGGAGCAGATCGTAATAGTGCGAATATCGGTAGATAGCGCATTCCCGGCATAGAGGATGCACGACAACTGCGGCCTGCCCGTCTAAGGCTTGACAATGCCTTCGCCCTGGAGCGCCACAATGGTGGCGTCGTCTTCCTGCCCCTCAAGGAGTGGGTTGTTGGGGCAACCGGCCCCTCCAGTTGATCAGGAGCAGTCGAGAAATCCGTCCCCGAGGAGCTCGCCGTTTTGAGCCCTTAGCGCGTTCCATCCTTCCCCGGCATCATGAGGCAAATCCCCTCGCACCCCGGTTTCGTCTATTTGGACGAGCAAGCGCTCTGCCTGCCGAATAAGCTCGTCTTGGCCGAGGCCGGCAGAATTCGCATCGGACTACACCGTCGCCCATTCTTTGTTCGGACAGCAGGTCTCGCACAGCCTCATCCGCCGATCCCGAAAACCGTGCTGCGATGACGATCATTCGAAACGGCCATGACACTCGCCATAATTTTAAAATCCAAACAACGACCGGGAACTTTTACCTCCGTCCAAAGTTCGTGACGCAATTCAACAGCGCGTACCAACCGCGACGACTGGAGGGAACAATGCAAGACCATTCTCAAAAAGAGACGAGATCTCGATCTGGTGCATCTGCTCATGGCGATCAGCCGGATGCTATTTCCGGGACTATAGAGACTAAGCCATCATTTGGTGATCTGAAGCGCAAGGCCACCGACGATCTTGGCACCGTAAAAGGCAAGGCCAAGGAGCAGCTGCAGGAGGCCTCCGGCAAAGTCGAAGAAGTCGCATCCAAGCAAAAGAATATCGCGGCCCGCTATGCTGCCTCGATCGGGACAGCCTTGGAAAAGGTCGGCGCAGAGATGCATTCCGGAGAAGACGCACAGGTAGGCAAGTATGCCAGGGAACTCGGCTCGACGGTAAAATCCTATGCGAAGGACATTGAGGACCGTGAATTCAGAGAAATTGCAAATATGGCGGAGGATTTCGGTCGTCGGCAACCGTTGACCTTTCTCGGGGTCGCGGCACTGGCCGGACTTGCAGCAAGCCGCTTTTTGACGGCCTCTGCGCACAGACAACCGACGGTACAACCGACTGACGCGGCGGCGATGAATCCCACCAACACGCAGCGATCGATGAAGGAGCAACGTCAATGAGCGACATCAATGAGAGCAGGCCATTGCCTGAGCTGGTCCGGGGGCTGGTGGCAGATGTTACCGGGCTGGTTCGCAAGGAATTTGATCTTGCCAAGACGGAGGCGTCCGAAAGTTTCACAAGGGCACTGGGTGGGATAGAGGTGCTGGTCATTGGACTGGTATTTGCTATCGGCGCACTGGGCGTTTTGCTGAGTGCTCTCGTGACCGGACTGACCGCCATTCTCGTCTCGCAAGGTTTCACTGAGCCGAGTGCCAACGCGCTCTCGGCGCTTATCGTCGCTGCAGCCGTGGGACTCATTGCATGGGTGTTGGTGTCAAAAGGCATCTCGGCTCTGCGTGGCAGTAACTGGAAAATGGAGCGTACCACCACTTCCCTCGGCAACGACGCTAACGTCATCAAGGAGAAAATGTCATGACCCTGACTGCCGATAAACCCAATGCCGCCGAGATCCAGCGAGATATCGAAAGCGATCGTCGGCGCATTGAAGAGCGAATTGACGCCATCCAGGCGAAGATATCTCCGGGCCAATTGATCGATGAAGTGCTTGACTACCTAAAAAGCAGCGGCGGTGGGGAATACGCTGCCAACTTGGGTAGCGCTGTGAAGGCAAACCCGGTCCCCATGGCCCTGATGGGAGTCAGCTTGGCTTGGCTAATGGCTGGACAAGGCAAACCGTCGAACCACGTCGACAAGGCCAGGGACTTGGATCAGTATCCTCTGGCAACCATCAGCGGCGAAATCCGTCGCACCGGACCGATCCAAGAAGAAGGCGGCATGTTCTACAGCCATTTTGCCGATGCGGCCGGCAGCCGTTTCAAGGCCCTGACCGATACAGCAGGCAAACGCGCCGGTTATTTCATCGATGAAACCGGCAAGAGCTACCGAGGTTTTGCAGATGCCGCTGGAAATCGGGTTACAAGCATCATGGATGAAGCTGGCACAATGCTGGACGATGCGTCCGGTTGGGTTTCCGACACGTGGCAGCACGTGAGTGACACGGTGCATGATCTATCCGAAAAGGTTACATCTACTTCCGCCGGTCGTGTGTTCCGGGATCAAACGACAAGGTTGAATGAGTCAATCCTGACGCATTTCAGAGACCAGCCCTTGGTAGGTGGCGCTCTCGCGTTCGCCGTTGGAGCAGCGATCGGAGCGGCTCTCCCCCCGACACAAGTTGAGGATTCTGTCGCGGGAGAGGCCGCGGAAGGGGTCAAGGACAGTATCTCGGACAAGACGGGAGAGATCCTCGACAAGGGCAAGGAGGCTGCGGCAGACATTTATGATCACGCTGCGGCGGTGGTCGATGACGCTTATGAAGCAGCAAGCGGACGAATAAAGGATGAGACGTCAGCATAACGGCAGGCACGCCGCAAAAAACGCCCGCGGCTGACGAGAGGTGGCGGAACGAAGGCACGGTCCAACCGTTGAGCTCAGCGAAGTAAGCCAGGAGGAAATCCGATGGGTATCGAACAAGCTCCAACAGAAAAAGGCAAGCAATCCGCGCGCGGATTGAGAAAGAGCGCAGCAGCGGATGAGAAGAAGGTCGAGTCACAAAAAGGTTCGGACCTTGCCAAAGGCGCAGATCGTTTTGAGGAACGTTCGAAAAGCTCCGACGGCAAAAGCGCGGGAAAAAAGCAGGGCCTTTGAAATGCAAGTCCGATGTCCGACGTGCATTTTGCGTCGGACGGCGGTTTATGGTTCTAGCAACGCCCCGTCTTCCTTCGATCTGATCGATCGGGTTTTCGTTACGAAAACGTTGGCCTGACGACCAAATCAGGTCATGTTGTTTGAGACGAATTTTGTTGTGACCGTGATCCTTATTCCATGCCGGATGTCCGTTTCGACCGAAGCTGCCGGAACACATGAGTAGCTGGGCCAAATGCCAACAGCCCTCGTCCAACTTCGCAAGGCGTGTTGCTATGGTATCGCGGCGGGGCGAGCGGTCATTCCTGGTCAGGAAAGGCGATCGTCGGCCGAAAGTCCAAGTGGCCTGCCTGGTATCCGACAGACGACATGCACAGCCGGACACCGACCTGCCGCGGCGTATTGAACCCGGACCATGAAAGCCACTTGGCGCAAGAGCGCATTATCTTTATCAGAACGGCAAGGAGACCCTCTACCGGGTTCACGGGACCTACGAGTCAAAACGAGAGTGACAGCGACGACGTTAATCCCGTCGAGGTTGGCCCCGCTCCAACAACAAACAGCGATCGGCGGTTCTTCCAGCAATTGGCGATCATGGGCCTGATTACGGAGCAAGAGGCTTTGGCCTATGTCCAGACAGAACGCTGCCATCCGCGTTCCTCGGCTTCATCGATCAGTTGCCAGCCGATCAGCGTTTCGACGCAAAGATGAAATTGACCGGCGCCAACTCCTTCGATCGGAATAATCCGTTGGTGAGTTCTTTTGCCGGAATGTACGGCATGGCGCCAGAACAGGTCGATGATCTCTGGCGGGCGGCTGCCGATCTATGATGCAAAACCAGCACAGGCCGCTATCAGCGGAAAGCCAAATAAGCCCTTCGAGTAACAGTGGTCACATACGTTAGCGCTGCAGCATTGTATTCTGCTCCGTGGTTGATCGGAGCAGGTGCCTATCATGACCCGGTTAATGCTTGAAGGGCAATTTGACCACGAATTGGGGCTCTACCTGCAAAATGGCCTCTGGTATTGGCTCGGGTGGCACCTCCTCCGGTCATAGCGAAAAGCGCCTTACGCCCATTTTGCGAATGACGATTTTGTCACACATACGGCACCCCGGAGCAGGTATATACTCTCAGTACTGACCGCAAGGCACCCTCAACCTTGACCAACATATCCCCCCGATTAAGCGGTCAGCCTAATTGAGCAGAGAGGTGGAGACGCAAACGCCTCTCTTTCCCTTTCCCTTTTGGAGAGGCCCATGCGGCCTCGCGATCATCTGGGGAGCACGCGCCTGATGTTCGACAAAATCCTTTCAGCCACACCGTGGGTGGGACTTGCACTGTTCATTGTGGGTATTGCGTATGTTGCCTACCACACCCCTTAGAAAACTCCCGCGATCATCGCGTGGACTTCCGATCGGCCTACGGATATCATTTTCCCATGATGGCGCATCCAATTCTCATAGCCGTTGCTGTGATCGTGCTCGCCCTTGGGATTGTGTTGGCGCTCTGCTCCCGGGCAGAATGAAACTCGGATGAAAGTTCTAGCGGCGGGATCTAGCTTTTCCCCCGACCCCGCCTAATCGATCACCAGGGAGGATATTCCCCGAGTTCCGCGTAAGTTGCGCCAGACCGAGCCATGGGCCGCGATCTTCTTTAGATGCCTCCACCAGCCCCGTAGGCTTTTGTGGTTCAGCCGCCTTGTTCTTCTCATCTTTCTTCCCCTCGTCGTTGCTCATGGAATTACCCTCCACCCGTTGGGAGAGAGATTTTAGCAAAATTGCGGACGGGGAAAAATCCGGACAAGACCTATGGCGGCACGGACCCGGAAACCGCGCATCATCGCATCCGGCGCCGCACTATAAAAATACACAGATGGTCGCGATGACGGCAATGGCGGCTAAGGGAGACATAAGCAAATCGGACGAGAGGTTGGGCTCTTAGAGTGCACAGCAGCTGTTGTCGGAGCCCCTATCGAAGCAACGTCCCCCTTCACTCCGATCGAGCGCAACTGGTCTGCTCGTAAGAAGTCAGCGTAGGTGAGGCTCGAAGGCCTATGAAACCTTCGAGCCTCTGTTGCCAGGTTTGTATCAAAGCCTGCCGGACAACGGCTCTCCAACTCGTGCTGCAGGCGTTGGTTCCCGTCAATATTGTAAATTTCGCAACATCATTGGCGATAGTGACGTAGGCTATCGCTTAGCCGTCTCTGCGTCAGTCGATTCCCGCTCCAGAAATGTTCGAGTGACTTCGCCAGCGTGGTCGGCAAGCCATTGCGCCATTGCCTCTTCTTCTGCCAAAATCTCTTCACAGACTCGTTGGGTCTGGGTGTCTCCGACAAAGCTGGCTGCCTCAGCAAGCATTGTATAGCTGGCGATTTCCATATGCTCGAAAGTATAGCTCGCCAATGAGCCCTTAACGACCTCATCGCTGACGAATATGCCGCTCAAGGATTGCCCTAATGCAGTAAGCTTGGCACCCGCATCCTTCATACCTGAGGTGTCAGTATTGCGACGCTCCAGACAACTTCGGATCATTTGAGCATGCCGTTCGGTTTCGCCTATATGTTTACTAATGCGCTCGCGAAGTTCCGGATAGTTTTCGAGACGACTTTGTTGTCCCTTGAGCATAGTAAGCGCTTGCTCTTCCATGGCGTGCGCATCACGCAGCCAGTCATTCAGCGTTTTATCTGCAGCAGTCATTGAATCTCCTCCATTCAAAAACGGCTAACAAAGGTAGGTTGAGATTGTTCCGCGTGCGATCAGGAATGTTCGGCGCGATGCTCAGACCTGTTGGCAGGTGCCGACCGCCTTTCTGGGATTTACTACCCGACTTAGTTTTTCGTCGGTGCTGATAGTTGATAGACTTCCGAATGATCTGCCACCTCGCGAAAGGCGGAGCGCAACAAAGCCGTCCCATCATCAGTCTCAATCTCTTCTGACAAACGTATTGCGCCTGTCTCGCCTTCCAGGAGCGTTTCGAGTAAATGCCGCCGCGACGACAGCTCAAGACCTGTTAGGTCGTGGCCATCGAAGTAGAGCAGATCAAAGGCATACAGAACCGCGTTGTGAGCCGCGCGCGTTGCACGCCGGCCGCCTAGATCCTGTTGCAGCAGGCCAAAGTTCGGCACGCCCTTATCGTCAGAACGACAGCTTCCCCATCAATAATGAACCTCGCAGGACTGAGGTACTGTCGATCCGCGTTCTGTAACCGGAGAACCATAGCGTGGGCGATCACTTCACTTTAAGCGACTACCCCGAGCGGTGGAACGATCTATATTCGCTTGTGGGTCTAATCGCGGTTGAAAACAGTTCCTGCGATTGGCTCGTATTTGAGATGTTCCGCATCGCCCCGAAATGGGACCGATATGACGCATCCGGCCTTTACTACGCTCTACGAGCCGAAGCCGGGCAACGTGACATGACGTTGACGGTACTCCCGGATCGTATGAAAGCGCCGGAGGAACTGGAATTGTTTGCAAAGATCAAGAGTGCCTTCGACAGGCTCGGCACACAGCAATGGCTTTGTCCACACGCCTTGGTCAATGCTCCATAGCTCTGGAGAATTCGTTCCCATGGATGGTGCACGCTTGCATCCGCAAATAATGCCAGATGGTATTTTAGCCCAAGCTATGGCCCTGATTGAGGAGTTGCAGATTATCAACCGGGATTTGAATGTGCTTTGCGATGAACTAGAGAACCTGCCCTCTATGAAGGTTTAGGTCTAGCCCCGACCGGCCCCCGGCTTCGGGCCTATCTCGATTTTCACCTCGCCCTTCCGAGTGCAGGCTGAGCAGCGGAACTTGTTTTCTAGCTCCTGCACCGTCATCGTGTCCGGGCTCTTTGCGGCCCGGCTGATGACCTTGGGGTCGAGGAGGACGGCGTGGCGGCATCTGGTGCACGTCACTTTGAGAACTTGCCAATCGGAAAAGTCTTGAAGGCGCATTGCGAGTGGAACTCCAGAATCTAATGCTCGCAACACTCGGCAAAATTACCGCTGTTCGCAGGCTTGGGCAATCAGCCGGAAACGGGTTTTCCATTTATTTTCTTGGAGAGGAGATCAGGTGGACAATATCAAACCAGTGCAGATTTGATCACATCAACCTGTTGTTATTCGACGCATGAGTTGAAGACGTGGTCCAAGTGTGCCTGGCTATCGCGAATATCTGTACGAGGCGCGTGGGTGACACGAAACGTGCTGCTGGAAAGCTTGCCAAGTGCGGAAGAAGAGCCGTTGCTGCTCTACCGGAGCATTGAGCGATGCCATGGAAAGTTAGTTCCGAGATCAGGATCTCATTGGAAACGAAGACGGGCTGTGCCAGCGGCCGGGTTGCGTCCCGGCCGCCGTCACAGAGTTCAGCGTTTAGCTTTGTCCGCCCTTGCGACCCGCTTCGCGAGCGCGTTCGGGATCGTCCGCGAAGTTTTCTCCCCGCTGCCCGTCGTTTTGACCTTCTTCGGCCGTTTGTTGCCCACCTTCGCGGTCTCCACCGGACTGTTGATTGGATTCCCGATCCCCGCTTGCTTGCTGTCCGCCTTCTCGACCTGCCTTGGCTGACCTCTCCGGATTGCTGGAATTGCCTCCAGACTGCTCACCCCCGCTTCGACCGGCCTCCGCTGCGCGTTGCGGATCATTCTTGAAGTTGCCACCGGACTGCTTTCCACCTTCGCTTGCGATTTCCCGCTGCTTGTCGTCATCCATAGATGCAAAACCGCGATTCGAGGTATCGCCCTGTTGGCTACGTTCATTGTTATTCGGCATAGTTTCCTCCTGTTGCTATTAAATTCCCCGTTGCTGCCCAACCAAAAGCCAAAGCAAAATGTTCCTGATTTGTGTTGGACTGTGCGTTAGCGGACAAACTTTTGATGTACCTGAGTGCGCACGCAATTGTGGTGCTCCAGAAAAGGCGCGGCTTGGATTGGTCGCCGACGGAACTGAAATTGCGAAGGTGAATTCGGATTGTGTTGTCGGGGGGGATTGACCACTCGGCTACAGGGGCGCGGTATTGTTGGTAGACCTCAACGCCGGGGCCCCAACACTCGGATGCCCACTTCTCCCCGGCGCAACGCGCAAGGCCATTGG
This sequence comes from Phyllobacterium zundukense, assembly GCF_025452195.1. NCBI lineage: Bacteria > Pseudomonadati > Pseudomonadota > Alphaproteobacteria > Hyphomicrobiales > Phyllobacteriaceae > Phyllobacterium > Phyllobacterium zundukense. The sequence goes on along the minus strand of NZ_CP104972.1, from coordinate 335,922 downwards.
CGAGAAAATCTATGCAATGTGCGCTCGATGCGGCAACGCTTTTCCCGATACACGGTTCGAAAGTTGTAAAAAAGCATAGACCTTTCTCGACAGAGACTCGGCACAAGAGGTGGCGATCATGGATGTGAAAAAGACTCAGCGATGAGCGGACAGACACGATTACCTTCCTTGAAGGCGGAAGGCATGGTCGATGAAACCCGATCGACCTCTATCAAGGCCATGCGCGACACCATGTTTGTGGAACGACTGTTGCAGCTTATGAACAACGGGCAGCCGCCTGAAAACCAGGATCAAGAAAGTCGTCCGAACTCAGGACTTCCCCGGCCATGACAACGGTCAGGTTGGTCCCTCGTGCGACAAATACCGCACGATGTCCTACCTTGGGATCTCTATTCTTAGTCATCTGTCCACGGTTCGTGTGTTTTGCGACGCTTACGAACGCCTGGCGCATTCGGCGGCACCTTGGATGGGAACGGCACCTGCGCCGGTCTAAGGCGAAGTCGCGACACGCGTTGCCCACTTGCGCACCCCATTCCAACTCGCCCGGGGACCGTGTCGCGAAAGCGCACAACCGTCGTCTAGTCCGGAGGCGTCGTCGCCGTAAGCCGACGGGTCCGATCATCACCATAGTTTTTCAAGCCATCCTTCGCGGCCCGTAACCGGATCGGAGAGCGGAGATACCAGGTTATTCATCTGCGCAAGCATGGCGGCAGTTGGCGCTTGTTGACACAAATCGGCTATCTGATTGGGAGGATACGCGCCAACAACAAGAAAATCGGGGTTTGCCTCCAAGCAGCAGTGGCCTGTGCCCACAGGAAGCACAAGCACGTCACCCGCTGTCACACTGAGCTCTTGCCCCTCGGGTCCGCCAAGCATGAGCCGCGCTTTGCCGTTGGCGATGCCCAGGACTTCGTGTGCCGTCGAATGATAGTGATGAAAAAAATAGACACCATCGCGCCACCGGGGCGGCCAATCATTGCGCCGAAACATGGACTCTAGCGCTGCCGCAGCCTCTTCTGCCTCTGCGACCATCGCGTTGTGGTAGATCAGTACCGGGAACCGCTGGTGGTTGGGCACCCAACCGTTTCGGTCAAGGTGCAAGGTTTCGGCTTGCCGATGGTCGGCCGCAGGTCGGTCATGGTGAACTCTCCAGGGACGGAAACATCAGTGATGCGCGTGTTCAGCGTTTCGCTTGCAGGTTGCTGCAGCCTTCTTTGCTGACGCCGAACGCTGCTCGGCTGATCGATGCGCCGAGGCCGCGCCGCCGATGCGTCCACCCTTCTTCGAGGATTCGTGCGTGTCCTTCTTCCCGCGCCCCGATCCCGACGTGTTGCCGCCGCCGCTTTCCTTATTGACTGTCGCCCATGCGCGGCGTTCCGCTTCACTCTCGGACATGCGACGTTTTTCATAGCCTTCGGCAATGTGATCCGCCTTGCGTTCCTGCTTGTCCGTGTATTTGGATTTGTGACCTCGTGGCATCATCAGCCTCTTGCTCGATTTCGCCCTATCGCTTTTCAAAGCAGAGGAAATGAATTTGTTCCGCCGCAAGCTCACAGGGCCCCATTTTCATCAAAGTTTACGCATGGCGGAACATTGCAGGTGAACTGTCGTTGTCCGGAAGATCAATAGTTTACGGATTGGGCGAGGGAAACTGAATGCAACGCAATGGGCGATTAGTTCTTGATGCGGTAACCGGTTACGCCATCGACATGCTCAATGCCAGCGGTAGCGGGCACTCGAATTTTTTACGTTCAACAGCTATCATCAGAATTTGCACGACGGTGCTGGCAAGGACATACCCCGGCCGTTAAGCCGTATGCAAATGCGCTCTCGCAAAAAGTTTCCCAAGTGATGCTCCAAAGTTCGTAACTTGCAGGTCACGATCCGTAAGTCGTTCTTGGAAGGAAAGACTATGGCAAGCGATCAATTGCCTCCGATACGTAATCATTTGCTGTCGAGGTTGTCCGGGGAGGACAAAGCCCTGCTTTTGCCTAAAATGCGCATCGTGCCGCTAAAGCTCGGACAGGAGATCGAGATCCCCGCACAAAAGCTTGAACGCGTCTATTTTCTTGAAAGCGGTATCGCCTCGATGATGGCGAGCTTGCCGCGCGGTCGCGATCTGGAAGTCGGTCTATTCGGCAGAGATGGAATGTCCGGCTCTTCGCTTCTTCAATATGACGACCGCAGTGCATACCGCACGGTAGTACAAATGAATGGAAGCGCCCTTCGAATCGACGCATCCGATTTATTGGATGCAGTGCGCGCCAGAGAATCCATAAGAATATTGCTTACAAGATTTGCGCGTGCGCTTTCAATCCAAGTGGGGTCTACAGCGATAGCCAACGGACATTCAAAGCTGGAGGATCGACTGGCCCGATGGGTTTTGCTCGCGCACGACAGGGTGGACGGTGATAGCATGATCTTCACGCATGAACATCTTGCCCGCATGCTAGGCGTGCGGCGATCGGGCGTTACTGTTGCTCTACACATTCTGGAGGGAAAGGGGCTCATCCGTTCCAGGAGATCGCAGATCATAGTTTTGGACCGCGCAGGCTTAATGGAACTTGCGGACGGGGCATACGGCTTGGCCGAAGAGGAGTCCGTTCGTCTGACCGGGTGGTCGTTGCGCTAGAAAAGTTTGCCAGGCGGATGGGTGACACACAGAGGCAGAAATAGGGCAATACACCAAGGGAAGAGGTCAGCTCATGGCCGTTCGGCAGGTTATCGGACGAGAAGGGCTTGATGTTTGAAGCGCCGCTTGGGTTGAACAAATTCGCAAGGGTTGGCAATTGCCACCTTCAGCCTCGGTGATTTCTCCGCCGTTACAAAAATCCCACTAGTTTGTTATCGCCAAGCGGAACAATCGTCGTCCGGCGTGGTTCCTTGCTCACGCGCCACATTGGGTGGCGAATACTAACCTGAGGACAAAAGCATGGTAACAAAAACGTTGGACAATTTATTTCACGAGACCCTGAAGGACGTCTACTACGCCGAACGGAAAATTCTCAAAGCGTTACCGATGATGGCGAGAGGCGCAGAATCGCCGGAGTTGAAGGCGGCTTTCGAGAAGCACCGTGATGAAACGGAAGTCCATGTAGAGCGCCTGCAGCAGATTTTCGCGATATTCGGAAAGCGCGCGCAAGGCAAAACCTGTGATGCGATTGAAGGCATCATCGCTGAAGGTGAAGAAGTCCTGGAGGATTTCAAAGGCCAGCCGGCTCTTGATGCAGGATTGATTTCCTCAGCTCAGGCAGTCGAGCATTATGAAATGGCCCGGTACGGTACATTGGCTCGTTGGGCGGAGGAACTCGGCATAAGGGACGCGACGGCACTTCTGCTGCAAACCCTCGAGGAAGAAATCGCCACCGATGCCGCGCTGACCAAGCTCGCCGAAACCGGCGTAAACAGCAAAGCCCAAAACGCAGCTTGATGTCAGGCGTGCTCACTCTGCGCAATGAGCGCGCCTCCTCATCAGAGCGGGGGGACTCCCATGCCATTATTTCGTTTTGTTTTTCATGAGGACGTCGTTCTTGAAGACGTAAAAGGGATTGAGCTGCCGGACTACGAACACGCGCTGGCGCAGGCAAAACAAGCGGCACAGGAAACCATTGTTGATAGCGTTCTCGAAGGACGCGACCCAACCAGCTGGGTCGTTCGCGTCTATAATGAGCCGGGTGATCTGATCGGAACGATATTTTTGGCGGATCTACTAAAAGCGGATCCGCAGGCGCGACATGGGAACTGATGACGATCAAGGGGCCATATCGTGCCCTAAGCGAAATTTGGTGCGATATCGCACCAACGGTCGGCGGGCCGGAACAGTTTTCCTCAGCCGGGGTTCATTGGCTACTGGGACTTTCCCAGTGAACATGGAGGAAAGAAATGCCAAATAGTCAGGACCGCAAATCAAGCAGCAGCAAGGGTGGTTCAAAAAGCTCGAGCGACAAGCAGGACAAGAGCGGGTCATCGAGCAGCGCATCCGACAAGCAATCGAAAGCTAGCGAGGGCAGCAAGAATCGCTAGCCTCATCATTCAAGCAAGGTGGCCCCTGGGCCACTTTGCGTGGTGCTGGAGATCAAGCTGGCCCACGCCGCCACAGCAAGCACCGCTCTCAATTGCACTATGAGAGCCGACGATGCTGTTCTCACCACAAATGACCCAGTAATGTCTTTGTTCACCACTCGAGAAGCTGAAATGTTCGATAGCGTACAGTTCAGTTCGACGGAGGAACGAGTTATATCTTCGACGCATTGTCCTCCCATCAAGAGAGGACAAGACATGGTTGCAATTGATCCCGTTTATGAAGATTTCCAGTTGGAAACTAACTGCAGGGCGGAAATCATTACGCTTGTGCCGGCGTTAAGAGCATTTGCAAGGTCATTCTATCGGAAACCTGATGAGGCAGACGATCTTGTCCAAGAAACGCTCAAACGCGCTCTAGGGTCATTGCATCAGTTTACTCCCGGGACGAGCATGAAGTCATGGTTGTTCACCATCATGAGAAATACTTTCAATACGGCGATAAAGCAGCGACTGAGGGAGGTCACAGGCGGCGAAAATGATATCGCTGAAAACGGACCCTCGCGGCCGGCATCGCAGGAATGGACTATTCGCGGCCATGAACTTGAAACGGCTTTGCATCAACTCGATCCCGATTTCCGGCAAGCAATCATGCTGGTTTGTGTCATGGGGGCGAGCTACGACGAAGCTGCGGTCATTTGTGATTGCCCCGTTGGAACCATCAAAAGCCGAATAAACCGGGCTAAGATCCATCTCTTGGAAATGTTGGGTGAAAAGTCCCGTGAGGGGATTCTGGAAGCGCCCCAACACCCGGGGTGGCACCACGCCTCACATCGACGGCATTAGTGGCCAACGTCGACGTGTCACGCCGCAACAATGAAATGCAAGGGTCCAGTACGATGGTATCCAGCTCCAGGGCCAAAAAGGCACCACGCATCTCGGAAATGCCCGATATGGAAGCTGGACGAGGCCGTGCCGCCGAGGGTCCGTCGGAAATTCCACCACGAGGATGGAAGGATGTTCTCTTCAGAGTCTACCGTTCGTTGGAGCAAGATCGGGTCATGCTGATAGCGGCAGGCTCCACATTTTATTTGCTTCTTGCCTTGTTTCCTGCACTCACCGCTTTCGCATCGTTGTACGGTTTTTTGGCAGACCGCAGCACGATTGCAAACAACATATCAGTTCTCGCTGGCATTCTACCCAATGACGCAATTGATCTGATCCGAGCGCAGCTGGAAGCTCTTGCCACACAGGATGTCAAATTACTCAGTCTCGGATTCTTCCTCGGGCTTTCGCTGGCCTTGTGGAGCGCGAACAATGGCGTCAAAGCCATATTCGAAGCATTGAACGTCGCGTATGGACAAAAAGAAACCCGCAGCTTCTTGAGATTAAATCTGATTGCGTTCGCTTTTACATTCGGCAGCATATTTTGTGGAATTATCTTAAGTATCGCCTTTAGCGTCATTTCGCCTATGTCGGCAGGGGTTGGGCAGGATGGCTGGAGTGGAATTTCAGTCGGTATCATACGGTGGCCTTTGATCGCCGTGGTTGTCGTCATCGCGATTTCGGTCATTTATCGCTTTGGTCCGGACCGGGAACAAGCAAAGTGGCGCTGGCTTTCGTGGGGAGCCGTTCTTTCGGCGTTGGTCTGGATTGTTGCCTCGGCGGCTTTCACCTTCTATCTTGCCAACTTTGCCGACTATAACGCTACGTACGGCGCATTGGGCGCAGTAGCCGGCCTGATGA